>CALGYO010000070.1 GCA_937934715.1 uncultured Desulfovibrionaceae bacterium | reverse complement strand
GCGGCGGACAACGAGCTCATGCCCGGCGGCATCGCCAACTGGGACAAGGGCGGCGGCGGGGTGTGCATGCAGGAGCATTTCGTGGGCGTGCGCAAGGTGGCCTGAGCCGGGAGCGCGCTCCTCGCGCCGACGCGGCGCGGACAAAACGCGGGTCAGGCCGCAAACGGCTTGACCCGCGTCCAGACGGCGTTATCCTTGCGTCATGAGAACCATGCGCGCGCTTTTCGCCGGAATGTGGAGGGCGGCGGCGATCCTCGCCGTCGCCAGCCTTGTCTTCCGTCCGCCTTCCCCGGCTCATGCCTACGCCCTGTACGGCTACGAGGACGAGTACGGCGTCGTGCATCTCAACGAAAAGGCCGTTTCCGACAAACACGTCCTGTTGTACCAGGGGGATGAGGATCCCAGGCTCGGCTTTGCGGCCATCAAGAAGCTGATCCGGGAAAAAGGCGGCGCGGCCAAGGAAAAACGTCAGGACTGGATCGCGGACACGGTCCGTTTTTTCGGCCCCATCGCGGGCGGCGGAGCGGGGTTCGCCAATTTTCCCAAAACCATCCGCACGGGCCCCATGGTCGAGCTCATCAAGAAATACGGCGAGCGCTACGGGGTGGACCCCTGGCTGGTCTACGCCGTGGTGGAGCAGGAATCGGGCTTCATGAACGCGGCGGTTTCCGGCAAAGGCGCCCAGGGACTCATGCAGCTCATGCCCGAAACCCAGCGGACTTTCGGGCTGGAGGATCCGTTCGACCCTTCCCTGAATATCGAGACCGGAGTGCGCTTTTTAAAAAGCCTGCTGGTGAAGTACAAGGACCAGCGCCTGGCCCTGGCCGCCTACAACGCCGGGCCCGGAACGGTGGACAAGTACGGCGGCCCGCCGCCCTTTCCCGAGACCTCCCTGTACGTGGAGCGGGTCATGTATCGCCACGCCATGCTCAAGGAGATGGACGCCCAAAACGCGGCCAAGGGCAAGGAGAGGAAACCCGGCGGGAAGAAATGATCCGCCGGGGCGGCCCTCCGGACCGTCGTTGTGGATGAAGGAAGGCTGTTTTCAAGAGACGCGCGTTGGCCAAAAAGCCGTCCGCGCCATATGGGCGCGCGCCCATGAGACGGCGCGGGCCGGGGCGGCCTTCGCCGCGCAACGCGTTGAGGAGCGCCGGTGTTTTCCTCGAAAATGTTCCGCCAGCTCTTCCTGCTTATCATGGGCGCCGCCATCCTCAACGCGCTCGGGCTGTACCTTTTGGCCATGCCGCATATCCGGCAGGCCGCGCGGCAGGCGTCCAGGGAGACGGCCCAGGGCGTTCTGGCCAGCCTGGACGAGATGGTCCGGGCCCTGGACCAGGATCTCGCCGTCTACCGCACCGGCGTTCTCGAAGCCCGCAAGCGCCGCCTGCGGGACATGGCCCGCACGGCCTTCGTCATCCTGAACGCGCGCCGCCGGGGCGTCACGGGGGATTTCGACCCCGCCGGCGAAAGCGGCCGGGACATCCTGGGCGAGATTGTCAACCTTCCCCGCGACCAGGGCGATTTCATGTTCGTGTCCGACCTCACGGGCCGTATTCTCGCCCACGCCGATCCCTCCTTTGTGGGCAAAAGCATAGACAGCGTGGAAAACGCCGAAACACGGGCCGCCTTCGAGCGCTCCCTCAAGGAAACCCTGGCGCAGGGGGAGTCCGAGGCCGCCTATTCCTGGCGGGAGCATGGCGCCAGAAGACCCGCCAAGCGCATCGCCTATTTCGCCCTTTACAAGCCGTGGAACGTCATCGTGGGCGCCGGTTTCACCCTGCGCGAGACCGAGGAGGCGGTGGAGAAAAGCAAGGAGGCCATGATCGGCGGCCTGTATCGGGCCCTGGGCAGGATCGGCGCCGCCGGTCAGGGGATCGCCTTCATCCTGGACGGCCAGGGCGGCTTCGTCGCGGCGCCGCGAGTCATGGAGCTGTCCTCGTCCGAAACGGAGAACCTGCTCACCGGCAGGCCGCTCTGGATGGATATCGGCCAGGCCGCGACGTCGGGCGAAGCCGAATTGCGCTTCGCCGTGACCGGTCCCGGCGGCGCCAGGGTCGAACGGGTGGCCTGGGCGAGGCGCAACCCCGAATTCGGCTGGTTCCTGGTCTACAGCGTGGACGAGGGCCAGTACCACGCCGCCTCGACCTATCTCGGCGAGCGGCTGGCCGTTTTCGGCCTCGGCCTGTTGTGCCTTTCCGGACTGGCCGCCTGGTGGGCCGCGCGGCGTCTGCTGCGCCCCATCAACATCCTGGCGGGCGCGGCCGGACAGTTGCGCGACGGCGATCTCACCGCCCGCTGCCCCCGCGACTGGGACGGGGAATACGGCCTTCTGGCCCTGACGTTCAACGAAATGGCCGGCAAGGTGGAATCCCTGGTCGGCGGGCTGGATGAAAAGGTCACGGAGCGTACGGCGGAGCTTGACCGGAAAAACACGCTGCTCAATCTGCAGATCGCCGAGCGCAAGCGCGTGGAAGAGGAACTTCGCCTTTCCCAGGCCGAACTGCGCGAGGCCAAGTCCCGGGCCGAAACGGCCAACCGGGCCAAAAGCGCCTTTCTGGCGGACATGAGCCACGAGATCAGAACGCCCATGAACGCCATCATGGGACTCAGCGGCCTGGCCCTGGCCGGACCGCTGCCGGGCGTGCAGCGCGAACGTCTGGAGATCATCCGGACCGCGGCCGGAGAGCTTTTGGGCATCGTGGACGGGGTGCTCGACCTGTCCAAGATCGAGTCCGGCAAGGCGGCGCTGGAGGAACGGCCCTTCGACCTGCGCCAGACCCTTGGCGATATCATCGGCATGTTCGGGGAACAGGCCCTGGCCAAAGGGCTGGATTGCGTCCTGGACGTGGACGCCGACGTCCCGGAGCGGGTTTTCGGCGATTCCGGCAAGCTGCGGCAAATTCTTTCCAATCTTCTGTCCAACGCCCTGCGCTTCACGGACGCGGGTTCCATCGTCCTTTCCGTGCGCCGGGACGTCGCGGGATACGAAGACGACGGGAACGACGGGGAGGCGAACGCCGAATCCGGCGCGGCCCGGGGCGTCGAGGGGAGGAGACTGGTCTTCGCCCTGACGGACACCGGACTCGGCATCGGCCCGCGCGATCTGGCCGGGATTTTCGACGCCTTTTTCCAGGCCGGTCCGTCCGGCTCCAGACAGACCCTCCCCCCCGGCGCGCGCGGAGCGGGCGGACGCGGAGGGACCGGGCTGGGACTCGCCATTTCCAAGCGCCTGGCCCTGCTCATGGGCGGCGATCTGACCGCGTCCAGCGAACCCGGCCGGGGCAGCGTCTTCACCCTGGCCGTCCCCCTGCCCCCCGTGGCCGGAGATATCGGGAGCCTGTCCGCGTTGCGGCGAGCGACGGCGGGCAAACGCGCCCTGGCCGGAGCGGTAAGCGCCGCCCAGGCCAAGGCGCTGGGCAAGGAGCTGTCGCGTCTGGGGTTCTCGGTGACGACCGTGGCGGGGCGGGAAGCCTTTTATGAGGCCTTGCGGGAGGGGGGGGAGGTCGATCTCGCCGCGCTGGACGGCGCCTTGGCCGCGCCCGGCGTCCTGGACGATCCCGGGGACAGGGCGCTCGTCGAACGCCTTGCCGGGGCCAGGGTCATCCTCTTCGTCCGCCAGCCGGGCGAGGAAGACGGCCTTTCGGAGTTTTTCCCCCAGGCCTTGCGTCTTTCCAAGCCGGTCAAACCGTCCACCCTGTCCGAGGCGGTCCAGTGGTTTTTCACCGGGAAACCGGAGCGGCGGGCGGCGCCCGCCTTCCTGGCCCCGTCCGGCCCGGCCCTGGCCGGGGCCAGGGTGCTTCTGGCGGAGGATATCGAGGTCAACCGCCGGGTGGCTCTGGAAATCCTGCGCATGGCGGGCATCGAGGCCGATGTGGCCGCCGACGGCCGCGAGGCCGTGAAGGCCGCCGTGCGCAAGCGATACGACCTCATTCTCATGGACCTGCAGATGCCGGACATGAACGGCTTCGAAGCCGCGGCCGCCATCCGCGCCCTGCCGGACGGGGCGGACATCCCCATCGTGGCCATGACGGCCTATGTCCTGGATGGCGACAGGGAGCGCTGCCTCGCGGCGGGCATGAACGATTACCTGGGCAAGCCCGTGGACTGGCGCGTCCTCATCGGGACGCTCGAACGCTGGATAGGCAGGAGCGCGAACGAGGAACGGACGTCCGGCGGGCAACCCGCGCCCGTCGCGCCTGCGAAGGCGAGCCCCGGGCCGGACCCGGCGCTTCCCGCCGGACCGGTCGATTTCGCTGAGGGACTGGACCGGCTGGGGGGGGACAGGCGGATCCACCAGCGGATTCTCGGTCTTTTCATCGAGACCTTCGCGGAGCAGATCGAGAGGGCGGCCCGGGACCTGGCCGGCGGCGATCCGGAAAACGCCAGGGTGAAGATCCACGCCCTGGCCGGGGCGGCGGGCAACATTTCGGCCAAGGAGCTGCGCCTGTCCTGCAAGGAACTGGAGGCCGCCATCCTGGAAGGACGGGACCGGGACGTGAAAGCGCTCCTGGAGACGACCGGGGACTTGCTTGCCCAGGCCATCGCCGCCATTGGGAAGCATTGCGGGGCTTCCTGAAGCCTGGGGATCGCGGCGCTCGCGTCGCGTCCTCGAAAAACATGTTCATGTTTTTCGAGGAAAAAACAACTATTTCAGAATATTGCCTGCAAGAAAAGCGTCCACTTTCTTCGTGGACGCCACACTAGGCCTCGGCGGCGGGCGGGGACAGGGCGGCTTCGGGCTTTGACGGCGCGGGAAAAAGCAGGCTTCTCGCCTGGTCGAGAACCCGCAGGAAACGCGGGGCGTTGACGTAGCGCATGCGGCCCACGAAGTCCTCAAGCTGCTCGAAACTCTCGCAGACCTTCAAATACTCGCGCCGCCCGTCGATGTGCTCGTTTCCCTCGTGGTCCACGGCGTAATAGGCCAGGAACCGGCCGCTTTTCGTGCGGAAAAGGGCCAGAAGGTCCAGCCGGGTCAGTCCCGGGAAATGGTAGTCCTCGTCGTCCTCGCCCAAGCGGTAGACGGCGAGCAGGGTTCCGGAAAAGCGCACCGAGCCGTCGTTGCGCGTCAGTTGGAACCGTTTGGATTTGCCGACGTATTTTTGCGTGAGATGCTTGGCGTGAAGCCGCGCGAATAATGGCATGAAACGCCTCCCCCGTTGCGCTTCGGAAACGGCCGAAGGCCGCGCCGTCCGCCCCGGGCATGTCCCCTGTATCCCGTGACGGAAAGGCCTCGGCCCGTTCCCCATCGGGTTTTATAGCGGACCGGCCCGTCCGGGTCAAAGCGGTTTTTGAGCGGCGGCGTCCCCTCGCGGGTTCGCGTGCGGACCGGAACCGGCGCCTTTCGGCAAAGGAGGATCCTATGATCCCATATCTCCCCATCGTCTGCGGCCTTGCCGTATTCGCCGCGAGCGCCGCCGGGCTGTACCGTCTGACCAGGGGCTCGGCCTTGTGCGCGCCCTGACTGCTGACGGCCCTCCCGGCGGGCGCCGGGTATCTGGCCTATCTCCTGGCCGCGCGCTTGACCGGCTAGCGCGGCGTCTCATGACAATCGCCGTCTTTGCATAAAAGCTGGATACCGTAGGGCGCCGCCCTCGAAAGCAGCATACGTGTTCTTCGAGGACGGGACATGGGCTCGCGCTCTGGCGCGCTCCGGCGTTCGCCCCTGTGCTCATCCTGGGAATGCCCGGCCCGGCCCTGTTTCGTGAACGCCGTTCGTTATGTGAACAGCGTTTACATTTTTCTGAGGCTTTGCTACCACCACCCCCATGACAATGACCGCAACCAGGGACAAGCGCAGGGAGCGCATGCGAGGCAGGATTCTCGCGGCGGCCATGCGTCTTTTCGTCAAGCAGGGGTTTCACAACGTGAGCCTGCGCGGCGTGGCCGCCGCCATCGGCTACAGTCCGGCGGCCATCTACCGCTATTTCAACAGCAAGCGGGAGATCCTGGCCGCGCTTCGGATCGAGGGGTTCGCCATGTTCGTGGAACGGCAGCGCCAGGCCATGGAGCTTGCCGATCCGCACGCGAGGTTGCTGAGCTCGGGCCTGGATTATTTGCGTTTCGCCAGAACGCATCCCGGCTATTTTCATCTCATGTTCAACCTGGATATCGACGTGCGGGACATGGAGGATGATTGGGTCGCAAAGCCCATGGAATCGTACGAGTTGTTGCGGAAAATGGCGGGCGACTGCATCGAAGCGGGCTATTTTCAGGGCCATTCGTCCGAGGCCGTGGTCATGGGGCTATGGGCCGCCGCTCATGGGCTGGCCAACCTGCTTCTTTCCGGCCGGGTCGAGGCCATGGCCGGGGACAATGAACTGTGGGATTTATTGGAGAAAACAATGGCCTTCAACCTGCGCAGCCCATCCCGCGATCCCGAGGATCATGGGGACGGCGACGCCTCCAAAGGCCGCGAAACGGCGCCGCGAACCCGACAGGAACGCGGCGCGCGGGATTCGTCATGAACGCGCGCGTTTTGCTTCTGGCCGTCCTTTTTCCGGCGGCGTTTTTGCTGATGGCCCACGCGGCCGGGGCCGCTTTGGGCGAGACCGCCCCAGCCGGGAGCGAGGACGCGGGGAAGACCTTCGTTCCGCAAAAGGCCATGCGCCAGGCCGTCCTGACCGCTTTTACCCGGCCCCGGACCGTCATGACCCTGGTGAGCGAGGAGAGCGGCGTGTGCCGCGATGTCCTGGCGGACGTGGGCGACGCCATCGGCCCGGACGGGATTTTCGCCCGCCTGGACGACGCCTTCATCCTGCTCGATCTGGAGAAGAATCAGGCGGAGCAGCGGCGGCTCGAAGCGGATTTCGACTTTTACGCCAAGGAAGTCGGCCGCTACGAGCGTCTGGTGGGCAAGGATTCGGCCGCCAGGCGCGACCTTGAGGACGAGGCGCGCGTGTTGGCCGGAACGCGCAACAATCTCGAGGGCCTGCGCATCGAGGAAAAAAACCTGCGCGAGCACCTTTCCCGCTACGTTTTGCGGGCGCCCCCGGGCTGGAAGGTCATGTCGCGCGAACTCGAGCCCGGGGAATGGGTCAGAAGCGGCGACGAGACGGCCAAGCTCGGCCGCTTCGACAGGCTGCGCGTCCCCTTCGCCCTGACCGTGGCCGAACTGAAGGCCGTCAAAGCCGTAAACGGCGGCCTGACCCTCGAACTGACCGATCTGGGAATCACGGTTCCGGCCGTCATCGACCGCATCGCTCCGGATTTCGAGCCGGACACCCGCAAGATCACGGTGGATCTGGCTATCGACAACGCGGACGGCGCCTTGCGCGGCGGCCTGCGGGCGGATCTTACGGTAAACATGCCCGACCCTGCCGGCGCGCTCCTTGCGCCCAAGACAAGCCTGCTCAAGACCTATGAGGAATATTTCCTGGTGCGGCCGAACGGGGAGCGGGTGAAGGCCGTGCTTTTGGGCGACGGCCCGAATGGGCAGGTCCGGATCCGGGCGGAGGACGCCCGCCCGGGCGAAGCCTTTCTCGCCGATCCGGGGGCCTGATCCATGAAAGGCTTCATCCGTTTTTTCCTGAACCAGGCGGTTCTTTTGAACCTTGTCTTCGTCCTGCTCATGGTCGTGGGCGCCTTTTGCGCCTTTGATCTGCCGGTGGAACGCTATCCGGACGTGAACATGGGCAAGGTGGTCATAAGCGCCTTCCTGCCGGGCGCCTCGCCCGAGGAGGTGGAGGCCCTGGTCACGCGGGAGATCGAGGACGCGCTGGATGACCTGGAAAACGTGGAGTACATAAGCTCCAAATCCTACCGCCAGCGCGCTTCGGTCATCGTGAAATTCCTGGACGGCTCGGACTATCGCAAGGGGTACGACGACATCCGCTTCAAGGTCCTCGGCATCCAGAACGACCTGCCCAAGGAGATGGACCCGCCGCGTTTCACGGAAATCCGGGTGAGCGAATGGCTGCCCGCCGTCACGGTGAACCTGGCGGGAGAGCGGGGCAACCGTTCCCTGTCGCTCATCGCCGAGGAGCTGAAAATCCCCCTGCGCCGGATTCCCGGGGTCAAGGAAGTGGCCCTGGACGGGGAGTACGAGCGGGAATTCCACGTCTATCTCGACCCGGACAAGCTGACCCGGCGCAAGGTCGTCTTCGAGGACGTGGCCAGGGCCTTGAGCGGCGCCAACGTCTCCATTCCGGCCGGGGATTTCACGAGCAAGGCCGGGGATTACGTGGTCGTGGTCGACGAACGCTTCCGCACCCGGGACGACGTGGGAAACGCCATCATCCGCCGGGATCTCGACGGCTCCTTCGTGCGGGTGCGCGACGTGATGAGCGACGCCATGGTCTCCTACCGCGATCCCTACGTCATCGCCTCCATCAACGGCCAGGACAGCGTGGCGCTCAAGGTGGTCAAGGACGCCTCCGGCAACGCGCTGGACATCGTGGCCGCCGTGGAGGACATTCTTTCGGCCAACAAGCCGTTGCTGGACCGGGAAGGGGTGCGGGCCGTCCTGACCCAGGACCAGCGGGTCTACGTGGAGGACTCCCTCAATACCCTCGGCGCCAACATGGCCTTCGGCATCGCGCTGGTCATGGGCATCATCTGGCTGGTCATGGGCTTTCGCAACGCCATGCTGGCAAGCGTCGGCATTCCCTTCGCCTTTTTGACCACCATGGTCATCATGTGGCTGACCGGCAATTCCCTCAACCAGATCACGCTGTTTTCCTTCGTCCTGGTCAGCGGCATCATCGTGGACGACGCCATCGTGGTGGTGGAGAACATTCACCGCCACGCCCAGCTCGGCAAGAGCCTGACCGAGGCGGCCGTGGAGGGGACGGCCGAGGTGGCCATGCCCGTGGTGGCGGCCACCCTGACCACGGTGGCGGCCTTTTTGCCCATGCTCATCATGACCGGCTCCACCGGCGAGTTCTTCGCCCTGGTGCCCAAGGCCGTGACCTATGCCCTTCTGGCCTCGCTCATCGAATGCCTGATCTTCCTGCCGCCCCATTTCGTGGACTGGCCGGGCGCCAAAAGACTGCGCGAGAGCGGTGATCACGCCAAGGAGCGGCGTTTCATGCTCTGGCTGCAAAAGGCGGCGGACCGCCTTTTGGTCCTGGTCATGCGCCGCAGGCTCATCGCCGTGGGCGCCGTGTTCATGGCCTTCGTCTGCGCCATGGTCATGCTGGGCCTGTCGGTCTCCGGCAAGGCCAACCTCATCCGGATCAAATTCTTCCCGGACGACTACAACACCTATTATATCGAAGTGATGGGGCCGCCGTCCGAGCCCATCGAATCCACCTCGGCCAGGCTCAAGGAGATATCCGCCTTCATCGAGAGCCTGGGGCCGGGCATGACCAAGTCCGCCACGGGATATGCGGGCTTTTATTTCAACGAGGACTACGAGACCCTGTTCGGCTCCAACGTGGGGCATGTAGTGGCGGAGCTGCCGGTCAAGGAGGACAGGGCCTTCGCGGACGCGCCCGGGAACGATCCGGCCAGGCATCTGGAAGCCATGCGCGAAAAGCTCAAGCGCTTCGAGGGCGGCGGCTGGACCATCCGGCTTCGGCCCCTGTCCGACGGGCCGCCCGCGGGCAAGGACGTGAACATCAGGACGCTCGGGACGGATCAGAAGGCCGTGGCGGCGCTTTCCGCCCTGGTTCTCGACTATCTGAAGACCGATCCGGTCATCGCGCCCAACCTGGTCAATTTGAGCAACGAGCTGGGCTCGGCCAACAGGATCTTCCGGATCATTCCGAAAAACGGCCGGGACGCGGAATACGGCCTCACCCCGGCCCAGGTGGCCGCATTGGCCGGATCGGTCCTGGACGGCCGCTTGTCGGGAACATTCCGTCTGGACGACGAGGATGTGGATTTGCGGCTCAAGATCAACCCGGAGTTCATGCGGGACCCGGAGCAGGCTTTGGACGTTCCCGCGCTTGAGAAGGAATCCGGCCCGGTGCGCCTGTCGGACCTGTGCGATCTGGACGTCTACATGGAGCCCGGGCAGCGCAACCGGTTCCAGGGGCAGCGGGCCATTTCCGTCACGGCCAACCTGCGGCCGGATACGGACATTGCGGCGACGGGGGTGGTGGAGCGGGTGCGCGCCTGGTACGCGGGCGTCCGGGACAGGCATCCCGGGGCCGCGCTCAATTTCGCAGGGGAGTTCGAGAGCACGCGCAAATCCTTCGCCTCCCTGGCCTCGGCTTTCGTCATCGCGGTGCTGGCCATCTACCTGATCCTGGGCGCCCAGTTCAAATCCTACATCCAGCCCGCCATCATCCTGTCGGCTGTGGTGTTTTCGCTGACCGGGGTGGTGTTCGGGGCTTTTTTCACCAGGACGATCTTCACGGTCAACAGCTTCATCGCCACCGTGGGCGTGACCGGGGTGGTGGTCAACGATTCCCTGGTGCTGCTCGATTTCATCAACCGGCTGTACGCCTCGGGTCTGGACCGGCTGTCCTGCGCGCGCGAGGCGGTGCGCATCAGGCTCCGGCCCATCCTTTTGACCACGCTCACCACCACGCTGGGGCTTTTGCCCATGGCGCTTGGAATACCGAGCTATTCCCTGGTCTGGGGCGGCATGGCCGCCACCTTCGTGACGGGCCTGTGCACGGCCACGGCGCTGACCATCTTCATCGTCCCGGTCCTGTGGGATGTTCTGGCCGGCCGCAAGGAACGGCGGCTGGAACGGGAAAAGGCCCTTGCCGGACGGTAGGGCCGTGATTATCCGCGGTACGTGGCCGTTCGCGCCGCCTGGCGAGTACGCCGCTTTGCCTTGCTTTTTTCCCAGAATCGGCGAGTATGCGGGCGTGAGCGACAATGTCCGCACGGCGGTTTGTGCGGAAAAGGAGATGCGCATGTGCGACGAATGTCATGACGACCATGAATACATGGAAATGGAA
This sequence comes from uncultured Desulfovibrionaceae bacterium, assembly GCA_937934715.1. Classification (GTDB taxonomy): domain Bacteria; phylum Desulfobacterota; class Desulfovibrionia; order Desulfovibrionales; family Desulfovibrionaceae; genus CALGYO01. Next base: position 51,505 of record CALGYO010000070.1, on the reverse strand, counting down.
ATGGCCGTGCTCGGTCAGGAAATCCGGGATTTCTCCCTTAAGGTCTTCGATCCTGAGGAAGGGCATATCGGCGAAATCTCGACGGAAACCGTGAAGGAAGAGGGCAAATGGCTCATCCTTTTCTTCTATCCGGCGGATTTCACCTTCGTGTGCCCCACGGAACTGTCCGATCTGGCCGAACAGCACGCCGAACTCAAAAAACTCGGCTGTGAGGTGGTTTCCGTGTCCACGGACACCGAATACGCCCACCTGGCCTGGAAACAGTCCGAGCGCATGCTTGAAAACGTGCGCTTCAAGATGGCCGCCGACCCCACCGGCCGGGTCTCGCGCTATTTCGGCGTCTACGACCACGAGTCCGGTCTGGCCCTGCGCGGAACCTTCGTGGTCAACCCCGAGGGCGTGCTGGTCTCTTCCGAGGTCAACTACTACAACGTGGGCAGGAACGCGGCCGAGCTTCTGCGCAAGATCAAGGCCAACGTCTACCTGAAGGACCATCCGGCCGAGGCCTGCCCGGCCCGCTGGGAGCCCGGCAAAAAGACCCTGACGCCCTCCGAGGCGTTGGTGGGCAAGGTCTACGAGAGCCTGATCGACTAGACCTCGCCAGCTTACGGGGCGCGTCCCGGACGCGCCGCAAGAATCCGTACGCCGCCCGGCCGTCCTCACGGCGGCCGGGCGGCGAAAAACGGCGTCCCATGACGATGCGACGGTTTTCCTGAAATGCCAGACGTCGGCTCGCCGTCCCTTCCTGAAACCGCGGACGCGGTTTCCCGGGGGCGCGACGCGGACGGCAATCGCCCCCCGATGGCCCCGCCCGGCGGACGGCCCCTCGGGGCGGATCGCGGAGGCGGCCATCATGTCCAGAAGCCTTTTCATCCTCGCCAACGAGCCGCGCAGCGGCAAGTCCCTGATCGCCCTGGGGATCATGCAGATGCTTTCCAGAAAGGTGGAAAATCCCGCCTTTTTCCGTCCCATCGTCAAATCCAACCGGGTGGCCGACCACGACGCCAGCCTCCTGCGCAGCTATTTCAACCTGACCATCCCGGAAAACGACATGTACGTGCACACCCTGCGCGAAGCCATGCTGCTTCTAAGCTCGGGGTCCCAGAACCAGTTCATGGAGGACGTCATCACCCGCTTCAAGAAGCTGGAGCGGGAATACGATTTCGTCCTGTGCGAGGGCACGGACATCGACGCGGCCGACGCCGCCCTGGAACAGGACATCAACGTGGAGATCGCCGCCAACCTGGGGACCCCGGTGCTGGCCGTAATAAACGGCCACGGCAAGACCGAGGAGGAAGCGGCCAATTCCGTGCAGCTCACCTACGAGGCCTACGCCGCGCGCGGACTCAACGTGCTGGCCATCGTGGTCAACCTCTACCAGGGCGCCTTCTCCCGCACGGTCAAGCGCTGCCTGGACGACAAGGAGGACCACCCGCCCATCTTCGTCATCCCCACGGACATGAGCCTCAACAAGGCCACCATGCGCGAGGTGCGCGACTGGCTGGGCGCCAAGATCCTTTTCGGCGAGGACCGCATGGACGCTCTGGTGGGCGAATACCTGGTGGCCGCCATGCGGGTGGAACATTTTCTGGAATACGTCAGCGAAAACAGCCTGGTGGTCACCCCGGGCGACCGTTCGGACATCGTGCTGGGCGCCCTGGCCTCCCGGGCTTCGGATGATTTTCCCAATCTGGCCGGACTCATCCTCACGGGCGGTCTGGAGCTCAAGCCCACCATCGAAAAGGTCTTAAGCGGCTGGAAGGACTTCCCCCTGCCCATCCTCCTGGTCCAGGACCACACCTACATGACCGTCAAGCGCCTGGAGAAGCTCTATCCGCGCATCCAGCCCTCGGACGTCAAGAAGATCCAGCGGGCGCTGCGGGCCTTTGAAGGCAACGTGGACGTGGGCGCCCTTTCCGAGCTCATGGCCTCCACGCCTTCGGAAAAAACCACCCCGCGCATGTTCCAGTTCGGGCTCATCCAGCGGGCCAAGGAGAACCGCCGCCGCATCGTCTTCCCCGAGGGCGAGGTGGAGCGCGTTCTGCGGGCCTCGGACGCCCTGCTCAGGCGGGACGTGGTGGACCTCGTCATCCTCGGCAAGGAGGACGAGGTGCGGCGCAAGGCCTCCATGCTGGGGCTCAACCTGACGAACGCCCAGATCATCAACCCCGTGGACTACCCGGGTTTCGACGACTACGCCGAAACCCTCTACGAGCTGCGCAAGCACAAGGGCATGACTCCCCAGGAAGCCTGGGACATCATGGCCGACCGGACCTATTTCGGAACCATGATGGTCTACAAGAACCATGCCCACGCCATGGTTTCGGGCGCCACCAACTCCACCGCGGACACCATCCGCCCGGCCTTGCAGTTCGTCAAAACCAAGCCCGGCATCTCCATCGTGTCCAGCGTGTTTTTCATGTGCCTCAAGGACCGGGTGCTGGTGTACGGCGACTGCGCGGTCAACCCGGACCCCAACGCCCAGGAGCTGGCCCAGATCGCCGTGAGTTCCGCCCGCACGGCGGCCCGCTTCGGCATCGAGCCCAAGGTGGCCATGCTCTCCTATTCCACCGGCCAGTCCGGCAAGGGCAAGGACGTGGACAAGGTGCGCGAGGCCACGGAGCTGGTGCGCCAGATGGCCCCGGATCTTCCCGTGGAAGGCCCCCTGCAGTATGACGCGGCCGTGGACCCGGTGGTGGCCGCCGAGAAACTGCCCGGCAGCAAGGTGGCCGGACACGCCACGGTCTTCATCTTTCCGGATCTGGACACGGGCAACAACACCTACAAGGCCGTGCAGCGCTCCGCCGGAGCCGTGGCCATGGGCCCGGTGCTCCAGGGCCTCAACAAGCCCGTGCTCGACCTGAGCCGGGGCTGCACCGTGGAAGACATCATCTACACCGCCGCCATAGCCGCCATCCTGGCGCAGGAGGAATAGCCGTCATGATCGTACTCGTGGTCAACGCCGGAAGCTCCTCGGTCAAATACCAGGCGTTCGACATGACGGACCGGTCCGTCATGGCTTCGGGACTTGTGGAGCGCATCGGCGAGGCCATGGGAGATATTGTGCACGCGTCCCGGCCTGGACGGCCGGACGAGGTCAGGATCAAGCGGGAACAGCCCTTCCCGGATCACAAGACGGCGCTCACGACGGCCATCGGCCTTTTGGAGGACCCCAGGGACGGCGTCATCGAAAGCGCCTCGCAAATAGACGCCGTGGGGCACCGCATCGTGCACGGAGGCGATCATTACAGCGCGCCCGCCCTGGCGGACGACAGGGCCATCGAAGCCATCCGCGAAGCCATTCCCCTGGCGCCGCTGCACAATCCCGCTCATCTTCTGGGCATCGAGACCGCCAAGGCCCTGTTTCCCCAAGCGGTCCAGGTGGTGGTCTTCGACACGGCCTTTCACCAGACCATGCCTCCCGAGGCCTTCGTCTACGCGCTTCCCTACGAACTCTACGAGCGCAGGCGCATCCGGCGCTACGGCTTTCACGGCACCTCCCACCATTACGTGGCCAAAAGGGCGGCGGCCATGCTCGGCAAGCCCCTCGACGAACTGAATCTCATCACCCTGCACCTGGGCAACGGCTGCTCGGCCTGCGCCATCAAAAACGGCAGGTGCGCGGACACCTCCATGGGGCTGACGCCTCTGGCCGGGCTGGTCATGGGCACGCGCTGCGGCGATCTGGACCCGCAGACGCCTCTTTTTCTGGCCATGCACGAAAACATGACCACGGAGGGGATCGACGTTCTCATGAACAAGAAAAGCGGGCTTCTGGGAATCTGTGGAGCCAACGACATGCGCGACGTCCACAGCCGCAGGCTCGCCGGGGACGAGCGCGCCCAGCTCGCCTTCGACATGTTCGCCTACCGCGTGCGCATATACATCGGCTCGTACCTGGCCGTCCTCGGCCGGGTGGACGGGCTGGTTTTCACGGCGGGCATCGGGGAAAACGATCCCTTCACCCGGGAAAAAAGCCTGGACGGTCTTTCGGGGCTTGGTTTCATGATCGATCCCGGGAAAAACGCCGCCAGGGAGAAGGGCGAGCGCCGGATCAGCCCGGACGGCGCGCCCATTCCGGTCCTGGTCATTCCCACGGACGAGGAGCTCGAGATCGCCGTGCAGACCGAGACCCTGGCCCGGACCCGGCTGGGGACCGGCGGCGCGTCCTGATGCGGACCCGGACGCTTCGCAAGGGGAGGGGACGTCCGCTCCGGCCCGTTGCGGGCCGTCCCCGAAAAGCCCGCAACGCGGGCGGGACATCGCGGCCGGACGCTCCGGCCCCGGCTGTCCTGTCGCAAGAAATCCCGGCCGGGCGGCCACAAGGATAGCGTGAACGAGAAACCTCCAGTTTTCGAGCATCCGGACCCGGCGGGCGCAGCCGGAGCGGCCGACGCTGCGAACCCGGCGGACCCGGCGGGCGCGGCTGACCTGGCGGGCGCGCCGCCAGGGGCCTCCCGCAAGGCCTCCCGGGTCATGATCCGCCGGGAGGCGGTCCTGCCGGACCCCTGGCGGGCGGCCCGCTACAAGGCCTATCCCGAAATCGGTCCCAGGATCGTCTTCTTCACCGGCGGCACGGCCCTGCGCGAACTGTCCCGGACCCTGGCCGAATACAGCCACAACTGCGTCCATCTCATCACGCCCTTCGATTCAGGCGGCAGCTCCGCCGTGCTGCGCAAGGCCTTCGGCATGCCCGCCGTGGGGGACATCCGCAACCGGATCATGGCCCTGGCCGACCGCACGGTGCGGGGCAACCCGGAAGTGGGCGCGCTGTTCGCCCACCGCTTCCCCAAGGACGCCGGAGAGGAGGAGCTTCGGGAAACCCTCGCCGACATGATACGCGGCTCCCATCCCCTGGTGCGCCGGGCGCCCGAGCCCCTGCGCTCGCTGGCCCGCTACCACCTGCGGTATTTTTTCGAGCGCATGCCCAGGGATTTCGACTTGCGCGGGGCCAGCGTGGGCAATCTCATCCTGGCCGGCGGGTATTTCAACAACGAGCGCAACCTGGAGGCGGTCATCTTCCTTTTTTCCCGGCTGGCCAAGGCCCGGGGCGTGGCGCGGCCCATCGTGGACGCCGACCTCCATCTGGCCGCCCGGCTCGAGGACGGCTCCCTGATCCTGGGGCAGCGCCGCCTGACCGGCAAGGAAGTTCCGCCCATCGCCTCCAGGGTGGCCGATCTGTGGCTTACGGCGGGAGAGGACGACCCAGCCCCGGTTGACGCGTCCATAAGCCCGGAGGTGGCGGCGGCCATACGCGGGGCGGATCTCATCTGCTATCCCATGGGCAGCTTCTATACGAGCCTCATGGCCAATCTCTTGCCCGGCGGCGTGGCCGGGGCCATCGCGGACAACCGTAATCCCAGGGTCTACCTGCCGAACCTCGGCCATGACCCCGAGGAATGGGGCATGCGCCTCGGCGACAAGATCCGGACCCTGGGCGAGCGCCTTGCCCGGGGGCTGGCCCGGGACCGGGCGGCGGGAACCGGGGCCGAAGCCGGCGCCCGTCCGGACGCCGAAGCCGTCCGGGAGGCGCGCCTGCTGGACGTCGTCTTGCTCGACGCGGGCAACCCAGGGTATGGAAGCGCCCGGGACGTGGACGAGGCCGGGCGCGAGGCCGAACGCCTCGGGGCTCAATTGGTCTTCGCGCCGCTTTCCGCCCGGAATCGCCGGGACCGGCTGGACCCTCGCCTGACCGCCGAGCATCTGCTCTCCCTCATCTGAATCGCAAAAGCCCGGGACTCATCGCATGGAACACGCTTCGCTCATTCTCAATCAGACCCTGCCCATCCTGTTGCTCATCCTGCTCGGCGCCTGGATGCGCCGGACGCGGTTTCTGTCCGAGGAGACTTTTGAGGAGCTGAAAAAGCTCGTGGTGGGGGCGGCGCTGCCCGCCGCGCTCTTCCTGTCCTTTCTGGAAATCCGGCTGGAGGCCTCGTATCTGGCCATTTTCGTTCTGATACCGGTCCTGTGCGTGGGGCTCTACCTGCTCGGCCTGGCCGTGCGCCGGTCCATCGGCGGCGGACGGGAGTATTCCCCCTTCCTGATGACCGGCTTCGAATACGGCATGCTGGGGGTTTCGCTTTTCGGCAGCGCCTACGGCATCGACAAGATCGGCTACATCGCGGTGATCGCCCTGGGCCACGAGATCTTCATCTGGTTCATCTTCCTCTCGCTGCTTCTGGCCAAGCGCGACGGCGCCCAAAGCCCGGGCAAGCTGGTCAAGGTCTTCGCCCGTTCGCCCGTGATCATCGCCATCGCCCTGGGCGTGGCCTGCAATCTGATCGCCTCCAAGGAGGCGTTGTGGGGCGCGCCGGTCCTGGGCGCGGTCATGACCAGCCTGAAATTCCTTTCCGGCATGACCATCCCCCTTATTCTCCTCATCGTGGGCTACGGCATCCGCTTCGAGGAAGAGGGCTTTTCCCAGGCGGTCAAGACGGCCTGTTTCCGCATGGCCGTGCTCATTCCCCTGGCCCTCGCCGTGAATGTCCTGTTCATCCGGGGGCTTCTGGGCCTTTCCAGGCCCTTCGAGGTGGCGCTTTTCACCCTGTTCATCCTGCCGCCGCCGTTCATCATCCCCCTGTACATGCGCCCCGGGGTGAGCAGCGAGCGGCGCTACGTGCTCAACGCCCTCACGGTGAACACCGTCCTTTCCCTCATCGTTTTCGCCATCTATCTGGCGCTCAATCCCACGCTCTGACCCGGGCCGCCCGCGATGCCCGGGCTCTCCGGCCGGGCGGCGTATCCGCCCGGCGCGTTTCCCCGGACTACCGGACGGCGGAGTCATCGGACGAACGTGCGCCTGACCCGTTTCGAGAGACGGATGTAGGGGACGAGCGCGGCCGCCTTGATTACGCTTATAAGACAGGCCAGCGTCATGAGCCGGGTCTTTTCGGCGTCGAGTCCCGTGGAAAAGGCCATGTACAGGTCCATGGCGGCGATGAGGACGGACAGGATGAGGACGTTGACGAGATGCGTGCGAAAGGCCGCCTTTTTCTTGAAAAAAAGCGCGATGAGCCAAAGAAGGTACGCGAGCATGATCACGTCCGTGGCGGCGTTGAAGCGCAGGATGCCCAGAAACGAGGGGTCGAGCAGGTTGGCGCCGTCCGTGAAAAGCGCCCGGGAAATGGCGGCGAGATCGTTTGCGACGGGAAGAGGCGAAAGGACCAGCCCGGCCCCGAGGACCAGCAGGAAGCCGCCGAAAGGAAGACCGTCCGAGGAGGAGGTTTCGCGCATGCGTGGGATCATGTGAACGCCTTTTGGGTTGGGGCGCGCTAGGATTTGACCGGCGCGGGTTGCAGGTTCTTGCGGCGCGTCATGGCCGGGCCCAGGATGGGCCGGTAGCACGACAGCCCGTAGGCCAGACCGATCAGGACGCCGTGGCCGGGAAACGGAGGCAGATACGCCACGGCCAGCCGGATAAGCAGGGAGAACACGAGGTAATTGGCCGCGCGCAGGAAAAACGTCACAGGGAAGGCGCGGCCGTAGAGGACAAAGGGCAGAACGGGCGCGCAGGCGAGAACCGCCCCGGCCGTTTCATGCCCCCGGATGAGGGCCTCGGGGAAAAGTCCCACGCATGCGCCCGTGGCCAGGCCCACAAGGGCGGGAAGAACGGGCGTGCGGTCCCCCGCCGCAAGCGCCGTCCCCCGCCGCAGGCGCCCGGCCCAGGCGGACGCGCCCTCGCCAACCCCCGCCAGGACGGCCGCGAAAAAACGCCGGACCGAGAAGAGGCCATAGGCCAGGACGCAGCCCGTCAGGGCGCTTGCGGCCAAAAGCGCCGCCCATTCGGCCGGACCCTCCGGCCGGGCGGCCTGGGTGGCCGGTCCAAGCGCCGCCAGGACCATGAAGGCCAGAACGCACAGCGGGATCATGGCGCGCAGGCTGGCGCAGGCGAACAGGCAAAGTCCGGTCATGGCGAAAAAGCCCAGGGCCGCCAGGGCCTCGCGCTCGGACGCAGGGACAAGGGCGAGAGCCGCCAGCCACAGTGCGGCGGCCGCCAGGCGGATGATGGCGAGCGCGCGGGAGAACGGTCCCGGCGGCGCGTTTTCCGGGAGCGAGCCGTCCGTTCCGGTCCGCCGGGGCGGGAGGTCCGGCGAAAGGGCGTCCGGCGTCTGGGGCGCTTTTTTCATGGCCATCCGCGTCGCGAGCTACTCGTTGCGCAGGTATGGCCAGGCTTTCTTGCCCAAAAGCCGCCAGATTCCGGCCAGGCTGACGCACAGGGTGACGGCGGCCGCGCCCGCCACGGCCCCAAGCGCCGGTCCGGGGAAGAATTCCCAGGGAAAGCGCAAATAGCGGCCGACGAAAAAGGCGGACAGCGCGCAGCCCAAAGCCAGGGAGGCCAGCCCGGCCGCCAGTCCCAGCAGGGCGTGTTCCATGAGAAGAAGCGTCAGGATGTCCTTGCGCCCGGCGCCGCAGACCTTGAAGATGACGGTCTCGTAGGTCCTGCGCCGCAGGGCCGCCCGCATGGTCTGCATGAGGACCAGGGTCCCGGCCAGAAGCGTCACCGCGGCGGCCGCCGTGACGGCGGCGGCGATCTTGTCCGCGATGGCCTCCACCTCGTGGAGCGCCTCCCCCACCGCGATCACGGACACGTTGGGAAAGCCCTCGGCCGCCGCGTCGAACACGGCCTTGTTGACGCCCCTGTCCAGGGCGCCGGGGGGGGCGTCCGTGTAGAGGGTGGCGAGATAGGTGAGCGGCAGGCCGTCGAGGGCGCCCGGGGAAAAGGTGAACACGTAGTTCATGCCGAGCGTCAGCCAGTCGATGCGGCGCAGGCTGGCGACCCTGGCCTCGATGTCCTTGCCGAGGACCGTGAAGGTCAGCGCGTCTCCGGTCTTCACCCCGAAGCCCTTGGCGATCTCCTCGTCCACGGAAACAAGGGGCGGACCGGCGTAGTCCTCGGGCCACCATGCTCCGGCCGTGATCTCGGTCCCCTGCGGCATGGGGCCGGAAAAGGACAGGGCCCGGTCGCCCCGGGCGGCCCAGGCCGCGTCCTCGGCGGGGGTGATCGTCTCCGTGCCCCGGCCGTTCACGGCGGCGAAGCGCCCCCGGATGTTGGGCGCGGCGTCCAGGCGCCTGACGCCGGGGATGCTTGCCAGCGCCCGGCGGAAATCCTCGTATTGGTAGGGCTGGATGTCGATGAAGAAAAAGGCCGGAGCCATTTCGGGGATCTCCCGCTCCATGCGGTCCCGGAAATTGGCGTCCACCAGGGCCATGGCGGACAGGACGGCGAAGCCCAGCCCCAGGGAAGCCATGACCGGGGCCACCTGGTTGCCGGGACGGGACAGGGCGGAGAGGGCCAGTCTGGCCAGGGGACTTCGCGGCGGGGGGGCCGCCTTGAAAAACCGGACCATAAGCGCGGCCAGAAGGCGGAAAAGGATGACGGCGCCAAGGACCGATCCGGCGAACCCCAGGGCCAGCCAGACGTTTTTCACGGCTATGGCGGCCAGGGCGGTCAGGGCGGCGGCGCAGAAAAAGACGGCCGCATGGGCGGCGGGGCCGGGCCGGGGCCTGCCGGGCTCGGCGTAGCCCCGAAAGAGCGTCAGGGCCGGAACGCGCCGGGCCGAGGCCAGAGGGTAGAGGGAGAAGATGACGGCGGTCAGGACGCCGAAAAGTCCGGATACGGCCAGGGCCCCGGGATAAAGCGCCGGGATCAGGCGCACGGGCGAGAGATTTTCGATCAAAGGGGCCGCGATGAACGGGGCCAGCGCCCCGGCGGCCAGTCCCAGGAACGTACCGGTCAGGGCGAGGAAGAGGACCTCCAGGAAAAAGACCGTGAACACGAGCCGGCCGGGCGCGCCCAGGCATTTCATGGCGGCGATGACGTGGGATTTGCCCTCCAGATGGCCGCGCACGGCCTCGGCCGCGCCCAGGCCTCCCAGAAGCAGGGCGGACAGGCCCACCAGACTGAGGACGGCGGCGAGCCGGTCCAGAAAGCGGGACACCCCGGGGGCGGAGCCGGACGCGTCGCGGATGCGCCAGCCCGACTTGGGAAAAGCGGCGTCCAGGCCGGTCTTGACCTGGGAGGCGGCGACGCCGGGAAAAAGCCGCAGGCGGTAACGGTGCGAGGTCAGGGAGCCCGGCATGAGCAGGCCCGTTTGCGGCAGGGCGCCGAGGGAAATGGTCAGGCGCGGGCCGAGGCCGGACAGGCTGAAATCGCGATCCGGCTCCTTCACAAGGACAGCCCTGATCTGGAACCGGCCGTTGGCCAGCCGGACGGCGTCGCCGACGGAAAGGCCCAGGCGATCCAGGGCCTCCTGGTCGGCCACGGCGCCGTAGAGGCCGTCCTTTTGCGCCAATGCCTCGGAAAGTGGGATGTCCGGGGAGAGCTCCACCTTGCCGTACAGGGGATAGGCGCCGTCCACGGCCTTGAGCGCGGCCAGGGCGCGCTTGGGTTTTTCCCCGTTCGCGCTTTCGCCGGCGGCCATGGCCCGCATGGCTGTCACGCTGGACAGGGTTCCGAAGCGTTTCATGAAGGCGATCCGGTCCGGGCTGGCGGGGACGTGGGTCAGGCGGATTTCGACGTCTCCGCCCAGAAGCTTGGCGGCGTCGGCGGCGATGCCCGCCGAGAACCCGGCGGACAGGCTCTGCACGCCGCTGACGGCGGCCACGCCCAGGGCCAGACAGGCCAGGAACACGCCCACGCCGTTCATGCCGCCGCGCAGGTCGCGCCGGGCCAGGGTCAGGGCCAGCAGGAAGAATTTCATGAATGTCATGGCGCCTCGCCCGGACAATCTACATGGCGAGCGAACGCTCTTCAAGTCTGTCGCGGGTCAGCCCAGGATCCAGGGCGCTTGCCAGTAAGGGAGATATTCGTATCGGCGCCAAGGACAGGGAGGAATGAAGGAAAACCGGGCGGTATGCGGGAAATGGACCGCCATGACGGAAAGACGCAAACCGGCGTGGGGCGTTCTTGTCTGGTATAACGCCTGGCGCCCGGCGTTATCTCAGGTTGCGAGCCGTCGTGAGGCGTTAGCGTCGCTTGTCTGGTGGGGCGAACGCGTCGTGAGCGAATGGGCCTGCCGTCGCGCCGGGTATGCGCGGCGCGGAAGGCGGTTCCGGAAAGAGACGCGGACGATTTCCAGGAGACCGGCGGGAAAGGGCGGAGGATCGAAATAGCGAGGACGCCGGGAAAATATGTTGCGTTGTTATAAACAGTAGTTTATCTGAATAAACAACGGGCGCAAGGTAAAGCCCAAGGAGATGACTGTGACCCAGTTCGACGCGTTTTTTCAGCGGCTTTCCGAAAAGGCCGGCGTCACGACCCAGGCGGCTCTGGCCGAGGCCCTCGGCGTGCACCGCTCGGCGGTGACCCAGGCCAAGAACAAGGGCGCGGTTCCCCAGGGGTGGGCCCTGAAACTGGCCCGGCGCTTTCATCTTGAACCCGGCTGGCTGGAGACGGGCCAGGGCGCGGCCAGAATCGCTCGGGGCCGGTCCGAGGAATGCGACTATTACAGCGTGCCCAAGGTGCGCGCGCGGCTGTGCGCGGGCGGCGGCTCCTTCGAGACCGACGGCCAGGTGGAAGGCTATTATTCCTTCCGCCGGGATTTTCTTGCCCGCAAGGGCAGGCCCGAGAGCATGGCGCTCATGGACGTGGTGGGCAACAGCATGGAACCCGAGATCAAGCACGGGGACATGGCGCTCATCGACCAGGCGCAGACCGCTGTCCTGGCCCACGCCATCTACGCCGTGGGCGTGGACGACACGGTCATGGTCAAGCGGGTGGAAAAGCAGCCCGGGGCGTTGGTGCTTTTGAGCGACAACAAGGAATACGCGCCCATCAGGCTGCGCGGGGACGAGATCGGCTCCCTGCGCATCATCGGCCGGGTGATCTGGATCGGCCGGGAACTGTAGCGGGCCGCTGGCGCGAACGGCGCGCACCGCTTGTTGGGGATCCTGGGCCGGTGCGCTCTGCGCCAGATGTTCGTCTGCGCCGGCGCCCGCGTCCGCGTTGAGAGCGCGCCGCGCGGGCGGCTTTTCGAGCCGGAGCGCGGGCCGGAAAAGCCCGGCGATACGGCGCCGTCTCGTTGAAACAGCGGGGTTCGTCCCGAAGCGCGGTCCTTCCGGGCCTTGGGGACGCATCGCCCGGCGGGTTGCGGTTGCGGCGCCGGTAGGGGCCTCAAATGCGTACCGGCGCCACGATCACGGGGCGCGAACCGGATCATGCCCGGCTTCAGGGCCTGGGCGCGACGGCTTTTTTTCCGGAGAAGCGTAACGAACGCGCCCCGGGCGGCGTCTAGAGGCGAAAGAGCGCGTTAGCCGCTCAAGCACGGCGCGGATGATGTTTGGTCCGCGCGCCGCAAGTCCTCTTCGCGAGGCGTTTGGGATGTTCTTCGGCGCGTACGCGAACGGCCTGCGTTCGACGGTTTTTTTGTGTTCAAAATGTTTATGAGGATAAACACATGTTGAGCATGGCGCAACAAAGGAGCAAACCGATGCAACCACGTTATTGCGACTGCGGGAAGCAGGTCTACGTGTACTATCTGTTCGCCGGAAAGGGTTGGAAGACGGTATTTTGGAACAAGACCTCCATGTGCAAGGCCAAATTGACGGCGTGCCCCTCCTGCGGCAAGCCGCTTGATATCAACGGCATGCGCTAGACTCGCGGACCAGCGAACCCGCGGAGACGGTTTCCCCGGGAAAGCGGGCGATTCCGTCGTGGCCGGGGAATCGGCGCGAGGGCGTTCGCGGTTTCGCCAGGAGGGCGGCGCCTTGGGCTGGCGGCGGCGTGAAAGGCCATGGCGCCGCGCCTGCGGGCGACGGCGCGGCGGCCTGCCCGCATCCGGCGCGGTCCGGCGTTATGCGCCAGATCGTTCGGTCTGGAGGCGGCGTCCCGCGCGCACACCCCGCGCCAAGGTCCGGGGCCGGACGGAAAAGGCCTGGGCCGTAGCGCGGTCGAAAAGGCGCGAGCTGGCTTTGTCCCGGGAATGCGGCGGGCAAAGGATCGGCCGCCGCCTTTGCGGACAAGAGCTTCATGGGGCCGTGGGGCGGCGTTCCCACTGAAGCGCAGCGCTTGCACAAGGAAGCGGCGCTTTGCAGCCCGGCCGAGATCGCGTTTCCGGTCCGCGCGTGTTCATACGGCTGTTCGCTGGTTTCCCGTTTGCAGGAGAACGGGCGCGGAGAAAGGGCGTATGAGCGCCGACGGGATGACGCGCCTTGGCGCTGACAGGCGGCGGCCCATTCACAGAAGCGAAGGACCGGCCTTACAATCCGCGCGACAAGCGGCGTTTTCCTTCAGGAACGCGTCATGCGCTCCGCGCGGCGGCCGTCCGAGCCCGGGGAAAAGCGACGCCAAGGGGGGGGCGCGCCCCGGAGCGTCTTTCGCAATGACAACGGCTGCCGGGTATGCGCGCCAGGATGGCCCCGGGTGGAACGTCTTGCGCGTGGACGGAGGGCTTTGCATGGGGTGGAGCCGACCGCTTTGCGGCATCGAGCGTCTTGCGCGTGGACGGAGGGCTTTGACGAAGCCGCCGGACCGCATGCGCGACATGGGGCGGGCCGGACGTCGCGGCATGAAAATATGAGCGCTATCAGATTGAAATCATGTGGTTTACTTTTGTAACATGGCGGCGTTTTCAAGAAAATAAGGCGGCAGCGTTCAAGAAACGGATGACCTTGCCCGGACATTGATCTATAAATCAATTTTACCGGGCGCCACGCCGCTAAGGGCGCGTTCACCCAGGCTCTTCTTCAACCGGGAAAATCACATCCTGACGGCCTGAATGATGAAGACTTCGCACCTGCTCGCCGTATTGCTGACCACGGTCCTGGCCATTTCCACCCTGTACGCTCCCCAGCCGCTACTCCCCATTTTCCGCCAGGAATTCGGGGTGAGCGAAGCCTCGACCGCGCTTTTGATCACGGTCGCCATGCTCCCCCTGGGGCTCGCCCCCCTGGCGTACGGCTTCTTCCTGGAATCGTTTTCCTCCAAGCGCATGATGGCGGGCGCCCTGTTTCTCTTGGCCGTGACGGAGGCCTGCATCGGCCTGTGCTCCACCTTCGAGGCCGTGCTCGGCCTGCGCTTCGCCCAGGGGCTGATCATCCCGGCCATGCTCACCTCCATCATGACCTATCTCTCCGCGGCCACCCCCGCCCACGCCATGCGCCGGGTCATGGCGGTCTACATCGCCACCACCACGGTGGGCGGTTTTTGCGGCCGTTTTTTCGCCGGGCAGCTGGCCGCCGCCTTCTCCTGGAGGGCGCCGTTTTTCGCGCTGGCCGTCTCGCTTTTCGCGGCCATGTTTTTCATCACGTCCCTGCCTCCGGACGCCAGACCCGCCTTTGAGCGCATAAAATTGTCCGCAATTCCTGAAGTGCTGAAAAAGCCGGGATTTTTCCGGGTATACGCCATGGCGTTTTGCATCTTCTTCGTTTTTGCGGCCACCCTCAATTACCTGCCCTACAGACTCGCCTCCATCACAGGCGAGTATTCGGCCTCGCGTACGGGCTTCATGTACCTCGGCTACCTCATGGGCATATCCTCGTCGCTGTTCTCCATGCGCACCGTGAAGCTCTTGGGCGGCGAGGTCCGCGCCCTGGCCACGGGCGTCATCATCATGTTCCTGTCGGTCTGCCTGTTCGCGGTTCCCTCGCAGCTCGCTCTGTTCACGTCCCTCTTTGTCCTGTGCACGGGCATGTTCCTCACCCACTCCGTGGCGCCCGGCGCAATCAACAGTTCCTCGGGAGACAAAAAAGGCGTGACCAACGGCCTGTACATCTCCTTCTACTATTCCGGCGGAACCCTCGGCTCCTACCTGCCGGGTCTTGCCCAGGAGCATTTCGGCTGGACGGCCTATCTTGGGACGCTTTTTTTCGTCCTTGTCCTGGCGCTCTATTTCGCGGCCACGGTCAAGGCGGGAAGCTTTCAGGCCGCCGCAATCACGCACGCGCCCATTGATCCGAAAAGTCCGCACCCCTAGCGGCCCTCAATGCGGCCTGCATGCGAAACGCGGGCGCTCTCCCGGCGTCTTGCGCCAAACGGCGCGCGGTCTTGATCGTTCGATGAGAAAGAAGAGTCGGGCCTGATGCTTGCATGGACGTTAGGTGGCCATGGCCGCTGCGCGCGTCCCAGACGCAGGCCGGACCGGCGGCCGCGTGCCCGGTTTGGGGACGATTTTCAGGAAATTATTTCCGTGCGCGATGACGTCTTGACCCTTTTCCCCGGAGAACGTATCCCGCTTGCCGTCGACGCGCACAGGCCGCTTCCGGGGTCTGATTTTTTCCAGCCTGACGCTTGGCGGCCGTGTTTTTCCGTGGCATGGCTAGAAAAAAAGCGTACGAAGCATCCTGTCGCGCCTGGAGGAGCCATGATCGATCCTGTCGCCGCCTATCACGCCAAGAAACTTGAAGAAACGGCCAAGGCCCTGGACCATAACGGCTTTGCCGTCAATGTGGTGGAAGATCTGGTCCAGGCGAAGTCCCTGGTCATGAACGAGATTGTGGCGCAAGTCCGTCCGAAAACCGTCTCCTGGGGCGGTTCCATGACCCTGGCCAAATCCGGCATCCAGGAGGCGATCAAGGCGCTGGACGGGATCGAGGTCCTCGATACGGCGGACAAGAGCCTGACCCGGGAAGAAATGTACGCGCTGCGGCGCCGGGCCCTGCTCACGGACCTTTTCTTCACCGGGTCCAACGCCGTTACGGCCACGGGCAAGCTGGTCAATCTGGACATGATCGGCAACCGCACGTCGGCCATCGGCTTCGGACCGCTTCACGTGGCCGTTCTGGCCGGGCGCAACAAGATTTGCGAAAACGTCGAGGCGGCCAAGCGCCGGATCAAGGAATACGCGGCGCCGGTCAACGCCATGCGGCTCGACAAGAAAACGCCGTGCGTGAAGACAGGCCGGTGCCAGGATTGCGCGAGTCCGGACAGAATTTGCAACGTCTGGACTGTTTCTGAAAAATCTTTTCCCAAGGGACGGATCCGCGTCATCCTGATCAATCAGGATTTGGGGTTCTAACGAAAGCCGCGGGGAGACCCGGCTTCGAGGCAAAAGGGGGGGCGTTTTGGACTGGCGGAAGATTCCTGAAAACGTGGAGTATTTCCTTGGCGAGGACGACACGGACTATTTCATCTGTGAAAAAGGCTGGGTCCTCGAAGGCAGGCATTTTGAGGAAGGCGAGCCGAACCTGGACAAGGTCATCATGCCCACCGTCCAGGGCAATCGCGCCTACATCCGGGTGCGCCGCAAGGGACTCGACAAGAAATACCAATTGATCCGTATTTTCAACGAACTTTTCCCGGATCTTCTGGCCGCTGAAATCGTCATCGAGACCCGCAAGGGCCCCTGGACGCTTTCCGGCGAAACCAAGCGGGGCAAGGCCCAGGCCGCTGAGAAGATTCCGGCCAAACCCAAGGCCCCGCAAAAGCCCCAGGCCCGCAAGGAGAAAAAGGAGCAGCTCGTCCAGAAAAAACGCCCGGCCGTCGAGGCGGAAGAGGACGAGATCGACGAGGCGCCCCAGGAGCCGGATGAGGATCTCATCGTCAAGGAAGCGCACGAGGTGCGCACCTGCAAGGTCTGCAACCTGAAAAAACGCCCTCAGGAATTCAGCCCCAGGGATGACATGTGCCTGGACTGCTACATGGGGCGCGACGAACTGCTCAAGGAAATCATCTCCAAGCGCCGCAAAGCCAAGGAAAAACAGGCCAGATTCATGCGGGAGGCCGTGGAGGAGCGCGACGACAAGATCGAAAGCCTGGACAACATCGATTACGATATTTCCCTGTCGGATTGACGCGGCGGTTTCCGGCCGCCGCGCCGTACGTTCCGTGTTCCGGCGATCCCGCGACCTTCCCCGGACGCGGGAGCAACCGGCGGCCCGGGGGAAAGACGCGCCGCGCGTTTGATCCGGCCGGGCAACCGAAACCTTGCGCTTTCATCGCGAGGAGGCGCCCGGCGATCCCATGGACGACGACCAGCAACAAAAGCGCCCCGGGGCGATCCCGGGCCAGGCCGGCCTGAAATGGGATTTCGACCTGACGCTGCCCATTCTGGCGGCGCTTATCATCGTGCTCGGCTGGTTCATGGTGGTCAATTACGAGCGCGCCCTGCGCGAGGGCGCCACCAAGGCCTTCGAAACCACCCAGCTCGAGATCGTGCGCGCGGCGGCGCGCAGCGCGGAGGTCTACGCCGCATCAAGGCTTGGCGAAAAGCATCCTCCCGCCGAGGTGGAGCGGGAAATCCTCAAACTCTTCATCGCCCCCATCC
This sequence comes from uncultured Desulfovibrionaceae bacterium, assembly GCA_937934715.1. Lineage (GTDB taxonomy): Bacteria > Desulfobacterota > Desulfovibrionia > Desulfovibrionales > Desulfovibrionaceae > CALGYO01. The sequence goes on along the minus strand of CALGYO010000070.1, from coordinate 34,304 downwards.
GCCTGCTGGAAAACGGCGACGCCTGGATGTACGCCCCGGATCACGTCATCTATGACGAGAGTTCCGATTTTCCCCAGGAGTACCGGGGGAAGAGCATGGCGGAGATCTTCGCTTCCCAGTCCAAACGCGGCGCCTCCCATTTCGGGGTCATGGCCGCCGACGTGGCCGCCGGACGCGAAGGCGTCGGCTGGTATGTCTGGCTGCCGGAAAAAGGCCCGGAGATCGCGGCCTGGACCCCGATGCGGATCGGGGACGCCGTCTGGACCATCGGCCTGTCCACCCCCCTTTCGGAAATCCTGATCGCCACCGGAGTCGAGGAGCAATCCCGCAACGCCATCGGCATGATGGCCTTCATCACCATCGGCGGTTTGGGACTGGCCTTCACCTCCACCCGCAACATCATCCGCCGCCGCCGGGCCGAGGTGGAGCTGGCCGAGGCCAACAAGGACCTGGAAGCCCGGGTCGAGCGCGGGGCCAAGGAGCTGGCCGCCAAGACCAGGGCTCTGATCGAGGCGCATCTTCGCGAAAAAATTCAGGAAAAAGAGGCGCAAATCGCCTACGCCTCAGGCCTCATCGAATCCGCCGGGGAATATCTGCACCATTTCGGCAACTCCCTGACCTCCCTGGAAACGCTCATCCTCAAGGACGCCAAGGTCCTTGCGTCCATGGACCAGTACGCCAAGGCTCTGGAAACCATCCGCCTGGCCCATCAGGCCGCCCTGGAGACGCCTGGTCTCGAGGATCAGACTCTTGAATTCCTGGATCTTTTTGAGGAAGCCCTGACCCGGCGCGCCCTGCCCAGGCTCAAGGACAACGCCGCCGCCATGATGGAGCTGAAAAACCGCATGATCGCTTCCATCGACAACCAGCGCCAGGATTTCGAGCGCATGCGGCCCAAGGATTATTACGTGCGCGGCCTTTTTCTCGCGAAAATTCTCGCGAACATGGCCGAGGAGCGCAGGCAGCCCGGCGAAACGGCGCACGTGGCCGTCAAGACCGAGCTTGCGCCGGATGTGACCGTGAACGCCCGCAAGCACCCCCTCATTCACGGCCTGGGGGCCTTGATCGACATTTGCGCCGCCGCGGCCCGGAAGGGCCGGGCCGGAACCCCGGAGGTCCTTATCCGCCTGGAGAACGCCGCCGAGGCGCCCTACAAGGCCCGGATCACGATTTCCGACAACGGCGGCGCCGAAGACGGTCTTTCCCGGCCCCTGACCGGAAACGGCGACGGTCCGGTCGGGCGCGCCGTGTACGGGTTCATGAATTTCGTCAACGAGAACAACGGCAAGCTCCAGACTCCAGCCAAGGAAGAGGGCATGGCCGCGCGTTTTGTGATCCTTCTCGGCGACGCGCCCGAAATCGGAGCGGATGATTCCGCCACGCCGGAGCCCGCGCCGGCGATCGAAACCGGGACGCTTTCCGTCAACCGGATCGGCCCGAACGGACCGGAGAGTCCGGACGGCCGCGGCGGCGGAGAGGGGCTTTCCTGATCTTGCCGGGAGTCCGGCGCGTCCGTACGTTTCTTGACAACAAACCCGGTTTCTTGAATAGCATACCCCCATAGGGCCGCGCAGAGCGCGGTTGCGGCGCCATATTCGCAAGGCATTACGCCGGCCGCGCTTCGCCGGAAGGTCCGGCGCAAGACGCCGGCGCGTGGAGGCGCCGGCCCAGACGAGCCGTTCGGGCGCATATTTTCAGACTCGAACCACCTATTCCAGCTATGGGAAAACTACCTGTTTCCGACGTGTCGCCGGGCATGATCCTGGCCGAGGACCTGGCGACCCCGGGCGGCCGCTTCCTTATGCCCAAGGGCACGCGACTGGGGAAAAGCCACCTTATGTCCCTGGCCGGTTGGGGCGTGACCGAGGTGGACGTCGTCATGGAGGCGGGCGCCTCTCGCGCGTCCGCCGCTTCGGGCGTTTCCGGCTCGCTCGGGCCGTCCGGCGCGACCGGTCCGGCGGGAGGAACCGGCCCGTCCGGCGCGCCCGGCTCGTCCGGCCCAGCCGGGGCGGCGGCCACGCCTCCCGGGCGGTCCGAGGCGCGCGACGCGTCCGCGAGCGCCCGTCCCGAGGATTTTCTTGAGGAAGCCAAGCGCATAACCTGGGAGCGTTTTCGCCACGTGGACCTCAACCAGGAGGTCGCGGGGGTCTTGTTCAAGCTGTGCGTGGCCCGCCTGGCCAAGCGCATGGCCAAGAACAGCGCCTCGGGTTGCGACCCCCTGCCGCCGCCCGCCGTTCCGGCCCGGGAGCCGGTCGCGCACGAGGGCCCCATTCCCGCTCCCGAGGACGTGCTGCGCGAGGACCCCCAGCTGGTCTCCCTGCCCGAAGTCTTCGTGCGCATCAACGAGGTGCTGAAAAATCCCAACAAGAGCATGGACGAGGCGGCGGACGTCATCAGCATGGACCCCAGCCTTTCGGCCAAGCTCTTGAAGCTCGTCAACAGCGCCTTCTACGCCCGGGCCATGCGCGCCGTGCAGCAGCGTTTTCCCACCAAGGTGGACAGTCTGACCCGGGCCGTCATGATCGTGGGCGGCAAGCAGCTCAACACCCTGGCCCTGGGGATTTCCGTGCTTCCCATTTTCCAGGACATTCCCCGCGAATACATCGACATGAAATCCTTCTGGATGCACAGCATCGCCTGCGGGGTGTTCGCCCGGGGGCTGGCCGCGCGGAGCAATCCGGAAATCCAGGAGAGCGCCTTCGTGGCCGGGCTGCTCCACGATATCGGCCGCCTCATCATGTACAAGCACGTCTCCGCCCTGTCCGGACAGGCGCTGGCCCTGGCCAGAAAGGAAAACATCCTGCTGGTTGAGGCGGAGCGCCGCATCCTGTCCTGGGACCATGCCCGGATGGGCGGGCTGCTCTTGCGCAAATGGCAGTATCCCGAGGCCCTGGAACAGGCGGCGTTGCGCCACCATGATCCGGAGGGCGCCCCCTTCGCCTTGGAAACCGCCATCATCCACGTGGCCGACGTCATCGCCAACGCCCTGGAGATCGGCGCCAGCGGCGAGCGCCTGGTTCCGGCGCTGAGCCCGGCGGCCTTCGCCGTCCTCGGCATACAGCCCGCAGAGCTCAAGACCGTGATCTCCGAGGTCGGCAACCAGATAAGCGAAATATTCAGGTGGTTTTTTCCCCAGGAAACCGAAACGGCCTAGCTCAGGCCCAAAAACCCGGCAAGGCCCACATGTCCGAACGCATCCTGGTCATCGAAGACGATTCCTCCTTTCAGGCCATGCTGGCCGAGGCCCTGGTCACCAAAGGCTACGACCCCGTGTGCGCGGGCTCGGTGGAGGAGGGCGTGGCCAAGCTCAAGGCCGAGCCCTTCGCCCTGGTCATCACGGACGTCATGCTGCCGGGCCTCAACGGCATCGAGGGCGTGTCGCTTTTGAAGGAAACCGATCCCGAGGCCGACGTCATCGTCATGACCGCCTATTCCTCCCGGGAAAAGGCGCTGGAAGCCGTCAGACGCGGAGCCTACGATTTTTTCACCAAGCCCTTCAGCCTGGCCGAGATGGAAGTGGTCATCAAGCGCGCCCTGGAGCGCCGGGGCCTGCGTTCGGAACTGCGGTTCTTGAAGCGGGAGCTGAAATCCGCCAAGATGCCCGCCATCGTGGGCCAAAGCGAGGCCATGCGCCGGGTGACGGACATGATCCACCGGGTGGCCGCTTTGGACACCACCGTGCTCATCACCGGCGAGTCCGGCACGGGCAAGGAGGTGGTCTCCGACGCCATTCAGGCCCTGTCCAAGCGGGCGGACGAGCCCTTCGTCAAGGTCAACTGCGCGGCCATCCCGGAGAATCTCCTGGAAAGCGAGTTGTTCGGCCATGAAAAAGGCTCGTTCACCGGCGCGCTCACCCTGAAGAAAGGCAAGTTCGAACTGGCCCAGAAGGGCACCATCCTTTTGGACGAACTGGGGGACATGCCGCTTTTTCTCCAGCCCAAGTTGTTGCGGGCCGTGGAGCAGCGCCAGATCGAACGGGTGGGCGGCGTGAAGCCCATCGACATCGACATCCGCATCATCGCCGCCACCAACCAGAATCTGCCGGGCCTCATCGACGAGAAGAAATTCCGGGCCGATCTCTACTACCGCCTGAGCGTGGCCTCCATCCAGCTGCCCCCCCTGCGGGAGCGCAAGGAGGATCTGCCTCTTCTGGTCAGCCACTTTCTGGAGAAGATCAATCTCAAGATCGGCGCGGATCTTCGCGGGGTCTCCCGGGACGGCATGAACATGCTGTACGAGTACGACTGGCCGGGCAACGTCCGGCAACTGGCCAACGTGCTGGAGCGCGCCGCCATATTGAGTTCGGGCGACCTGTTGACCTCCAGGGAATTCAACGAGGCCTTCCAGATCAAGGCCGGACGGCGTCCCCAGCCCCAGGCCGGGGGAGCGGTCACCCTGCGCGAGACGTTGGAGGACGTGGAGCGCAACATGATCGAAAACGCCCTGCAAAAGACCGCCGGAGTCCAGAAGGATGCGGCCGTCCTGCTCGGCATCAGCCCGAAAAACCTCTGGAACAAGATCCAGAAGCACGGCATCGACGCCTCGGTCTTCGTCAAATCCGCCTCATAACGCCTGGCGCGCTTGTTCCGGGCGCGCCCTTTCCCATGACGCATGGCGCGCTTGTTCCGGGCGCGCCCCCCGCCTCCCCGCCCGTACAGTCCGTTTCCGTCCAGCCGGCGAGCCGCGCCGGACAGGGGGCCTGGCGGGGCGTTCCTTGCCTGTGATCATTGCGGTCGCGCCCTTGCCGGGTTTCGCGGCCGGGTTTCGCGGCCGGGTTTCGCCCGAGGCGTCCTGGCGGTCCTGCGTTGCCGTCCAGTCCGGCCAGTCCGGCGACTCCGGCGAGTACGGCCGGTCAGGCCGCTCCGGTTTCCCCGTTTCATCGTTTCAGGCGGGTTCTTATTCCACGATTCGTGGATTTCAGGGGGTGGAGGCCGGGCGCCGTTCCATCGCCGCATTTCCTTGCGTGGCGTGACGTTTCGCGATTTTCGGGAAAAAGCGCTCCATGAATCGTAGATTCCCGGGAAAACAGGCGTTCCCTGTCCAGGCAAAAGGCCCATGCCCGCAAGGCGGATTCGCGCGCGTTAAGGGGAAGGGGCGCGGCGATATCTCCGCAAAAGCGCGGAAAAAGGGCGGGCGCGCCTTCAAATCGCAAAACCGGTTCAACCCGGCATGAAGCTTGATGGGGAACTCGAATACGGCGCGGACGCGCGCCAATCAGGAAAACGCGACATGCGCGCGGGAGGGCGAAGTATGGACGGCGTAAACGCGCTGGAGTTTTTCAGGCCGGCGATCGTGTTGATGGGGCTCGGGGCCGCGCTTTTTCTGGAAGCGCGGCGGGGGCGGTTTCCCGAAGCCTTGCCCGTGGGGCTTTGCGGCGTGTTCGCCGTACTGGCGGCGGCCTCGGGCGGACCGCCGGAGGCCATCCGGGTTCTCGCGGCTTTTGCGGCGGGAACGGCGCTGGCCTTGCCCGCGGCGCTTTCCGGAACGCTGGCGCCGCGCCACGCTCTGGTCTTTGGCATGGGCGCCTGCGCCCTGGGGCCCGAAGCCCTGTTGACCATGATGGTTTTCTCCGCGTCGGCGTGGGGCGTTGGCCTCTTCGCGGGGCGCATGGAACGCGAGATACGGAAAATACGCATAACGCGCGCGTTGTACGGCTCCTCGCGCTTTGTTCTCGCCGGAAGCGGCGCAGGGGAGCTTTTCGACGATAAAAGAAGAACCCGGCTCCCCGGAGCGTTCTCCTCCCTATGTCTGGGCGCCGCGCTTTCCACGGTCTGGCATGTGACGGGACATGGGTATTTCATCCTCACGTAACGTTCCATACCCCGCCCGGATCGCTTCTTGCCGGGGGGAGGCATTGCGTGAAATGCCGCATGGCGGCGCCGCTTCAGCGTCACGCTGAAGCGGTTTTTTTATGGTTGCATCAATCGGCGTTGTACGGGATGCGTCAATTTTTTGCGAGAATGTAAGAGCGTTGCGGAGCGTATAATTTTGTCTGGACACAAAACCCTTGCCACGGTTATATTTTCGACCAAATCAGCGGGAAACGGCGCGCTCATGGAGCGGCGTCTTCGCCGGGGGCGGGACCCCCGGACGAGGATGGGCGCCGAAACCCGGCGGGCGCGCCCGGACGGCGCACGATCGCTTGACCGGAAAAACCACGCCGTCGCGGCCCAAGTCCGAAAGCGCGGGAGACTATGAAATCCAAGGCCCTCATCCACCTGATCGTCGCGATTGTCTTGGCGCTTATGGCGGGTTTTTTGACCATCAACTGGCTCAAAACCCAGCAGGCGGCCAAACGCGCTCCCGCCCAGACGGAGAAGAAGGTCGAAGTGGCGGTGGCCGTGAAAGCCCTGCCCAAGGGGACCAGGCTCGCCGGGAACATGCTCAAGCTGAGTCCCTACGACCCGGCCTCGGTTCCCTCCGGCGCCTTCATGAGCCTCGGGGAGCTGGATGGCCGCGCGCTCTCCCGGGACGTTTCCGCCATGGATCCCATCACCCAGGACAAGCTCTACCCCAAGGGCGTGCAAGGCTCCGGACTCTCCATGACCGTGGAAAAGGGCCGCAGGGCCATTACGGTCAAGGGCAACCATGTGCTCGGCGCGGCCGGGCTCATCGTGCCCGGATCCAGGGTGGACGTGCTCATGACCATCACCCTGAAGGCGGACGATAACGAGTCGGCCAAAGGCAAGGAATACAAGGTTTCCAAGCTCATTCTCTCGGACATTCCCGTGCTGGCCACGGGGTCCGAACTCGAGCCCAAGGTCGGCAAGGACGGCCGGGAGGAGCTTTCCTCCGTGGACTCCTACACCCTGGAGGTCACGCCCGAGGACGCGGAAAAACTCTCCCTGGCCGCCGCCTACGGGACCCTGGGCTTCGCCCTGCGCCAGGACGGGGACAACGAGGCGGTCACCACCACCGGGGCGGACCTCACGGCCACGCTGAACTCCTATAGGACCGTCCTTGACGAGTCCGAGGGGGAGGCGCCCCCGCCGCCCTTGTCCGCCAAGGAGAAAGGCGAGGAGGACGAGGAGCCCGCGCCGTATTCCGTGGAAACCATCCGGGGCGTGGAGAAAGAGGAAGTCACGCTGGAACTGCCCGGGCTTTCGGAGGAGTCGCCGGGAGCGGCGCCGGGAGCCTCGCCGGACGCGTCCGGCCGGGCGTTAGAGAAAAAGCCGCGCTCTTCGCCCAAAGCCGCGCCCAAGGCGTCCCAGGCGCCGCCGTCCGCCCTGGAATCGCCCGAAAATTCTGAAGCGCCGCCCGCGCCGGGCGAATCGCAGGACGCGCCCATGGATAACGGCGCGCCGGTGAAATAGGCGGGCGGACCATAAAACGGCGCGACCCGGCTTGAGGGCGCATGCGCAATGGGTTATCTTGAAATACCGAAAGAAAATAGGGCGATTCGCCATGAAAACGATTGGGACCGGCAGGAGGGGGGAATGAGGCGCGCACCGCACGCTTGGGGGATGATCACGATCCTGGCGGCGTTTTTGACGACGGCTCTTTTCGCCGCCGGACCGCTTTTTGCGGCGGGCAAGGAGCTTTCCACGGGAGACGTGGTCCAGACCGCCCCGAGGCTGGCCTTGTCCATAGGCAAATCCATCATTCTGAAAAGCGCGACGGACATCGGCCGCGTTTCCGTGGCCCAGCCGGAAATCGCCGATTTCGTGCTCCTGTCTCCCCGCCAAGTCTACATCACAGGCCGGGCGCCGGGGCTCACCAACCTGACCATCTGGGACAAGAACGACAAGATCCGCAATATCTACGACGTGGACGTGGCCCCGGACATCACCCGCTTAAAACGCATGCTCCATGATATCCTGCCCGACGAGAAAAGCATCGAGATCATGGCCACCCAGGATTCCATCACGTTGACCGGCTCCATATCGAGCCCGGAAAACCTGAAAAAGGCCGCCTCCCTGGCCGAGGTCTACGCCCCGGGCAAGGTCATCAACCTGCTCCAGGTGGGCGGGGTCCAGCAGATCATGCTGGAAGTGCGCGTAGCCGAAATGTCCAACTCCCTGATCAAGCGCATGAACATCAATTTCAACGCCGTCTGGGAGGGCGATTTCGTCTACTCCATGCTGGGCGGCGCCACCTCCATCGCCCCGGCCATGCTCGACATCCTGGGGCCGGAAGTCGTGTACGACTATCTGGACAACACCACCATCAACTCGGGCGAGACGACGCTCGCTTCCCTCGACTACTTTCCGAAGCTCCAGACTTCCACCTCGGAATGGTACCCGCCCACCAGCCGGGAATCCGTGAGCATGAATTCCAGCCCCACCACGGTGGCCCGGTTCAACACCGACTGGGGCGGACTCGGCAACACCACCTGGACGGGGTTCATCGACATCCTGAAGACCAACGGCCTGGTCAAGATCCTGGCCGAGCCCACCCTGGTCTGCCTGAACGGCCAGACGGCCAAGTTCCTGGCGGGCGGCGAAATCCCGGTGCCCGTGCCCTCGGGACTGGGCACCGTGGGCATCGAATGGAAGGAATTCGGCGTACGCCTGCAGTTCATCCCCACCGTGCTCTCCCAGAAACGCATCTCCCTGGCCGTGCAGCCCGAGGTGTCCGAGCTCGACGAGACGCGGGGCATCGAGTTCTCCGGCTTCTTCATTCCGGCCCTGTCCACCAGAAAGGCCTCCACCACCATCGAGCTCGAAGACGGCCAGAGCTTCGCCATCGCGGGCATGCTCAAGCAGGAGAGCCGGGACGCGGTGGACAAGTATCCCACCCTGGGCGACATCCCTGTGCTGGGATCGCTGTTCAAAAGCAGCGATTTCCAGAAAAGCGAGACCGAACTGGTCATCATCGTCACCGCCCACATGGCCAAGCCGCTGGACAAGGACAAGATCAAGCTGCCCACGGACAATTACGAGGACCCGGACGACCTGTTCTTCTACTGGAACATCAAGACGGACAAAAAGGACAAGAAGGACCAGGAGGCCGGAGAACAGGCGGCCGCCTCCGCGCCCCAGACCGGGCTTTCGGCGGGCAAGGCCGCCCTGGACGGGGAATTCGGCCAGATCATGCCCAAGCCCCTGCTTACGCGGGACTTGGCCAACTAGCGTCGCGTCCTCAAAATGAGCGGATATGCATTGCAAGGATACGCCAGAACGATATGCGTATTTTTCCTTGAAAAACAGGGCACGTTCTTCAAGGACGCGCCGCTGGGGCGACGTCCCCGGCGGACGCCGGGGCTTTGAGCGGCGCGACGTTCGCGCGGCCCGGTGTTCGCGCGGCCCGGTGTTTGCGCGGCCCGGTGTTTGCGCAGCCCGGTGTTTGCGCAGCCCGGTGTTTGCGGCCCGGTTTTCGCGGCCCGTCATGACGCGGGGCGCCGGACGCCTGGGATGAAGGCGCCCGTTTGATTCGGTTCCGCCTTGGAAAAAGGCATGTTTCTTGAAGATCACGCCGCGCCGGACGCCCTCTCCCGGGCGCGCGGACGGCCAAGGCGACAGGCCCATGGGGCCGGAGGACATATGCGCACGCTGCACGTTTCGGCCATCCTGGCCCTGTTGGCCTTCGCGGCTTGGGGACTTGGCTGCGCGGATACGCCGGACAAGCCCGGCTGGGAATACGGCGACGCCTACCACACCGTGTTCCAGAACCAGATCGCCAATCCCGCGCCGCCGTCCCAGGAGCCGGTGGAAGGCATGAACGGCCAGAAGGCCGGGGTCATCTACGACCGCTACCAGACGGATCAGGTCGGCGCCCAGGAGAAAAAGGCTGGCCTTAGGATGGAAACCACGGTCTCGCAATAGGGCCGCGCGCCGGAGCAGCCCCGGCGCCGGACGAAACCACGCCGGTCGCGCCACATGACAGACAAAATCGCCGTTATCCTGGAAATAGCCACCCCCTCGGTGCGGGAAGCCTTTGAGCAATGCCTGTCCGAGGATGGGGACTTCGAAGCCCTCGGCGGAGGGGCGGAGTTCGCCGATCTGCTCATCCGCGAGGGAGAGGCCGACAATTTCGACGAGGAAATGGAGGCGCTTCGCCTCACCGTGGACTCCAAAAAGGACCAGGAGGTCTTTTTCGTCTGCGAGCGTTTCGATACGGACGCGCTCATGCGGGTCATGCGGGCCGGGGTGCGGGAATTCTTCCCCCTGCCCATAAACCCCGAGGACGTGCGCATGGCCCTGTGGCGCTACAAGGAGCGCCGGGAAAAACGCGACCTGGACCTTTTGACGAAACGGGGCCGCATCGTCGACGTGTTCGGCGCCAAGGGCGGGGTGGGCACCACCACCATCGCCGTGAACCTGGCTTCCTCCTTCCTGTCCATGAAGCGCGGCGCCTCGGTGGCGCTCATGGACATGAACCTGCCCTTCGGCGAGGCCCAGCTCTTTCTGGATCTGGCCCCCAAATACCACTGGGGCGAGGTCATCGGCAACATATCGCGGCTCGACGCCACCTATCTCATGAGCATCATGGCCCGCCACTCCTCCGGGCTCTACCTCCTGCCCCCGCCCAGCCGCCTGGACGACCTGCAGATGGCCACCCCGGAGAACATCTCCAAGCTGCTCGAAATGATGCGCTCCATGTTCGACGCCGTGATCATCGATCTCGGCATGTATCTCGACGAGATCACCCTGAAGGTCATGGACATCTCGGACGCGATCCTCCTTATCTGCGTGCAGAACCTGCCCTGTCTGGCCAACGTGCGCCGCTTCCTGGAAAACATCCGCCACTCCGAAGGCGCCCTTGAGGAGAAGCTCAAGCTCGTGGTCAACCGCCATCTGGCCGAAAGCGACCTGGTGGTGGACGACATGGAAAAGACCCTGGACATGAAGACCTTCTGGAGCATCCCCAACGACTACAAGACGACGCTTGCGGCCATCAACCAGGGCAAGACCCTCCAGGAGATCGCGCCCAAGGCGCCCATCGTGAAAAACATCGCCGACCTGGCGGGCGCCCTTGTCCCGGCGGAGGACGAACCGAAAAAGAAGGGTTTTTTCGGACTCAAGCTGTTGGCCGGCAAACGCGGCTAGCGTGACGTCCCTGGAGAACGCCATGCTGTTTTTCATGAAAACGCTCCGCATGCGGCGGGGCGTCCGAAACGTCCGCATGCGCTTTGTTTGAGGGCGCCCATTGAGCGCCGCGCGGCCGGGCCGCCCGGGGCGATGCGGCGGCGCGGATTGGCGCAACATGCGGACAAACGCCTCGCGGCGTGAACGCCCCGGCCCGGGGTTTCCGGCTGGGACCCAGGTAGGACCCCATGGATCAACGCGGACGGCAGATGATGCGCAACATGCCGCGCTTCGACGCCCCCCAGGCGAAGAAGGACGCGGGCATCGCGGTTGACGAATATTACGAGATCAAGACCAGGATCCATGACCGCCTGATCGATCTGATCGACCTTTCCCTGCTCGACAGCCTGGATCAGGAATCCCTGTGCGCCGAAATCGGCAAGCTCGTCGAAAAGCTCTTGCGGGACGAATTCGTCCAGACCCCGCTCAACCAGTCCGAGCGTGACCGGCTCATCAGCGAGGTCCAGGACGAGATGCTGGGCCTGGGGCCGCTGGAGCCCTTCTTGAAGGACCCCTCGGTCAACGACATCCTGGTCAATTCCTACCGCCAGATCTACGTGGAGCGCCGGGGCAAGCTGGAGCTCACCGAGTCCCGGTTCAAGGACAACGTCCACTTAAAAAAGATCATCGACCGCATCGTGTCCAAGGTGGGCCGCCGGGTGGACGAGTCCTCGCCCATGGTGGACGCGCGCCTGCCCGACGGCTCCCGCGTCAACGCCATCATCCAGCCCCTGGCCATCGACGGGCCCGCGCTGTCCATCCGTAAATTTTCCAAGGACAAGCTCACGGTCGAGGACCTCATCAATTACAAGGCCATCACCCGCGACATCGCGGAGGTGCTCCAGGGCTCGGTGCGCTGCCGCCTGAACATCCTCATCTCCGGCGGCACGGGCACGGGCAAGACCACCATGCTCAACTGTCTGTCGGGCTTCATTCCCCACGACGAGCGCATCATCACGGTGGAAGACGCGGCCGAGCTGCAGCTCAAGCAGGATCACGTGGTCCGCCTGGAGACCCGTCCGGCCAACATCGAGGGCCGGGGCGAGGTCACCCAGCGCGATCTCGTGAAGAACACCCTGCGCATGCGCCCCGACCGGGTCATCATCGGCGAGGTGCGCGGCGGAGAAGCGCTGGACATGCTCCAAGCCATGAACACCGGTCACGACGGCTCCCTGGCCACCATCCACGCCAACACCCCCCGCGACGCCCTCATGCGCCTGGAAACCCTGGTGGCCATGGCGGGACTCAACATCTCCGCCGTGTCCCTCAAGCGCTACATCGCCTCGGCCATCGACGTGATCATCCAGATCGCCCGTTTCTCGGACGGCAGCCGCAAGCTGGTCAGTCTCCAGGAGATCACCGGCATGGAGGGTGAGATCATCACCATGCAGGAGATCTTCGCCTTCGAGCAGCGCGGCGTCACCCCAGAGGGCAAGGTCAAAGGCGTTTTCCTGGCCCGGGGCATCCGGCCGAAATTCTCCCAGAAATTCGAGGCCAAGGGGCTCAAGATGCCGGACAACATCTTCGACCCGCGCAATGTGGCCGAGGTCTAGGCCGGGAGAGGGATATGCCGCTCTATCTGACCCTGCTCATCCTCGCCGCCTTTCTCTACCTGGCCGTCAGCCTGGTCCTGACCGTCCGGGGGAGGAAAAAAGGCGGATCGGACCGCATCAAGCGGCGGCTGGCCTCGGTGGCGGACGGGGAAGATCGGGAGGCCGAGCTCGACATCGTCAAAAAGCACAGCATGAGCGGCCTGCCCTGGCTCAATGCCCTCCTGGCCAAGCAAAGCTGGTCCAAGCGGCTCGACCGCACCCTCGAACAGGCGGACATCGACGCGCCCCTGGGCGTCTTCATGCTCCTGTCCCTGGTCCTTGGGGCGGCGGGATTCTTCTTCGCCTTCGTCCTTGTCCGGAACATGATCATCGGGCTTGTGGCCGCGGCCATCATGGGGGTCATCCCCTTCTGGTGGATCAGGCTCAAGAAACGGCGGCGCATGGGCAAATTCGAGGAGCAGCTCCCCGAGGCCCTGGATCTGGTGGCCAGGGCGCTCAAGGCCGGGCACACCTTTTCCGGCGGCATGGCCATGATCGGCCAGGAATTCGACGACCCCATCAAGCGGGAGTTCAACACGACGCTCGAGGAGATCAATTTCGGCGTGAACATCATGGAGGCCCTGGACAACCTGCAGGAGCGGGTGGACGTGCCGGACCTCAATTTCTTCGTGGTCTCCATCAAGATCCAAAGCGAGACGGGCGGCAATCTGGCCGAGATCGTGGAAAACATCGCCCGGCTTATCCGGGAACGCTTCAAGCTCAAGGGCAAGGTGCGGACGCTTTCGGCCGAGGGACGGTTCGCGGCCATCGTGCTGCTGCTTTTGCCCTTCGGCGTGGCCGGGGCCATCTTCGCCCTGAACCCGGAATACATGGGGCTCCTCTTCACCACGGAACTCGGCAAGTTCCTGGGCTATCTGAGCCTGGGACTCATGTTCCTCGGCGTGCTGGTCATCCGCAAGATGATCCGCATCGAAGTCTAACGCGTTTGTCAGGAATGGCGGCTTCAGGATGAAACAAGACATGCGAACCGGATACCGTCCTCGATACGCCGTGAGGGGCGTTTCGGGGACTGGCCGCTGACGGACCGGCCGGGAAGCGCGCCATGCTCAACCTGTCCATATTCATCTTCGTTTGCCTGAGCGTCCTTTTTGTGGCTCTTGGGATCTTCGCCTATATGGAGGACCTGAGAAAGCGCCAGAGCATCGTGGAGCGGGCCTACGGGACGGGAAAATCCGCGCTCCGGGCCAGGCGCATGACGGCCAAGGGCTGGCTCGCCAATTATTTCCTTAATTTTTTCATGAAGTTCGGTGATTCGCTCAAGCCCACCAAGGCCGAGGAATTGTCGAAGCTCAAGCTCGACCTCATCCACGCGGGCTTCCGGCAGCAAAACGCCCTGGAAATCTTCTGGGGCATCAAGATCGGCATGGGGTTGGCCGGACTCGGCGTGGGGCTCATCCTGGCCCTTTCCGCCCTGACCCACATGCAGATCACCATGCGCTTCGCCATCGCCGTGTTCGTCACGGCGGCCTTTTTCTACCTGCCGGGCATCATCCTCAACAGGCGCATCGACAAACGCAAGCTGGCCATCCAGAAAGGCCTGCCCGACGCCCTGGACCTTCTGGTGGTCTGCGTGGAATCCGGCATGGGCCTGGACGCGGCCATCCACAGGGTGGGGCAGGAGCTGCAGAAAAAGGAGCCCATCCTCTGCCATGAGTTGATCCTTTTGACCCTGGAGCTTCGGGCGGGCAAATCCCGTCGCGAAGCCCTCAAGAACCTGGCCATGCGCATCGGACTCGAGGATGTGAACAGCCTGGTGGCCATGCTCATCCAGTCCGACATCTTCGGCACCAGCATCGCCCAGACCTTGCGCGTCTACGCGGAAACCATGCGCACCAAACGGTTCCAGCGAGCCGAGGAAATGGCTGCCAAGCTGCCGGTCAAGCTCCTTTTCCCCCTGGTTTTCTTCATTTTTCCCACCCTGCTCATGGTCATTCTCGGCCCCTCGGCCATCAAGCTCATGAGCATGTTCAAGACGGTCAACAAATAGCGTTTTCCATTCCTCCTCCCTGATTTCGGGCATCCAGCCGATCCATCAATCGTGGAGCGTTTCCTTCCGGGCTGTGGGCGGGCCTTTGCTCCTGTTTTTCAACAGACCGGCATGTTTGCGTTTTTTATGCGAATTTCAGGGCCAACCCGGGAGATACATGATTCGTGGATCGTTTCAGGGCGGGGCGTGGTCAAAAAAGTCCAATGATGCCGGTTAGTGCGCTGCGGCAAGGCGCGCTTCACGCCGGAATCCCCGGACGTCAACCCGCGGCATGACCGCCGGGGCCAGCGATTTTCCGAATCAGCTTCCATTTCCCATGGAGCATCCCGCGCCCCCTGGACGGCGCGGCGCGCTCGCCGGGCTGCCCGGGGATTTCCCCCTCATAATTCATGCGGCGCATCAATCTGTAATTAAAGAATATTACATGAAAATGCAAAAGACCGCCCGCACCTTCTTTGCGGATTGCGGGCATTGGCCCCTATATTGAAATAAGGGTTTACACCCATGCCCGGCCGCATCGTTGCGGCATGGCCTGGACCGGCCATTGCGCGCGGTCCAAAGGAGGGGCGCATGCGAGAGAACGGCGAAAAGGGATCGGTGAGCGTGGAGGCGGCCTTGGGCATGCTCATTCTCGCCCCCCTGCTCATGATGATCATCGAGGGCGCCTACGCGCTGAATGAATACTCGACCCTGCTGGACGCATCCCGGGAAGGCGCCCGCATGGTCCTGCGCAACGAGGGCGACGCCTCGCAGGTGGAGGAGTTGGTTCAGAGCCTGACCGGGGACATTTCCGGAGACGCGCCGACCGTGAACGTGGAGGTCGATACCCTGGACCCCGGCCACCCAACCGTAACCGTACAGGTGGAGCATGACTATGAGCCGCATCTTTTCTCCATATCAAAGGATAATGATCTGTTTGATATCCCTTTGCTCAAAGGCGATTACACGTTTACGGCGTCCACCGTCATGCCGCTTCTCTCCGCGAATAATTGAGCGCCTGCGCCTTGATTCGCGGGGAGCGGCCGCAGCGGCTCTGGCCGTGGCCTTGCCCGTGGTGATCGCCGGGGCGGGGCTGGCCGTGGACGCCGGGCAGCTCTACGTGGCCCACACCGCCTTGCAGAACGCCGTGGACTCCGCCGCGTTGGCGGGCAGCATGGAGCTTCCCTACGATCCGGACATGGACAAGGGGCTGGTGGAGGCGGCGGTGGCCGACATGCTGACGCGCAACTACGCCGATGCGGTCCTTGACGAGGTCAAGGCCGGGTCCGAGGTCAGGAGCGTGTGCGTCACGGCCCAGACCACGGTGGACATGGCGCTCATGAGCGTGGTCGGCATTACCGACGAGACCGTGGAGGCCTCGGCCTGCGCCGGGTTCAACAACCTGGAGATCGCCCTGGTCCTCGACACCACGGGCAGCATGGACGGCGCGCCCCTCAACAACACCAAGGCCGCCGCCGAAAACCTGGTGGATCTGGTCCTGCCGGAAAGCGGCACGGCCTCCACCAAGGTGGGACTCGTGCCGTTTCGCGGCAAGGTCCACCTGCCCGCCGGAGTGGACGGTCTTGAGGAAGGGTGCCGCAACGTGGACGGCAGCCTGAATGACGGATCGCTTCTGGATGTCTACAAGGACAAGAAATACCGCAACCCGAGCCGCTACAGTCTGAGTCAGCTGGGCATCGCTGACGACAATTGCAGCAACATTTCCCTGGTCAAGGAGCTGACCACGGACCGCGAGGACATTCTTTCCTCCATATACGCCCTGTCCGCCACGGGCAACGCCTCGGGCACGGTCATTTCCGAGGGCGTCAAATGGGGAACCAACGTGCTCACGCCCGAGGCGCCCTACACCCAGGGCAGCGACGACGATTCCTACCGCAAGATCCTGATCCTGCTCACGGACGGCGACACCGAGGACGGGCGCTGCCGGGGGACCTACGGCACGTCGAATTCGCCGACCGTCTACTGGACCAACGCCTTTTTCGGGGCGGGGCTCGGCGGCGAGTACGCCAGTCCGGACGACATCCCCACCTGCGCGGACGGGGACGGCCTGAACCAGGCCATGCTGGACGAGGCGCAAAAGGCCAAGGACGCGGGCATCGAGATCTTCACCATCCGTTACGGGACCTCGGATTCCACGGACATCGATCTCATGAAGGCCATGGCCTCGTCCAAGGACGGGACCACGGACCATTATTTCAACGCGCCCTCGGCCGACGACATCGGCGAGATCTTCAAGAAGATCGGCCAGCAGCTGGGGCTGCGGCTTCTGCCGGTGGAGACGGCCATGGGAACGAGTTCGTAGGAGCGATGGTCATGGCGGGAAAATCGGGCGGCATGCGCGGATTGCGGGCCTTGGCCGGGCGCCTTCCGGGAAAGCTGGGAGAGCGGGGCGCCACGGCGGTGGAGCTGGCCCTGGTGTTGCCGGTGCTTTTGATCATGATCATGGGAATTATCGAGTTCGGCAATCTTTTCAGGGTGATGCTCACCATGCATAAGGCCAGTCAGTTCGGTACGCGCATGGCGGTCACGGGCATGGGCTACGAGGACGGTACGCGCATGAGTTATATCGAGAGCGCGACCAAGCGCATTCTGGACGATCTGCCTGGGCAGCCGGCCGAGGTGACGGTGTCGAGCTGGAGCGGCGTTTCGGCCAGCGGGGGAGGCCGGGAGGGGAACCCTGGCATGCCCTGCGAGTTGGTGGAGGTGAAGGTGGATTACGATTACGAGCCGGTCACGCCCCTGGCGGGCCTCTTATCCTATTACGGCGGCGGCTTCGTGGACAAGATTTCCCTCAGTCAGTCCGACCGCAAGGTGAACGAGCCATGGATACCGTGTAACTGAGCCTGCGCGCGTATCCTCCTCACGAAACGGACGCCCTCGGGCGTCCGTTTTTGTTGTCATGGGCCTTGATATGATAATTGGTTATATCTTGACAGGTTATTCAACACGACGTTCAGCATGGGTTGCTGATAAGGCGTGGTCCATACCATCCGTTGAACGGGGGCGACTGCAACGCCTCATGACCCGATCTTCACCGTGCGGTGAGGACCCTCAATAAAAGCATTCGGTTCTCGACGAGAACGCAATCCTGGATTAGGATGAGATAAGGACCTCCAACCCTGGGGGAGCGGGCCGGCCTTCCCGTCGAACAGGAAGGAATCAACCGACATGCAGGATGCGGAAAAAACCAAAGAACAACTCCTCGCTGCGCTGGATAAGGCTCGGCGGCGCATAGCCGAGCTTGAATCCCTGAATAACGAGAATCGATCGCTCAAAGAATCCGCGCTCAGAAGCCAGAGACATCTTCATGAAGCCCAGCGGCTCGCGAAAGTCGGAAGTTGGGAATACGACATTCGTACGGGTGAAATTTGGGGATCTGATGAAGGCTTTCGGATTTATGGCATGACCCCTCCTCCGTCAAATCTCTTGCCGATAGATAAAATTGAAGCCTGCATCCCGGAGAGAGACAGAGTGAGGCAGGCTCTTGTTGATTTGATCAAAAAAGACAAGCCGTACGATCTTGAATTCGAAATCAGACCAGCCGATGGTTCATCGCCGGTAATAATCATTTCAAAGGCGGAATTACTGAGGGATAAGGATGGTAGACCTCTTCGTGTGAATGGCGTGATCCAAGATATAACCGAAAGCAAACGGACACATGAGGCGCTTAGGGAGAGTGAGAAGCGGTTTAATCTCGCTATGAACGCGACAACTGATGGATTGTTCGATTGGAATCTGATCACTAATGAGATTTACTATTCTCCTCGCTGGAAAAGCATGCTGGGATACGATTACGATGAACTGCCAAATGATTTTTCGGTATGGGAATCCCTCACGGAACCAGAGGATGTGCAACGATCTTGGAAAATGCAGCAGGAGCTTATCAGGAGAGAGCGCGAACGCTTTGAGCTGGAATTCAGGATGAAGCATAAGGACGGCCATTGGGTGGACATCCTTTCCAGAGCGATCGCTGTGTTTGACGAGAAAGGCCAGGCTGTCAGGATCGTGGGAACGCATACCGATATCACCGAGCGAAAGCATTTTGAGCACGCCCTGAGCGCCTCAGAGCGCGAGTACCGCACGCTCGTGGAAACCATGCAAGAGGGTCTTCTCCGCGCGGACGCCGATGGGTGCATTATTATGGCCAACAAGGCTGTGGCGGAGATGCTGGGATACGATGATCCACAGGAGTTGCTGGGCAAGCGCATGGACAGTTTCTATGCGAATCCTGAAGATCGTCAGGATGTAATACGCAATGTGGAAAAAAACGGCGTGTGCAGTAACCTGGAAATCAGACTCAGACGGCGCGACAATATGACCGTATGGACTTTGTCCACCATCAAGATGGTCAGGAACGAGCAAGGGGGGCATCTATTCACGGAAGGCCTTGTGCGGGACATCACGGAACGCAAGCTCACCGAGGAGGCGCTCAGGCGCGGCGAGGGAGAATTGCGTGAGGCGCTGGACCGGCTTCGCTCGCATGTCGTCAACTCTCCGCTGGCGGTTGTTGAGTGGGACAGCGCCGGGAATATCGCGGATTGGTCCCGGAGGGCTGAGGAAATTTTCGGCTGGACTCGTTCGGAGGTGATCGGCAAGGGATGGAACGACTGGACGTTCATCGCTCCGGAGGACCTTGCATTGGTCGAAGGAAAAATCGCCAGACTCTTCGACGGTTCCGACTCCTTCAACACCATCGAAAATCGCAACATCGCCAAAGGCGGGCGCGTGTTGCACTGCCGCTGGCACAACTCCGCCCTCATGGATGATCATGGGACGCTGTCCTCGATACTCTCCCTGGTCGAGGATACCACGGACTACGTGCTGGCCCTTGATGCCCTGGCGGAAAGCGAGAATCGCTTACGGGCCATGTTCGAGCATATGGGCAGCGGCGTCGCCGTCTATGAGGCGAGCGAGGACGGAACCGAGTTCATGTTCAAGGATTTCAATCCGATGGCGGAGCGAATCACCCGAATCAAGCGTGACGTCGTCCTTGGCAAGAATCTTCTGGAGAAATTCCCCGGCATGAAGCGTTCGGGGCTCTTGGCCGCCATTCAACGCGTTTGGGAAACAGGGCGGGACGAATACCTTCCGCCGTTTTATTATCGCGACGACATCCGCGAGGGGTGGCGTGAAAACCGCATATACCGTCTGCCGTCTGGCGAGGTCGTGGCCATCTTCGACGACGTAACGCAGCGGATGCTCGCCCAGGAGGAACTGCGAAAGGCGAAGGAAGCGGCTGAAGCATCCAGCACGGCGAAATCGGAATTCCTGGCCAACATGAGCCACGAGATAAGGACGCCCCTCAACGGCGTGCTCGGCATGCTTCAACTCCTGAGAACCACGAATCTGAATGAAGAGCAGCTTGAATACGCGCAGACCGCTATCACCGCCTCGAAGAGGCTGACCAATCTCCTCTCGGACATCCTTGATTTCTCCAAAATCGAGGCGGGCAAGCTGGTTCTGCATACGGTGGAGTTCAATCCAAGGGCCTTCGAACAGTCGATCGCCGGGCTTCTGGATATGGCCGCCAAGGAGAAAGGCCTTGATCTGGAATTCGTCATCGACGCGCGAACGCCGTCCATCCTGATAGGCGATGAAGGGCGAGTCCTTCAGATCCTCTTCAACCTGATCGGCAACGCGATCAAGTTCTCGGAAAAAGGCCGGATACAGGTGGGGATATGCCGCCTGCCGTATGCCTCCGGCGCCCAATGCCGCATCCTGTTCACGGTGGCGGACTCAGGCATAGGCATAGCCGAGGAGCGAATCAGGGACCTCTTCGAGCCCTTTGTTCAGGGCGAGGAGTCTTACGTCAGACAGTACCAGGGCGCCGGGCTTGGCCTGTCCATCGTTCGGCGGCTGGCGCATCTCATGAATGGCGAATTATCGATCGAAAGCGAACCTGGACATGGAACAACGGTCTATCTCTCCCTGCCTTTCGATCTCCCCTTAGGGGCGCCCCTCCCGGAGGAGCGGCCAGCTTCCGGACAAAACGAGGCAGGCGATTCCTTCAGCATCCTCGTCGTTGACGATGACGAACTGAGCATGAAATCCGCGTTGCTCATGCTGCAAAAGATCGGGCACGAAGCCCTTCCCGCAAAGGACGGCCTGGAAGCCATTCAGCGGCTTGCCGATCATGCTGTTGACGTGGTTCTCATGGACATTCAGATGCCCGTCCTGGATGGGATCGAGACGGCCAAAGCGATCAGGAGGGGAAAGGCGAGCCGGGACAAGAAGGATGTCCCGATCATCGCCATGACCGCTTACGCCATGTCCGGCGACAGGGAGACGTTCCTGGACGCTGGCATGGACGGCTATATTGCCAAGCCGGTGGACATGACGGCGCTGCGGCAAGTCATCGAGCGGGTCATGAGCAAACGGCGGGGTGAACGTTGATCCATCCGCCGCGTCATTCCGCTACGTCGAAAGGTTCTCCCGGAAAGCGTTCAATGGGTTTTTCCCGTCTTTGATGAACGGTATCATCCCTCACCGTATCTGCCGCCGCCAGCGGGTGATGGACTCGTCGATGAAGCTTTTGGCGCGGTCGTCCTTGTCCCAGACCGTGGAGAACTTGGCCGTGTCGCTTTGCGGGCGCTCGTTTTCCGCCAGATCGCGGAAACGGATGCGCATGGGCACAGTCACGCCTTCGCCCACAACCACCGCCTCCTGGGTGCGCAGGGCCGGAAGCACGTTCAGTAACCCAGCCGCGTTCTCCGGCATGGCGTTCTGCACGAACCGCTGATCCTGATCGTTGCTCATGCGTAGGGATATGAGCGTGTTGCACTGGGACAGCACGGATTCCGAAATCTCCGAAGGCCGCTGGGTGATGAGCCCCAGGGACACGCCGTATTTGCGGCCTTCCTTGGCGATGCGGCTGATGGCCCTTCTGGTGGGCCCGAAGCCCATGGACGGGTCGCGCGGCACGTAGCGGTGGGCCTCCTCGCAGACCAGAAGCACCGGGGTCCTGTCCGAGGGCTTGCTCCACAGGGAAAAATCGAAGATCAACCGGCACAGAAGCGACACGAGCACGTCCACGATTTCCATGGGCGCGCCCGCCAGGTTGAAGATGGTCAGCGGTTTCCCGGCCACCGGAATGCGCAGCAGCTGGCCGATGATCTCGCCCATGCAGTCCTCCACGGTCAGCCCCCCGAACATGAAGCTGAAACGCTTGTCCCCGCGCAGGCTGTCGATGCGGGCCATGAGCCGCAGGTAGGGGATGGAGCTCTCCGGCTTGTCCAGCCGCCCCATGCCGATCTTGAGCAGCTCGATGATGCGCAAGAGCCGAAAGGGCGTCGGCGTGTCCACGGTCAGGTTGAAGTCCTCCTTGCCCGAGGAGGCCAGATACTCGTGCTTGGCCGTGAGCATGGCCTCCTTCAGGATGTTGGCCTCCACTTCCTTGTAGGGATGCTCCTTGCTGCAAAAGACGTGGACGATCTCCTCGAAATCCAGGAACCAGTAGGGCAGGTAGAGTTTGTCCGGGGTGATGACCTCGGCCTGGTCGCCGAAGGCCTTGGCGTACTCCTCGTGGGGGTCGAGCAGCATGATGTGGCCGCAGGGCAGGGCCTCCAGGGCCGCCTTGAGCACCACGGCCACGGTGCAGGACTTGCCCGCGCCGGTGGTGCCCAGGATGGAGAAATGCTTGCCCAGAAGGTCGTCCGTGACGAAATAGGCCGGAATGGACGGGTCCTGGTGCAGGGTCCCCACCAAAAGGTTGGAGGATTTCGGCTTGGAATAGATCTGGCCCAGGTCCTTGGAGCCGGCCGTCCGCACGCCCGCCCCGAGCTGGGGGCTGACGGACACGCCGCGCTGGAATTTGAAATCCCCCTCCGGGCTCACCTCCATGGTTTCGCCGAGAAGGATGACCTCCATGATCCGGCGGTCGGACGGGGAGGGCGGGCTCGACGGCCCGTCGATGCGCAGGGCGTTGATCATGCCGAAACAGACGGACTGGGGCGTCTCGATCTTGACCAGGGCGCCGATCTTGGCCTGGCTCGCGCCCTCCGGATTTTCCGTGAGCACGCATTCCACGATGGCGCCTGAAACCGAGACGACGTAGCCGATGGGGGCGTTTTGCGCGTCCAACCTTACCTCCCTACGCGTGCAGGACGCGGCGGATGGTCTCCGCCAGGTCCTTTTTCAAGATGGGCTTGTACAACAGTTCCCGTACTCCGATGGACACGGCCGTCTCCCTGGACACGGATTCGGAGAACCCGGTGCACAGGATGATGGGGATGTCCGGCCGGATGGACAGGATTTCCCGGGCCAGATCCGAACCGCTGCGCTGGGGCATGGTCTGATCGGTGATGACCAGATCGAAGGAGTCCGGGGCGTTCTTGAAGGCCAGAAGAGCCTGGTTGGGATCGGCCGCCGCCGTGACCGCGTAGCCCAGGCTTTCCAGAAGCTCGATCCCGATTTCCGTGAGCGCCCGTTCGTCGTCCACGAACAGGATGCGCCCCTGGCCGGAGGGCGCATGCCCCTGGACCGGCTCATCCGCCGCATCAGGGCCGTCGCACACGGGCAGGTAGACGGAAAACGTGGTCCCCTGGCCGGGCTCGCTCTCCACCGCGATGCCGCCCTGATAGTCGCGCACGATGCCGTGGACCACGGAAAGTCCCATGCCCGTGCCTTCGCCGGGTTTCTTGGTGGTGAAAAACGGATCGAAAATCCGCTCGATGATGTCCTTGGGAATGCCCTGGCCGGTGTCGCTCACCGTGAGCTTGAGGCAGGGGCCGGGCTTTACGCGTTCAAGTCCGGGCGCCTTGACCGGGGCGTCCACGTTCTCCAGGGCCACCCGCAGGACCCCGCCCCGTTCGCGCATGGCGTGGGAGGCGTTGCCGCACAGGTTCATGACGATCTGCTGGATCTGCGAGGGCTCGGCCATGATGCGGTCCCGGGAGGCGGCGATGGATTCCTCAATGCCGATGGTGTTGGGCAGGGTGGCCCGGATGAGCTTCATGGTCTCCTTGATGAGGGGGGCGGCCTTCAGGGGCCTGAGCTCATGCTCGGACTGCCTGCTGAAGGTGAGGATCTGCTGGATGAGGTCCTTGGCCCGGCGGCAGGCCTCCAGGATGTGGTTCACCCGGCGCTTCAGGTCCTGCTCGCTTTTGACCGAGTCCAGAATCATCTCGGAAAAGCCCATGATGATGCCGAGAATATTGTTGAAATCGTGGGCGATGCCTCCGGCCAGGGCGCCGATGGCCTCCATCTTCTGATTCTGGCGCAACTGGCGCTCCATGGCCTTGCTCTCGGTCACGTCGTGGGCCACGAACACCGCCCCCGCCAGGGTCTCGCCGGATTCGTAGATGGGCGAGGCCGTGATGATGAAATCCCCCCGCAGCTTGGGGATGGACATCTCCCGGGAATGAAACCGGCCGTCGATCATCTCCATGATGATCTTCGAACGCTCGCCCGGGGCGTCCTCCTGGTCGAACACATAGGCGCAGGGCTTGCCCACGATGCTTTGCGGGCCCACCCCGAGCCTGTGGGCCATGGCCATGTTGAGCCGCTTGATCCGGTAGTCCTTGTCCAAGAGGATGATGGGATCCTGGACCGAGTCGAAGGTGCTCTCCCATTCCTTCTTGGCGGCCACGATCATCTCGCCCACCCGCTCGCGCTCCTCGATCTCCTTTTTGAGCATGTCGTTGATGGCGGCCAGCTCCATGGTGCGCTCGGCGACCATGGATTCCAGGCGGGACTGCAGGTGCAGATAGTTGCGCTCCGCCCGCCACTTGGCGCAGACCGAGGCGGCGAACTGGCGGATTTCCTGGGTGTGAAAAGGCTTTTGCAGATAGAGCAGCCGGTCGGCGGGCGGCACCTTGCGGGCGATCTCGGCGGGATTGATGTCCGTGAAGGCCGTGATGAAGATGATCTGGATATAGGGGTCTATCTTGCGGATTTCCTCCGCCGCCCAGACCCCGCCCCGGCCGGGAGGCATGCGCACGTCCATGAAGGCCACCGCGTAGGGCGTCTTGCGCTCCACGGACCGGCGGATTTCCTCCAAGGCTTCCTCGCCCTGGGACACGGCGGTCAAAGCATAGGCGGGTTCCTGATTCGCGTCCGGCCGTCCGCCGAAAAGGCGCGAGGACAATTCGCCCTCGGGCATGAGATCGTCCGATTCACCGGGAGCGAGAATCTCCCGGAACAACTCCCGTATCTGCGGTTCGTCGTCGGCCACCAGAATGCGGGGAGGGCCGGTTTTGCTGGAATTGCGGTGCGAAGACATGGAATCTCGCTTTGAAGGTCGAATGTGGCGTCCTTGAAGAATGACGATAGGGTAACAATGCCATCGCCCGTTCACGCGCCGCGCGGCGCGGGGACGCTATGCGCGAGGCGCGCCCGCGTTATGGCGAAGAAATTCCCGTGATACTATCCCGTTAATCCCGATCCGCGTCAAGATCCGGGAGATGGACGCCTCGCGCATAAAACGGTCAATTCCCCACAGGCGCGCCCGCCTCGGGATGCGGGGCCGGAGGCTGTCCCGCGTTGAGCCGGGTCAGGTTCTCCGAGGCCTTGATGTAGAAGCGCGGATTGGCTTCCACCGCTTTCTCGTAATACTCCCGGGCCTTCTGCGCATCGCCCGCCCGCTCGTAACAGGCGCCCAGATTGTTCAGGGCCGAAGCCTCGGAACCGGCGGCGGTAAAGGCGGCGAAGGCCTCGTCGTAGCGCCTGAGTCCGCACAGGGCGAGTCCCAGGTTGTTGCGCGTGCGGGTGGCGTCCGTCACCTTGAGCGAGGCCTGAAAAGCCTCCGCCGCGCCCTCGAAATCCCCGGCCATGAACTTCGCTATGCCGAGGTTGTTGAGAAGCTCCGGGTTGTCCGGCGTGACCTTGAGCGCCTGCTCCAAAACGGGGATGGCCTCCCCGGGTTTGCCGTCCTTGTTGTAGACCACCCCGAGCAGGGAGGCGGAGGGAACCATGCCCGGCGCGAATTCCAGGGCTTTCTTGAGATAGGCCTCGGCGGCCCCGTTGTCCTCCAGCATGAAGCTCGCATAGCCCGCGCCGTACAGCGCCGCCGGGAACTCGTTCTGGGCGGCCACCGCCGCCTTGTACGCGGCCAGCGCCTTCTTCCACTCCTCCTTGCCCATGAACATGCCGCCGATCTTGTAGTTGACCAGGGACTTGTCCGCGCCCTTGTCCATGGCCGAGGCATAATAAACCAACGCCTCGCGCTCCTTGCCCGAACGCGCGGCCTCGTCGCCTTTTTTCTCCAGCTCCTGGGCGGACATGCTTTCAAGGTCCGGGCCGTTCTTGGACTTGGCCGTGGAAGATGAGCCGAAGCAGCCCGACAGGATGAAAAGCGATACGACAAGCAGCGCAACGGCCAAGGCGGGTGATTTTTTCACGAAATGCGGCTCCCTTTTTCGCATGCGCGGTCTACAGCGGCTTGATATCCCGGAACATGGGTTCGGTTATGCCCATTTCCCGAAGCTTGGACAACAACGCCTCAATGCCGCCCTGGGCGTGGGCGTATACCCGGTAATAGGTCTTGCCGTCCACAACGGCTTCGTCGATGCTCGTTTTCACGCCCTTGTCCGCCAGACCGGCCTTCAGGCTCTCGGCGTTGGCCTTGTCCGTGAACGCGCCCGCCTGATAGGTGAACTCAAGGGGCCCCGTGTATTTCACCAGCACCCGGACGAAGGAAACCTGATTGACCACGGCGGTTTGCGTGACGGCGACGAAGCCCTTCTCCTCCAGGGCCGCCTTGAGCGCCCTGGCGTTGGCCGGGTCGGCGAACGCGCCCACCTGATAGGTCAATTCGAATTGTTGCGCCGGAGCCTGAACGTCCTTGACGGTCCGCTTGCACCCAGCCAGACAAATCAGACAGATAAGAATCACCGCCAGCCGCTGCCCCATGCCATTCTCCCTTTGGTGCGCATTCTCCCCGCATTCCCGCAGGTTTCCCTTTCATGAACCACAAGCGGCGAAGGCGTCAATAGGAGCGAACCCCCAACCGGAACGTTCCCGCGCCGTACGGACCGTTATCATGCGCGCGGCGGCATCGCCACCGGCCCGGACTTGAAGGCTTTCACGGAAACAGGTACGAGCAAGAAGCGCCCGCAAAAGATTGCGGACGCAAGGCAAGGTCATCGCATGCGAATCCGCGACATGCTCTCTTTCATCTTTGTCCCCAAGACGTTCCGGGCCGCATTCCTGGGGCTCCTTTTCCTGGCGGCCCTTCCCGCCGCCGGGGCCGCCCAGCCCAAGATCGTCACCTCCCCAAGCGCGAACGCCACCATCATCAAGGGCATGGACCTGACCCCGCCCCGGTTCTCCGTCGAGCGCAAGGAAGCCAAACCTCAAAAAGCCATCCGGCGCCGCTACCCCAAGCTCGTCACCGCCAAGGACACCCTCGACCTCATCAACAAATACAGCAAGCTCCACGACGTGGACCCCAAACTGGTCTACGCCCTGGTGGAACAGGAATCGCGTTTCAACCGCTTCGCCGTGTCCCCCAAAGGCGCCCAGGGACTCATGCAGATCATGCCCGACACCCAGCGCGAACTGGGACTGACCGACCCCTTCGACGCCACCAAGAACATGGACGCGGGCGTGCGCTATCTGAAAGCCATGCTCGACCGGTTCGAAACCGAAACCCTGGCCCTGGCCGCCTACAACGCCGGACCCGGCGCGGTGGAAAAATACAACGGCATCCCGCCCTACCAGGAAACCAAGGACTACGTCCTGCGCGTGGTGGACCGCTACTTCTACCTGCGCCTGCGCTTCCCCGGCGACTCCATCACCGACATCTACAAAACGGCGGTGGCGGAGAAGTAGGGAGAAAAGACGTGCCTCCGGCGGGCAGGGGGAAGGAAGGGGAGGAGGTCCGGAGGAGGGGGGAGGGAACCCCTCTTGCCCCAGAAGAGGGGTTCCCTCCCCCCTCCTCCGAAGCGCCGCAGGCGCCTCCTTGACGCCTTTTCCCGCGCGGCGTAGTTTCTCTCCCTCACTGGTCCCGCGCGACTGGCGAGAGAGGTGGAGTACCACCGGGGAGCGCGGGGCTGTTTTAGGCCGCTCGCCTGGGCTGCGCCGCAACGGCGTCAATCCGTCACCCTCCCCTAGGGGAGGCGTCGTTGGAGGCCCTCATGCGAGACAATCTTCAGGCTCTTCAGCAATTCGATCCCGAAATTTTCGCGGCCTTGCAGGGCGAGACCTTGCGGCAAAAGCTTGGCGTGGAGCTCATCCCGTCCGAGAACTACGCCTATCCCGAGGTGTTGGCGCTTCTTGGGAGCGTTTTCACCAACAAGTATTCCGAGGGATATCCGGGCAGGCGTTATTACGGCGGCCAGACCTACACGGACAAGGTGGAGCGGATCGCCCGGGAGCGGGCCTGCGAAGTCTTCAAGTGCGAGCACGCCAACGTGCAGCCCTTGTCAGGCTCGCCCATGAACCAGGCGGTCTATCTGGGGCTTCTCGAACCGGGCGATACCATCCTGGCCATGGATCTTTCGCATGGCGGCCATTTGACCCACGGGGCGCCGGTGTCCCACATGGGGAAGCTTTTCAATTTCGTGCGCTACAAGACCGATCTCACGGACGGACACATTGATTTCGAGGCGGTGCGAGGGCTTGCGAAGGAGCATAAGCCCAAACTGGTCCTGTGCGGCTACACCTCGTATCCCCGCGACCTCGACTATGCGGCCTTCAAGGCCGTGGCGGACGAGGTCGGGGCGCTGACCATGTGCGACGCCTCCCATTACAGCGGTCTGATCGCGGGCGGCGTGCTGCGCAATCCCTTCGATTTCGGCTTCGATGTGGTCACGACCACCTCGCACAAGTCCCTGCGCGGTCCCCGGGGCGGGGTGATCCTGTGCCGCAAGGAGTTTGCGGCGGCCATCGACAAGTCTGTGTTTCCGGGCCTTCAGGGCGGGCCGCACATGAACGTGATCGCGGGCATCGCGGTGACCATGAAAAAGGCGGCGGAGCCTGAGTTCGCGGTCTACGCCGAAAACGTGGCCAAAAACGCCAAGGCGCTGGCGGCGGCGTTTCTCGCGGACGGGGCGACGCTCATCACGGGGGGCACGGACAACCACATGCTGGTGCTCGACACGGTGAAAAGCTACGGCCTGGACGGGAAAAAGGCGGAAGAGGTCCTGGACGCCATCGGCGTGACCACCAACAAGCAGATCATCCCGGACGATCCCAATCCGCCCTTGCGGCCGAGCGGCGTACGCATGGGGACTCCGGCGGCCACCACGCGAGGCATGGGCGAGCGGGAGATGGACCGGTTGGCGGGCTTTATGACCACGGCGCTGAAACATCCTGCGGATGCGGAGGTTCTTTCCCGTCTCAAGGCCGAGGTGGAAGGCTTCTGCCGCATGTTCCCGGTCCCCGGCATCTAACAGACCACAGCGCGAACAATCTCGCGACGAGCCCCTGAAAAAGTTTTTTGAAAGGGGAGCCCGAGGGGAAAACTTTGCGTTGCTGTCGCCATTTCTAAGACCGAGCAGAGCTCGGCCTAAGAACTGGCGCTGTTCACAAAAGTTTTCCCCTCGGCTGTCTCTGTCTTTTGGCCTGTCTTATTCGCCCAGCGGCTGGGCGTCCCAGATGCGTTTGGCGTATTCGGCCACGGCGCGGTCGCTGGAGAATTTCCCCATATTGGCGCTGTTCAGGATGGATTTGCGGACCCAGGCTTCCTGGTCGGCGAAGAGGGCGTCCACGCGGGCCTGGGCGTCCATGTAGGCGCGGTAATCGGCCAGGAGCATGTAGTAGTCGCGGGAAAGCAGGGCGTCGCGGATGGGGGCGAAGAGGCCGGGCTCGCTGGGGCAGAAGGCGCCGCCGCCGATCATGTCCACCACCCGGCGCAGCTCCTCGTCCCTGGAGTAGAAGCTTACCGGATCGTAGCCGCCCGCGCGCATGGCGTCCACCTCGTGGGCCTTGAGCCCGAAGATGAAGATGTTGTCCTCGCCCACTTCCTCCATGATTTCCACGTTGGCGCCGTCCAGGGTGCCGATGGTGAGCGCTCCGTTCAGGGCGAATTTCATGTTGCCCGTGCCCGAGGCTTCCATGCCCGCGGTGGAGATCTGCTCCGAAAGGTCCGCGCCGGGGATGATCTTTTCCGCCTGGGAGATGCAGTAGTTGGGCAGGAAGATGAGTTTCAGGCGGTTTTTCACGTCCGGGTCGTTGTTGACCACCTGGGCCACGGCGTTGATGAGCTTGATGATGCGTTTGGCCTGGACATAGCCCGGGGCGGCCTTGCCGCCGATCATGACTGTGCGGGGGATCATGCTCCGGTTCGGGTCGTCC
This sequence comes from uncultured Desulfovibrionaceae bacterium, assembly GCA_937934715.1. Lineage (GTDB taxonomy): Bacteria > Desulfobacterota > Desulfovibrionia > Desulfovibrionales > Desulfovibrionaceae > CALGYO01. The sequence continues at coordinate 4,443 of CALGYO010000070.1, read as the reverse complement.
TTCAGGCGATTGTAGAGGGTGACGACGTGCATGACGTTCAGGAGCTGGCGCTTGTATTCGTGCATGCGCTTGGTCTGGGCGTCGAACATGGTTTTGGGGTTCACGCCGAGGCCCACCTTGCGCAGGATGTAACGGGCCACGCGCTTCTTGTTGTCGAGCTTGGCCTGGGCCCATTTTTCGCGGAAGCTCGCGTCTTCGGCCAGGGGGATGAGCTCCTTCAGGCGGTCCAGGTCCTTGATCCACGAGGGGCCGATGGCTTCGGTGATAAGTCCGGACAGGGAGGGGTTGCACTGGAGCAGCCAGCGGCGGGGGGTGACGCCGTTGGTGATGTTCTTGATCTTGCCGGGGAAATAACGGTTGAAATCGCTGAAGAGGCCGTTTTTCAGGATTTCGGTGTGCAGGGCGGCCACGCCGTTGACCGAGTGGCTGCCCACGATGGCCAGGTGGGCCATGCGCACCCGGCGTTCGTGGCCTTCCTGGATGATGGACATGCGGGAGACGAGATCGCCGTCGCCGGGGTTGCGTTCGGCCACGTCGTCCAGGAAGCGGCGGTTGATCTCGTAGATGATTTCCAGGTGCCGGGGCAGGACGCGGCCGATGAGGTCCACGGGCCAGGTTTCCAGGGCCTCGGGCAGCACGGTGTGGTTGGTGTAGGCGAAGGTGTTGACGCAGGCTTTCCAGGCGTGCTCCCAGTCGAGCTTTTCCTCGTCCAGGAGGATGCGCATGAGTTCCGGGATGGCGATGGCCGGGTGGGTGTCGTTGAGCTGGATGGCCACGTAGTCCGGCAGGCTTTGCAGGGAGCCGTGGTGTTTTCTGTGGCGGCGCAGGATGTCCTGGAAGGTGGCGGCCACCAGGAAATACTGCTGCTTGAGGCGCAGTTCCTTGCCTTGTTCCGGCTCGTCGTTGGGGTAGAGGACCTTGGAGATGTTTTCGCTGACCACCTTCTCCTGCATGGCGCCCATGTAATCGCCCTTGTTGAAGAAGCCCAGGTTGAATTCCTGACTGGACTGGGCGGCCCACAGACGCAGGTTGGAGACGTGTTCCGCGCCGTAACCCGGGATGAGGATGTCGCAGGGCATGGCCATGACCTGCTCGCCGTCCACCCAGCGAAAGCGCAGGGCGCCGTCCTCGTCGCGGTAGCTTTCCGTATGGCCGTAGAAGGTGACGGGGTAGAGGTTTTCCCGCCGGGTGATTTCCCAGGGCGAGCCCCGTCCCCGCCAGTTGTCGCAGCGTTCCTCCTGGTAGCCGTTGACGATGACCTGGTGGAAGATGCCGTAGTCGTAGCGCAGGCCGTAGCCGTAGCCCGGGATGCGCAGGGTGGCCATGGAATCCATGTAGCAGGAGGCTAGGCGCCCGAGGCCTCCGTTGCCGAGTCCGGCGTCCATTTCCTCCTCTTCGAGGTCTTCCAGGGTGAAGCCGAGCTTTTCCACCACCTCGCGGCAGCCTTCGACCAGCTTCATGTTGGTCAGGTAGTTCATGAGGAAGCGGCCGGGGAGGAATTCCATGGACAGGTAATAGACCCGTTTGACCATGGCGTCGTAGTAGGCGTGCTGTGTATTGAGCCACATGTTGATGAGCCGGTCCCGGACGCTGTAGGCCAGCCCGTTGAAATTATGGTATTTCCTGGGCGGATAGACGTCGCTGCCCAGGTTGGACAGGATGTGACGCCGGATGTCGTCCGCCAGGGTTTCGAAGCTGTGGTACTGTTCGATCCTGGGGAAAGTCTGCGGTTTTTGGGGCATGGGGGCCTCGTCATGGCCGGGCGGGGAGCAGTCCGGGTCATGGGTGTTTGAGTTCGCTCATGATTTCCTATGCGACGTTTCGAAACAGAAGTCCAGGGGCTGGAGGTTGAATCGCAACGCGGCGGCGATGCATGCCGGGGCGCTGGCTGAAAACGAGAGGAAACGCATTCTCATTGCGCAAAGCATGGGATAGCGTGACTGTAGGATAAAGCCTGCGGCATAGTCACCTTCAACAGCGGAGCTTCTTTATGAGAACCAGTATTTTTCTTTGCTTGGTCGCGGTCGTCTTTTGCGCTGTTCCTTCGTTCGCCGAGGAGTCGGATCTGATCGGAACCTGGAACGGTACGACCACGGAGCATACCAAAAGCAAAGGCTTCATCACCGGCCTGGGCAATACGCAATGGATCGTCACCGAGGTGAAGGACGGGGCGTTTACCGGCAAGAAGGTCTGGAAGCATCATACCAGCGAGCAGCGCGAGGAGGCCTTTTCCGGAGTGATCAGCGCGGACGGCAAGAAGCTCTACATCGCCGAGCATGAGGACGGCGTGCTCATCGGCGACGTGATGTCGCCCGACCGGATCATGCTGTATTACATGGAGAGCGGCAAGAAGGCCAAAGCCATGCGCATAGAACTGACGCGCCAGCAGTAGGGGCGCGAGGCGGTACAAAAAAAGGGCCGCGCTCCCGTGAACGGGGGGCGCGGCCCTTTTTTGCGTCCATCAGATTGCGAACTGGACTCCACAGGGGTAAATTGCTCGATTTTATATCAAAATGCGTTGAGACGGGGGCAATCCCTGCGCGAGAAGTCCGTCTTGCGCTGCACGAGCAAATCCATGCGCAAAGGCCGGTATGCGGCGTTGGCCTCGGCAAAAATGGCGACGTCCGTCTTGTGTCCGAGGCTGATCAGCGCCGTTGCGATGTCATTGGCTTCGTTGTCGTCCGCTCGCGGGCCGCTTCGCATTTTCAGGGCGGTCTGCAGGGCCGGGATAGCCGGGTCGGCGTCCGGGGAGCCCATGCGGCAAAGGCTTGCGGCGGCCGCCGAGACGACGGTGGGCGAATCCTGGCCGAGGAAACGCGTCAGCAGGGGCAGGGATTCCGGTCCAAGATCGCCGAGCGCCGCGATCAATCCGATGGCGTCGTCGGCCGCGAGCGTCCGTTCCTCGCCAAAGGTTTTTTCGAGTATGTCGAAAATACGATCCTTGTTTTTCATGAGAAGACCATGGGGGCTGTTTTTCACAGTGAAGGAGAGCGCATTGAGCAGCCGGTGGTTTTTCGTGGCCTTGGTGGATTCAAACATATCGAGCATGTCCGGTAAAAGAGGCGCAAGCTGACCGCTACGCTCGAGAAAGAGAGGCATGAGGATGGAGGTGGAAGAGACCCTCTCGTCATGCAGGAGCCGGCGGATGAAATCGTATTGATCGAGCGTGAGCGCCATGTCCGTTCGTATGGATCTGGATATCCCCTCAAGGAATGTGAGCTGTAGCCCGGTGAACGAGGGGTGTGAGGTCTTTGGCAACGCAAAAAGCCGCCTGGCGACTGCGTATTGATCCTCCCCGGCGGGCGCGCTTCGGGCGTTGAGAGATAATTTGTCATGCAGCGCCTGGGCGACGCTTATGGGGGCATTGTAGTCCATGTCCCGATGCGCAATGTAAAATGGAGAATCGATGGCCTGCTGGTTGACGCCGATGAACAATGGGGCCGTGGGACTTTTGCCTTGAATGGAGGTATGCTGGAACGCCGCAGGCGCGGAATCCGGTGCGCCTTTGTAGACCGTGATGACGTGACCGTGGTAATCGCTCACGCAGAAGACCCGACGCTGGAAGTGATTATCCCGGATCGTAGCGTCAATGCGGGTTTGCGGTGAAATATCGCCGGACATGAGACATTCCCCGGCGGCGATTCGGGTTTTGACCTGCTGGCCCGCGTCATCGGGCAATCCGCCAGGAATGGGATCGCAAATGTCCTTTTTCTCAAGCCAGTATGCTTGTTGCAGCTGGCCATCCTTGGATCCTTCCGCAAATATGCGACGCACAACGACGCTTTTCACCTCTTTGTTGTAGAGAAGATTCAGGCAGGTTGCGTCGCATACGGCAACGGGAGTCCCGTCAGAGTCCTTAGGAGATGATGCATTTGAGATAAGTAAGATCGTTTCTATCTTGAACGGTTTCAGCTCATCAAAATCGTTTTTCGCCTGGGTGTAGGCGTTTGTATAAAAAATGGAGTTTGACAGGATGAAGGGGACGAAAGAAATTATGAACGTGAGAGCAAGGGAATAAGCATATGCTTTGTTGCGGCGAGGCTTGTCGTACCAGGAAAGAAAGAAGGGGAATAGACAAATCGAATAGAGGAGTATGGTTCGACTGGACGCGATGAGCCATCTTGGAATATCAAAAAATGATAGTTGTAGAAAAATTTGGGAGGAACAGGAAAGAAGAAACAGAATAATGAGGGCGATGAAATAGAAAACGACCCAGAGCCTGAGGGTGAACGTACGGGAAGTAATGGACATGGCGCCCCATTAGATAGGTTGATAGGCTTGCGCGTACAATACGCGTTTTCCTCTTCGTGCGCGTTTTATGGCATTGATTCTGTGAAAAATCTATCCTTGTGAGGAGGGTGATCGGAACGGAGTGCGCGATTGCCGGACTGTACAGTGATGGTTATCACCTGACACCGCCGCCCCTGGCGGGCGTCGATTAGG
>CALGYO010000069.1 GCA_937934715.1 uncultured Desulfovibrionaceae bacterium | reverse complement strand
CGAGATGTAGCCGTGACTGGAGTTCAGACGTGTGCTCTTCCGATCTGTTCAGGATAAAACCGGCCCCCGGGCCAGGCCGGAGGACGCTCCGGCATGACGAGAGGGGCATCCGTCCCCGGAATCGGTCAGCATCCTCCGGACCGAACGTTTGCAGGCCGCGCCGCACACGGCGCACTGCTGCGTGATCTCCACGGCCGGTCAGGATAAAAACCCGCCCCCGGGCCAGGCCGGAGGACGCTCTGGCATGGCGAGAGGGGCATCCGTCCCCGGTATCGGTCAGCATCCTCCGGACCGGACATTTGCAGGCCGCGCCGCACACGGCGCGCCCTGCCGCATGATCTCCACGGCCATTCAGGATAAAACCCGCCCCCGGGCCAGGCCGGAGGACGCTCTGGCATGGCAATAGGGGCATCCGTCTCCGGAATCGGTCAGCATCCTCCAGACCGAACGTTTATAGGCCGTGCCGCACACGGCGCATTGCTGGGTGAACAAGTCGTCGATGAAGCACAGCGACATGTCGTCGGCGATTCCCGCCCCGGCCGCGCCAAAAACCGAGGCCCCGCCGCAAGCGGTTCCCACAGGTTCGTTTCCGGTCATACGCATCCTCCATGAAATCCAAGGAAACCATGCGGACCGGACACGCGCCATACTGTTCATGTCCAAAAACAAAGTTTGTCTATATTCTATTCAATCGACATCATCCTGAACTTCCAAGCTGTTAACCACATACTATCGCGAATGAATAGATATTTCTATTCTTGACAGCCCACTTTTCCGGGCAAAGCGAGGTCCTGGGACAAGGAGGGATGAGGCGGGCAAGAAAAGGTCGGGACGCGGGCGCCGGCGCGGCCAGGGCGCGGCCAGGGCATCCAGGCCCGCCCGGGCCTCATGGGAGCGCCGTAGCGCCGGCATGGATGCGCCTATGACGGTTCGCAGTCCGGCGAATGCGGATCGAAGGGGGGAAAACGGAACGGGGATGCGCGCCCGGACGACCGGGCCGCCCGGCGAACGTCCGGGCCTGGCCTCCGGTGAAATGCGGCTTCCGCCAACGGGACCTGGGCCATCAAGGCGGCGTTTGCCTGGCGGGGGCCTTCACTGGGCCCGGATGCCGATGTATACCGGCAAGGGCGCTCCGCTTTTTTCCCGCGCGGGCCGGGACGGGGCCCCCTGCGGCGAGGACATGGCCGGGTTTCGCGCGGCGGCGCCCGCTGGCCCGGCGGGCGACGCGCCGGAAGCGCCTGAAACGCCGGGCGCGAGATCGTATTGCCGCAACCCGCCGCTTCCCGGTGAAGCGCCCGAAATGCCGGGCGCGGCGGCGGGTGGCGGAGATTGCGTCATCCCGGGAACGGCCTCGTCCACCATGCGCAATTCGTCCTCAGGACTTGGCTGGCCAGGCTGGCTCGACGACACGGGGGGAATGATGGCGGGTTTCGCCGGAGCCCCCCCCGCCGCCCCGAGCACGTCGCCGTCGTCGGCCCAGGGGGAATGCAGGTCCGCCCCCCCCGCGGCGCCTTGAGCGGCGGCCAGGCACGGCCCGATGATTGCAAGCAGCCACAATGCGGTGCGGATTTTTCCCATAAGCGTTTCCCCGTCGCCTCAGCGGGTTCAACGTACTCATCGGCCCGGCGGGGAAAAACTTAAGCCGAGGCGCGGCATGCCGGAAAAGAGGATATCGCCGAACGCGCGCATGGCGGCGGCGTCATGGTTCCTGCTCGCAGCCACATGCTGCGCGCTTTGCGCATACGCCGGGGAGACGCCCGGACCGCCGCCGGCCTTGCAGACGTTTTTTCGTCCCGGCGAAGCCAGGGCCCGTTTCCAGGCCTGGGAAAAGCGGGCGCGCAAATTCGAGGCGGCCCTGACGGCCGATCCTTCGGCCGTCTCGCTCGGCGCCGTGACCGCCCGGCTGCGGCTGATCGTGGCGGACATCGAAAAAGAGCGGGCCGAACTGGCCAGCCGCTATGAAGCGAGCCTCGACGAGGGCCGCAAGCGCCTGACGGAGAGCGAGGCCATGGCCAGGACCGGGATGGAGCTTGGCTACGGCGCGGACGCCGTGCGCTATGCGGACAACGTGGCGGCCTACGCCAGGGCGCTGCTTAAACGGTTTGAAGCCAGATTGTCCGCCTGGACTCCCGCCGCGCCACGGACGGCCCCACCTATGACGCCGCCCAAGGCCCCGTAGCGCGGACCGGCCCGGGCTCACGAACTACAATTCCAGCATGCCCACCGAGGCGACTTCCCAGCCTTGCAGCCCGCATTCCAGATCGAAAAGTCCTCTGGCTTTCGACACGGCCTCGTCCTTGTCCGGCGTTTCCACGGCGTAGGAGAACATCTCCTCGCGCAAAACGCCCTTTTCATCCGTCCGCGTGGCCTGAATGAACACTTTGAATCCGCGCATGACGCGACCTCCAACACGTTGAAATATTGGCAACATCGTTGCTAGCGGCGGGCCCAGGCCGTTCCGGCCCCAGGACCAGGCGCGCCGTAACCCGGCCCGCCAGAGCGCGCCGGTACCTATTTATCCCCGCCCCAGCGGGACATCTTATCCATATCCCTGGCGCAGGCGTTTTTCCCGTCCGGCTTTTTCCAGCGCGCAAGGACCATGACCAACCCCACGGCCATGACGCCGGCGGCCAGGCTTTCCAGGCGCCAGCCCCCCTCGGGGAGAAAGGCCAGACAGGCCACGCCCAGGGCGATGGCGACCCCAGGCGCCGCCACGGCGTGGTCAGGCCGCTTGCGCAGCCTCCAGGCGAGAACGGCGTAGGCGATCGCGGCGCCCATGGCGCCGAAGGCGAGAGCCTCAAGAAGATGGTCCGAACGTTCGAAAAGCGGGATCATAGGCGCCTCGTTGTATAGTGAGCCCGGGGATGTTCCCCGAGCCGGGTCCTGTTTCCTTACGCCAGCTCCCCGCGCCTGAAAAGCCCGGGATCATGTCCGCATTTTTCTTGCCCAGGCGCATGAAAACCGCTAATTTTAGTCCAATCGCGCAAGCTTCCCTCTTGAAAATGCTTACTACGCACGGCTGCGAGCGGTATGGACGACGCAAACAAAACCAACCAGGCGCTCATATTGGAGCTTCAGGCCTTGCGAACGGAAAACGCCGCCCTGGTCAGGACGCTTGCCAGCGTTCAGGGCGCGGGAACGGCCGACGCGCGGGAACTGCGCGCAGCCCTGCGCGAAATGGAAATCATCTTCGAGAACACGCTCATCGGACTCGCGGTGACCGACTCCTTTCGCATTTTGAAAATCAACCGGCGCGGGGCGGACATCTTCGGGTACTCGCCCGAGGAGCTCGTGGGATGCGAGCCGTCCATCCTGCAATTCTCGCCCGAAAACCATCGCCGGTATCAAGCCGCGTATCTCGAGGCCCTGGCCTTAAAAGGCGCGTTTTCATCGGAAGCCTGTTTCCGGCGCAAGGACGGCCAACCGGCCTGGGCCCGGCTTTACGCCAAAGCCCTTGTCCCCGGGGACATGGACCGGGGCATTCTCTGGGCCTTCGACGACGTCACGGCCCAGCGGCGGCTGGAAGAGGAGCTTCGGCGATCCAAGGAAACGGCGGAAAAGGCCAGCCGGGCCAAAAGCGCCTTCCTGGCCAACATGAGCCATGAGCTGCGCACGCCCATCAACGGCATCACCGGCATGCTGCAGCTGGCCCAGGAGTGCAATCCGTCCCCCGAGATCGCGGAATTTTTGTCCATGTCCATGCAGTCCGCCTCGACCTTGATGAATCTGGTCAATGATCTTCTGGAGCTTTCGTCCATCGAGACGGGAAAGATCATCCTTTCTCCCCGGGAATTCGATACGCGCGTGGAACTGGAGCCGCTTTTGCGCAATTTCGCGGCCCAAAGCCGCATGAAACCTTTCGCCTTCGAGTACATGATCGCGCCGGACGCGCCGGAGCGCGTCATCGGCGACCCCGACCGGACCCGCCAGATCCTCATCAATCTTTTGGGCAACGCCTTCAGGTTCACCCGCAAGGGAACCGTACGCGCGATCATCAGCCTGACCCCGGAAGTCGCTCCGCCCTTCCCTTTGCCCGAACTGCGCGAGGGGACGAAACGCCTGTTCTTCACGGTTCGCGACACGGGCCCGGGCATCGAGCCCGCGAGACAGACGGATATTTTCGAGCCGTTCGGCATCGGCGAGGACTATCTGACCAAGAAATACAGCGGCGCCGGGATGGGACTCAGCATTTGCAAGCTGCTGGCCCGGATGATGCGCGGGGCCATATGGCTGTCCTCCGAACCCGGCCGGGGCAGCGCATTCTGTTTCAGCCTGGACTATGACCTGCCCGTCCAGGCGCCCGTCCAGGCGCATCCGGCCGTCCTGGTGGAACCCGCGCCAGGCGAGCAGCCGCTGAACATTTTGTTGGCCGAGGACGAGCCGGTCAACCGCATTTTCACCGTTCGGGCGCTCAACAAGCTGGGCCACAAGGTGGAGACGGCCAACGACGGGCGTCAGGCCCTCACCCTTCTGGAAAAACACCCCTTCGACCTGATCCTCATGGACATCCAGATGCCCCGCCTCAACGGTCTGGAGGCCACGAAAATCATCCGTGCGGGCCAGGCCAAGGGCGCGAAGCCGGACATCCCCATTGTGGCCCTGACCGCTTACGCCATGGAAAGCGACAAGATCAAAGGCCAGGAGGCGGGCATGGACGAATACGTTTCCAAGCCGTTCGAGATCACGGATCTGGTCCAGGCCATGGATCGCGCCCTGACCCGCCGCTTCTAGCGAAGCGTCCCTGAAAAATCGGCATGCGCAGGGCGCGGTTCTCCAACCTGGGTTTGCGCGCGTCATGAGGTTGCGGCGCAAACCAGGCGTTCGCTCATGACGCCCTTGCGTCGCTTCGCGCGATCCGCGCGTTCAATGAGAGGAACGCGCGGATCGTGACCATGACGCCGCTCGAAGTGAAAAAACGGCCACGCGCGGCCGGGCCTGGGGCGAACGCCGCAGGAGCGCGCCGTGAAGCCTTTTCCGCACCAGAAAGAGCATGCATGGACATGTCGCCCTGTCTCCTGGCAGGCGCGAAGCTCCCCCGTCCGTTTTCAAGCGACCGCGCAAGCGGCCGGGGCGGCTTTCGGTCCGTGAACGCCGCATCCCCAGGGAATTCCCCGCTTGCGGCGCACGCCGATCCAGGGCGCAGGTCTTAAAAAACGCCGGGCGGTGACGCGGGGCGCGCCATGACGGGAAAAGACGGAACGGCGCGGTCAGCGCCAGGGGCGCGGCAGGGGATAGGCCTCGATGACGGCCTTGAAGGCGAGATAGTCGAGGTCCTGATAGATTTCCTCCGGACGGCGGCGCAAATAGTCCGAGAGGATCCCGGCCATAGCCCGGCTGGTCATGTTGGACGGCAGACTGTAGCGCTCGCTCGAGGCGTAGAGGTAGAAATAATTGATGCCCGCCAGAAAGCCGGAGGCGTAAAGGAGCTGGCTGCCGGCGTCCATGCGCAAGAAATCGTTGCCCGTGTTCGCAGCGGCGATTTGCGGGGCTGTCTGGGCGAAGGCCGGTCCCGCCAGGATACAGACAGCGAGAAGACCAAGAAGGGTCAAAGCGCGAAGCGACTTCCCGAGCGTACGCATCGGAAACGTATTTCGCAAGATCGAAGAATCTGTCAAGCGGGGTCAGGCTTGAACGTCTTTTCTTCACGACTCGGCGCGGTTGCGGCGTGAAGGCCCGGAGATCGTCCGCCCGCGATCAGGACGTGAAGCGCGCCTCCCCGCCATCCTCCAATTCCAGCGCGTCGCAACAAAGCCGCAAGCCGTCCTTATCTCGCCGCAAAAGTCCCATGCGCTCCAGTTTCCGGATGTCCCGCCTCGCGGTCTGCTCGCTGGCCCGGCCGTACAAGGCGGTAAACGGCGGCAGCCGCATGAGATTGTGGATGCTCACGGCCGGCGCATCCCCAACGGACAGCATGCGCAGGAGATCATACTGCCGCATGGTCAGGGCGCGTTTTTCTCGCAGATCGGAAATGTGCCGCTCTAGAACCAGCGCCCGCAAATGGGCTTCAACCTCCCCGCAGATTTGCGTCAAACACGCGATGCCGCCTTGCACGACGAACGCGACGAAGGCTGCGGCCCGGGCTTCCGATTGCTCGTCCCGGCCGGGAGCGAGCGCCCGATATTCCTCGATATGCCCAAGATAATATTCCTGCATAAGCGCCTGGGCGGCGTAGGTTCCGGGCGCGCGCATCAAAGCCGCCTCAAAGAGCCGGGCCAGGGCGCCGTCGCTCACGCCAAAGGGAGCTATCCGCAGGAGGTGATAATGGGCCAGGGCGGGCCGCAGGATGTCATTGCCCGCCACGTTCCAGGACGTTTGATCGAGTCCGGCCAGCCAGCGCATCAGGTCGTCCACGCTCCGGCGCGCGTGACTGAATCCTTGGGGCGCCCCTGGGACGCCTTCATCGTGAAATCGGCTTCGTCCGCCACCCTCCTCCGGGGACGGGGACATGACCGCCGCGTGCAAAACCGCCAGGGAATCCGAGGTCAGGGCCAGGCTGACGCCGGCGTTGATGCGCAAAAACGCCCGCAAGAGACCGGGACGGCGCCACGGGCCGCCGTCCGGCCCGAATGCCGGGGCGGCGCGGACAAAACGCCGCATGGCGTCCAGAGGAATGATCTCGCCTTCAAGCGCGGCGGCCGCGCAGGCCCCTTTAGCCAGGGTCTCTTCCCGGATTCGGCGGGCAAGAGACGGGAGGGCGGGCGTTTGTTGCAGGCGTTCCTTGAGACAGGCGGCTTTGGCGGTCAGGGCGGCCAGATCGCTGTTCAAGACGGTTGATCCGGCCTGATTCATGGCGTCGCGCCTCCGGCCGCAAACCACGTTTTCCCGCCTGCGTCCGTCATCAAGACCGCGCATGCCGTTTTCACTTTATGTCGCTCATTTCAATATTCTTTTTGTATCTCTTAACATTTTTATTTTATTGAATGAATTGTTTATTACCTTAGTATATTTGTCATAGAATATGTCTATTAATTTGTCAAGCAGGTCTGCCCGATTATCCGCCGAAGATGCCTGCCTGACAAGCCGTATCGCCGCTCAAGATCGGCGTGGCTCACGCCCAGGGAGGCCAATCTTCTGATCTCGTTGTCTCTGCGTCTGCGTTGCGACTCCCTGCCCTTGGGAATGTCCAGCCGGCACCCCCCCCATTCGCTGATGATGACCTCGACGGCCAACCTGGCCGACTCCTCGCCAAGACGTTCGGCGAGCTTTTCGCGCAGCTCATATTCCCGCATCAACTTCCTCCGCTGGCTTTCCCCATCCGGTCATGTTCCGGGCTCGTCCCTTCCTGGGATGAGCCCGTTCAACGCCCGAATGCAATCCCTGAACAACGCCCGGGCGTTTCCCATGATGAAACGCCGCTTCGGCGGCGGAGCGCCCCGGTCATGAGATCCGGTCATGAGATCCGGCCATGAGATCCGGTCATGAGATCCGGTCATGAGATCCGGTCATGAGATCCGGTCAT
>CALGYO010000068.1 GCA_937934715.1 uncultured Desulfovibrionaceae bacterium | reverse complement strand
GCATGAGGGCCACGACGCCGGAGACCTCGGGCGCGGCGGCCGAGGTGCCGCCGAAGGAATAGGCGTAGTCGCCTTCGGGCGAGGGCGCGGCCGTGTAGCCGGGATAGCCCATCCGGTCCGTGGTCACGACGCCCCCCAGCCTGACCCCGTCGATGGTGGTCACCGACGGCGCGGCCACGAGCACGTTCGTTCCCGCGGAACTGTACGACGAGGGGTTCCCGTTGTGGTCCACGGCGGCCACGGCGATGACGAAGGGGCTGTTTTTCCATTCTTCGGTGTTGGCGTCGCCGCCCTCCACGCGCTCGTTGCCCGAAGAAAAGACGATGACGGTTCCAAGCCCGCCGCGTCCGTCGCGCGCGGCATCGGCCATGGCGTCCAGAATGGCGCCATTGGCGGATAGGAAGCCCTCGCCGCCCCAGCTGTTGTTCATCACGTCCAGATGTTCGGCCGCGTAGGAAAACGCGGTTTCCGTTTCGTCCAGAAGTTCCTGTTCCGTGACGCCATCGGGCGTTTCGCCCAGCGTGATATGGATGCTGACCAGCGAGGCGCCCGGGGCCGCGCCCGCCCCCCCCACGCCGTTTCCGGCCACGGCGGCGATAAGGCCCGCCACGGCCATGCCGTGGTTTTCGGACGCGGAGACCGGCTCCCCGGGATTTTCCGGGCGGAAATAGTCGTAGCTCAGGGCGATGTCCGCATTGGCGGCCAGGTCGGGATGAGAAAGCTCCACGCCGGTATCCGCCACGCCCACGATCACGCCCGATCCGTCGTAGTCCTCCCAGACCTTGACCACATTGAGGTCGATGCCTGGGGTTCCGCCGGTCTGGCCGGTATTTTGAAGATGCCACTGCTGGGGAAAAAGCGGGTCATCGGGGAGGGCGTCGCTCATGGCGGATACCGTGCTCCATGATAAAAGTACGAAGAGATAAAGGCGGAATACGCCAGAAGCGCGCGTTTCGCCAAGCGTCAAGCGCCATAAAAAAGGGAGGCGCTTTGGCCTCCCTTTGTCGCGAACGGTCTTTCGTCCCGGCGGATCAGCCGAGCTTTTCCTTTTTGTAGTAGCGCTTCACGAAGGCCACGGCCTCTTCCTCGGAGGTCACGTCCCCGGAGATCTGGGCCTTCAGGAGGTTGTCCCGGATGAGCCCCACCGTGGGGCCGGGCTTGAGTCCGGTGATCTGCATGATCACGGCGCCGTTCAGGAACGGCTCGAGCATTTCCTCGGCCGTGTCCGTGCGCTCTTCCAGCATCTTGAGGTTGTGGTTGAATTCCTTGTAGCTGCCCCCGCGCGCCTTGATGTCCGCCCGGACCATCTCGATCAGGCGCGGATATTCGTCCAACGCCCTGAACCGGCGGATGCCCCGGTCCGTGAGCATGAAATGAAAACGCATGTGGTGGCGGACCAGAAAGCAGATCAGATCGATTTCCTCGGGCGGGAATCCCAGCCTGGCGAGGATCTTGCGCGTGACCTTGGCCCCCACCCGGTGGTGCTGGTAGAAGGTCCAGCGGTCCTCGAAAAATTCCGCCGTGTGCAGCTTGCCCACGTCGTGGAACAGGCAGGCCAGGGCGCCGTACCAGTCGTAGGGCAGTTCCTGGGGATAGTGCCGCATGACCTCCAGGGTGTGGTCGAAGACGGTTTCCTCTTCCTGCTCGTTTTTTTTCTGCTTGATGCGGGCCATGGCCGCCAGCTCGGGAATGAGGCCGTGCAGGATCATGCACTCGTACAGGAGGTTGACGAAGTCGGCCATGTTCTCGGCCTCGACCTTGCGCCACTCGTCCATGATGTCCGTGACCGAAACGTAGTCGAGCACGCGCCGGGCCGCCCGCAGGATGGCCATCCAGGTGTTGGCCTCGATGGGCAGGTGGTAGTTGGCGGAAAAGCGCAGGGCGCGCACGGCCAGAAGATAATCCTGCTTGATGGTCTGATCCGGGAAGCCCAGAAGACGGACCTCGCCGGAGTCGAAGTCCGCGAAGCCCTCGTCCGCGTCGGCGGGGCGGGGCAGGTACGGGCAGGCCAGATGCAGGGGCAGTTCGCCCGTTTCGGCCAGCTTCTTGAGCAGCCTCGGAGTGACCCTGGCCACGCATTCCTCAGGGTGGGAGCCGTCCTCGATGTCCGTGGGGTAGAAGCGGAAGACCACCTCGCCCTGCTTGAGCATGGCGAAGGAGGATTCCTCGGAGTCGGCCACGGCGTTGGGAAAAATCTTCTGGAGATCCTTCAGGGTCAGCTCGGTGCAGATGTCGAGCTCGACCGCCTGGCCGTCCAGGGCTTTCTCTTGCAGTCTCGCGTTGATGACGTAGGCGTCGAACCCGTTGCGCATGATGGCTTTGCACAGGCCGGCGGCGTCTTTGAAAGGCTGGGTCATGTACTCCTCCGTTGGAACGTGAGGACCGCTACGGTCCCGGGGACCGGCGGGCGGTCCCGTATTTCGCTTAGGCCGGGGGGTCCCCGGCCGCTATTTCACGCGGCGGCCGCCGATGAATCCGGCCGTGATCGCGCCGGGAAGGGTCCTTCCCAGGCACGGGGTGTTCTTGCTCTTGGAAAACATGGTTTCCGGGGAAACCGTCCAGCGCCCGGCCGGATCGAACACGAAGACATCCGCCGGGTCGCCCGGCCGGAACCGGTTGACGGGCAGGGAAAAGATGTCGGCAGGACGTTCGCTCCACAGCCGCGTCAGGTCCGTGAGCGTCAGGACGCCGTCCTCCACCAGGGAATAGGTCAGGGACAGGGCCGTATCCAGGCCGGAGATGCCGCAGGGGGCCTGGCCGAAGGGGGTTTCCTTCTCATGGGCCGCATGGGGGGCGTGATCCGTGGCCAGGATGTCGATGATCCCCTCGCGCACGGCCTGGCGCAGGGCCTTAACGTCGTCGCGCGTGCGAAGCGGCGGGTTGACCTTGGCGGAGGCCTTGTAGCCCATGACCTCCTCCTCGGTGAAGACGAGGTAATGGGGGCAGGTCTCGGCGGTGACGGGAACGCCCTTGGCCTTGGCGGCGGCGATGAGCTCCACCGAGCGGCGGCAGCTGATGTGGGCCAGGTGGATGGGCGCGCCGAGATAATCGGCCAGCAGGATGTCCCGGGCGGCCTGGATGGCCTCGGCGATGTCCGGCTGGCCCTTGAGTCCGAGTCTGGCGCTGACCTCTCCCTCGTTGATCCCGGCGGCCGGGGCCATGGAGGGCTCCTCGCAGTGGTCGATGACCACGAGGGACAGGTCGGAGGCGTATTCCACGGCCCGGCGGAACAGCTCGGCGTCGGCCACGGGCCTGCCGTCGTTGGAAAGCGCCCGGCATCCGGCCTCGGCCAGCTCGGCCATGGGCGCGAGCTCCTTGCCGGAAAGCCCCACGGTCAGGGCGCCGATGGGGAAAAGCCGGGTTCCCGCGCCGCTGGCGGCGGCCTTGTCCAGCATGAACCGGGTCACCGCGCCCTCGTCGTTGACCGGGTCCGTGTTGGCCATGCACATGACGTTGGAAAAGCCGCCGTTTTGGGCGGCGAGAAGTCCCGTGGCGATGGTTTCCTTCCACTCGAAGCCGGGCTCGCGCAGGTGGACGTGGACGTCGCTTAAGCCAGGCAGGGCGATGAGGCCTCCGGCGTCGAAGGATTCCGCGCCCTCGAAGGCGGCGGCCGCGTCATGGGGGACGGTCTCGAGGATGCGTCCCTCGCGGATGAGAATATCCTGACGGCCTTCTTTGCCGGGGATGCGGGCGTTTCGTATCGCCAGCTCGGGATGCGCCACGGCTATTCTCCTTGCTCGCTTTTTTCCTTGCGGGTGATGTGCAGATGCAGCAGGGCCATGCGCACGGCCACGCCCGAGGCCACCTGGTCGAGGATGAGGCTCGACGGATCGTCGGCCAGGTCCGAGGCGATTTCCACGCCCCGGTTGATGGGGCCGGGGTGCAGGGCGACGCAGCCCGGATTGGCGGCGGCCAGATGGCGCATGGTAAGGCAATAGCGCCGTGAATATTCGCGCAGATCGGGCAAAAGGCCGGCCTGCTGGCGCTCCAGCTGCAGGCGCAGGCTCATGACGGCGTCCACGCCGCGCACGGCCTTGTCCAGATCGGCCTCGGTCTCGACGCCCAGGGCGGAGACGGCCTGGGGCAGCAGGGTGCGCGGGGCGCAAAGCCGCACGTTGGCGCCGAGCATGCGAAAGAGAATGATGTTGGACCGGGCCACCCGGCTGTGGGCGATGTCGCCCAGGATGAGCAGGGTCCGGCCCTCGAAGCGCTCCTCCCAGCGATCCCACAGGGTGAAGACGTCGAGCAGGGCCTGTGTGGGGTGGGCGTGCCAGCCGTCGCCCGCGTTGATCACGGAGCAGGGCAGGCGCTCGGCCAGGAACTGGGCCGCCCCGCTCATGCCGTGGCGGATGACGATGGCGTCCGGGTTCATGGCCATGAGGGTGAGCGCCGTGTCCTTCAGGCTCTCGCCCTTGACGATGGAGCTTTGGGCCGTGGCCAGGGCGAAGGTGTCCGCCGAGAGGCGTTTGCCCGCCATGTCGAAGGAGGTCCGGGTGCGGGTGCTCGGCTCGGCGAAGAACAGCACCACGCTGCGTCCCTTCAAGGTGGGGACTTTCTTGACCGGCCGGGAATTGATTTCCCTGAATGAGGCTGCGGTGCGCATGATCATGCGCACATCGTCAGGGGACAACTGGGAGACGTCGAGAAGATCCTTGTGGGGCCAGCTCATCCGCGATCCTTGTGGGCGGTTAATCGGTCGGGCGGCAGGCCGCCGCCTCAACCGGTTGTTTTTTTCATAACCATCCCCCCGCGTCAATGGCGCGCCGCCGAATCGTCGCCGCCCGCTCCGGCCCATCGCTTCGGCCCGTCTCCGGCTCCACGCCGCCTCGGGCTCGCGTCGCGTCCTCGAAGAAGGCGTTTGCTTTCTTCGAGGGGAATGCCTTGCCCTGGCTCTTTTTCTTCGAAAAAAGGACGACCGTCATTATACGGGACGCCATCCTTCGCTGGCGGGCGCGCGCCTGGAACCCCAGACCGCGCGCCCTGTCTTTTCCCCGCATTATCCGGGCGGATCGCCAGGGAGCGCGGCGCTAACCCTGCTTGAGCTCCCGGATGAGGCCCTCGAGATCGGCCAACTGGCCGGAAAGCTCCCTGGCGGCCTCCACCGTGCGGCCGACGCCCTCCACCGTGTCCCGGGTGATCCTGTTGATTTCGTCGATGGAGGCGTTGATCTCCTCGGACGAGGCGGACTGCTCCTCGGCCGCGGTGGCGATGGAGCGGATTTCCCCGGCGCTTTCCTCGGCGCCCTTGACGATGCGCTCCAACGTCTCCCCGGAGCGGCCGGAGAATTCCGCCGCCTGCTCCAGACCGCCGGTCACGGCCCGCATGGCCTCCACGTTGCGCGCCGTCACTTCCTGGATGCCGCGCACCGAGTCGCCCACTTCCTTGGTGGCGGACATGGTCTTTTCCGCCAGCTTTCGCACCTCGTCCGCCACCACGGCGAAACCGCGCCCGGCTTCGCCGGCCCGGGCGGCCTCGATGGCGGCGTTCAGGGCCAGCAGGTTGGTCTGGTCCGCGATGTCCGTGATCACGGCCATGATCCGGCCGATGGATTGCACCCGCTCTCCCAGGGCGTTCATGCTTTCCTGCAAGGCCTCGGTTTCCCTGCGCATGTTCCGCATGGCCTCGATGGACTGGTCCGCGACCGTCTGGCCTTCCCGGGCGTTGTTTTTGACCTCTTCTCCGCGCATGGCGGCCGCGCCCGCGTTTTTGGCCACTTCGAGCACGGTGGCGTTCATCTCCTCCATGGCCGCGGCCGTGGCCTGGATGCGCTCGTCCTGCACGGCCGCGCCCTGGCTGATCTCCTCGCAGTGGGCGTTTATTTCCTCGGACGCCCCGGACACGCCCGCGACCACGGCTTCCAGCCTGTGGGCCGCGTCCATCATGCCCTGGCGTTTGGCCCGTTCGGCCTCGGCCCGGGCCGCGTGGGCCTCTTCGGCGGCCGCCTTGGCCGTCTGGGCCTGCTCCTCGGCCTCTTTGGTCTTGGCGGCGATGCGCAGCATGTTCTCGCGCAAGGTGGCGGCCATTTCGTTCAGGGCCCGGGCCAGGACCGCCGCCTCGTCCCTGGCCGAGGCGTCCAGATTCACCTCGTAGGCGCCGTTTGAAATGCTCTGGGCGGCGTTTGTGGCCTGGGCCAGGGGCACGGTGACGCTGCGCACCAGCAGGATGGCCAGGGGAAGGACCACGACGATGACCAGGACGATCAACACGCCGAATATCCAAAGGTTGCTCGAGGAAACCATGTCCGAAATGCTCTGGTCGATTTGCGCCCGCTTGACGGCCACGTTGTCCAGGTACACGCCCGTGCCGATCCAGTAGTCCGTGCCGGGAATGGGCGCGGCGAAGGAAAGCTTGGGCTGGCTGCCCGCGCCGGGCTTGTCGAACACGTATTCCACGAAGCCGCCTCCCGAGGCCGCGGCCTCGGCCAGCTTCTGCACGTAGCGCACGCCGTTCTTGTCGGCCGCGCCGGAGAGGTCCTTGCCCTGAAGCTCTTTTTTCGTGGGCAGGGCCGCGTTCACCGTGCCCTGGTACACGAAGAAATAGCCGGACTTGTCCTCTTCGAAGCGAAATGCCTCCACCGCCTTGCGGATGAGCGCCAGGCGCGCGTCCTTGTCCGGCGTTTCGGCGAGCAGCTCGCCGAGCATGGAGGCGGCGGCCCGGGTGGCGGTTTCGAGTTTCTGGCGTTGCCCTTCGAACATGAGCGCCTGCGCCTCGTTCACGGAAAAACGCTGGATGCGCAGGGCGTTTTCGGTGAATGCGGCGGCCACGCCCAGGGCGAGAACGAGCCCCAGGGCCGCCATGGCGATCAGACGGGTTTTGATGGAAAATCTGCGAAGCATGGCCAGCCTCCAAGGCATTGGTTACAGGTGGCGCCCGAAGCGGACGAATGCGCCGGATCATTCGCCAGGGGGCCGATGAAGACTATACTGTCCACCCTATATTTTGGGTAGCATACATCACGGTTAAATCAAATGATAAACAGAGGGCCGCCGAAATATCCGGCGGCGGCGAAGCGCAACGCCGGAGCCGGGAATTGCGTGTTGCAAACGCGGCCCGGGGCGGATGGGATGTTTCTTCTTTCAACGCGGGAATGCCGAATGAAGGACCCTGCCGGCATGTCGCCGGTTCCGGTTCGCGACCGTCGCGCGCGGCGGTCGCCTGAAACGGCGGGGGCGTCCGGTCCGGCGGCGAGGCTGAGGCTTGAAACCGGGACATCGGTTGGGTAAGCTGAAAAGGCATGGCTCCTGCCAATGCGGAAAATCGCCAAGGAGAACCGCATGTTACATGTCGAGACCCGCCGCCCGCTTCGCCTGTTGCGCGCTCTTGCGCCCGCCGTTTGTCTGTGCCTCATGCTCGCGCTCATTCCGGGCTGCGGCGGAGGCGGCGCCAAATCATCCATGAGCGCCAAGACCACCACCACCGGCCAGGAGCTGATCGATCTGCAGAAGGCCTACGACCAGGGCGTGATCACGACCAAGCAATATGAGGAGCAGAAAAAGAAAATCCTGAAGGGGGATTGACCCCGGCCGCTTCCTGTTGCGGATTTCGCGTAAAAAAGCCCCCCGCCGCATATGCGGCGGGGGGCTCAGCTTGCTGACTCAGTTTTCTCGCCCAGACCGCTGAAACGGTTCGGGCGCAAGGCGCGAAAAAAAACAGGACCGAAGCGTAGCTAACTACGCGAAGGGCCGTTTTATTTGAAGCGACGCGGCGCTAGAGCGTCAGCGCCCGGTCCAGGCGGGCGAGCACCCGGTCCCTGCCCATGACCTCCATGGTCTCGTACAGGCCGGGGCTGGCCGTTCCGCCGGTGATGGCCACCCGGATGGGCTGGGCCAGGATCTTGAACTTGATCTCCCTGGCGGCCAAAAACTCCTGGATGGTCTTTTCCAGGCCATCATGGGTGAAGCCGTCCAGCCCGGCCAGATCGGCGCGCAGGGCGGCGAGAAGCTCCCGGGCCTCGGGGGTGAGGAATTTCTCCACCGCCTTTTCGTCGTAGGCCAGGGCTTCGTCCGCGACCGCGAAGCAAAACGCCTTCTCGGCCATCTCCGCCAGGGTGTTCGCCCGGGGCTGCAGCAGAGGGATGGCCTTGGCCAGATAGGCGGCGTCCACGTCCTCAAGTCCGAGCCCCGCCAGAAACGGGGCGGTCAGCTCCGCCAGTCGCCCGGGCGCGGCTTCCTTGATGTAGTGGGCGTTGAGCCACAAGAGCTTGTCCTTGTCGAACACGGCGGCCGAGGAGCCGAGGTTGTCCGTGGAAAAAGCCTTCACGAGCTCGTCCTTGGAAAAGATCTCCTGGTCGCCGCTGGACCAGCCCAGCCGCACCAGATAGTTGACCATGGCCTCGGGCAAAAAGCCGTCCTTCTCGTATTCCATGACCGAGGTGGCCCCGTGACGCTTGGACAGCTTCTTCTTGTCCGGCCCCAGGATCATGGGCACGTGGCCGAAGCGCGGGACCGGCAGGCCGAGCGCCTTGTAGATGATGATCTGGCGCGGGGTGTTGTTCAAATGGTCGTCGCCCCGAATGACGTGGGTCACGCCCATCTCCGAGTCGTCCACCACCACGGCCAGGTTGTAGGTGGGGGTTCCGTCCGCCCGGCGCAGGATCATGTCGTCCATCTCGGCGTTTTCCACGGACACCGGCCCCTTGACCATATCGTCCACCACCGTGGTTCCGGAAATGGGCGCCTTGAGGCGGACCACCGCTCCGGGAACCGGCCCCAGGTCCTTCTCCCGGCAGCGGCCGGAGTATTTGGGCTTGAGCCCTTTGGCCCGGGCCTCTTCGCGCATGGCCTCCACGTCCTCGGGCGTGCACGTGCAGTAGTAGGCGTGGCCGGTCTCCAGCAGCTTGTCGATGTAGGCGTTGTACAGATCGAAACGCTTGCTCTGATAGATGGGCTCGCCGTCCCAATCGAGTCCCAGCCAGCTCATGGAGGCCAGGATTCCCCGGGTGTTCTCGTCCGTGGAACGCTGACGATCGGTATCCTCGATGCGCAGGATGAACCTGCCGCCGTTTTGCCGGGCCAAAAGCCAGTTGAAGATGGCTGTGCGCGCCCCGCCCACATGGAGGCGTCCCGTGGGGCTTGGCGCGAATCTGGTAACGATTTCGGACATATGCGCTCCCTAATACGAACGAGGGGAAAGCCGGATCGGCCTTCCCCTCGATATCTGCGAAAATGACCGGCTTGCGGACCGGCGGATCAGCCTTCGACCGCTTCCACGGCCTTGATTTCGGGGACTTCCTTTAAAATCATGCGTTCGATGCCGCTTTTCAGGGTCATCGTGGAGTAGGGGCAGCCTTTGCAGGCGCCCTGGAGGCGCACCCTGGCGACGCCCTCGGGCGTGACGTCCACAAGCTCCACGTCGCCGCCGTCGGCCTGCAGGGTGGGGCGCACCTTATCCAGCGCGGCTTGTACCTTCTCTTTCATGACGCGTCTCCTCAGTCAGGGCGTGACGCCGCTGTGGCGTTTGCTGGCAGGTAATGCCTTTGTTCCGCCTTGTCAAATGAACCGGACGCGACGCGGGATTGCCCGTTTGTGCAAACATCTTGTGCAAAATATTGCGCAAAATTGTGGGGAAGATCAGGAGAAAATCCCGTAACTTTTGGAAATTCAACGCGTATTCATATTGGCATGGGGCATGCTTTGGAAAAAACAAACGCCAACCAAAAGGAGTTTGGTAATGAAAAAGACACGCATGGTCATAGCCTCCGCCCTGCTGGCCCTGGTCATGGCCGTTCCGGCCATGGCCCAACCCGGCCCGGGCTGCGGCTCCGGTCCCGACGGCTTTCTGAAAAACCTGCCCAAGGACAAGCAGGAGCTGGTGGAAAAGACCCTGGAGGCCGAACGCGCCAACCATTTCCAGTTGATGCAAGAACTGCGGGTCAAGCGCATCCAGCTTGAGGCGCTCAACGTGGATCCCAAGGCCGATCCGGCCGCAATCGACGCCCTGGTGGGCGAGATCAACGCCATGAAGGGCCGGATGTTCAAGGATCGCGTGGCCACCCAGCGCAAGATCTTCCTGGAAACCGGCGTGCTTCTGCCCATGGGCGGACGCGGCGGCAAGGGCGGTCCAGGCCCGCGCGGCATGAGATAGGCTTTCCCCCCGAAACAAGGCTCCGGCGCGGGCGGCCGCCGTCTCCTCGCGGCCGCCCGCGCCTTTCCTCCCGGATTTGTGGACCGGAAAAAGACCTGTTATGTTCCCGCCCGGGCGAAGCGGCCATCCCGGAAGGCGGGACGGCCGGACACCACCCCGCCCCGGAGACAGGCATGCCCCAAAAAACGCTGACCTTTGTTTTCATGATTTCCCTGGCCGCCGTGGCGGTCACCGGATTCGCGCTTGTCATCGAGCCCCCGGCCCAGGTGGCCGCCTGGGCCAGCTGGAGCCTGCTCGGACTGTCCAAGCCCCAATGGGACGCCGCCCACCTCATCATGGGTCTTTTGTGCGCCGCCTCGGGCGCGGCCGCCTTTGTCGTCAACAGGGCCGCCCTGGGCTCCTTTTTCAAGGGCGCGGCGGGCAAGGTCCTGGAAGCCAACAAGGCCCTGGCCGCCGCCTTCGTCCTGACCGCCCTCGTTTTTCTCGGAACCATCGCCGGATTGCCGCCCATGGCGCAAATCGCGGGCGTCACCGGGTTCATCAAGGAACAGCAGACCAAGACCTACGGCGAACCGCCCTTCGCCCACGCCGAGGAGTTCCCCCTGGCCGAGCTGGCCCGGCGCCTGGGCATCCCCCCGGACAAGGCCCTGGCCGCCCTGACCGCGAAGAACATCCGCATCGAATCGCCTGATATGACCCTCAAGGAAATCGGCGTCGCCAACGGCCTGGCGCCGGGCGGCGTGTTCGCGGCCGTGGAATTCGCCCGGGAAATGAGCGGCGCCCCGTCCGAGCGCCTGCCGAAGGATCCGCCTCCCGGCCTCGGCAAACGCAAAATTTCAGACATCTGCGAAGAGTATGAGCTGGATATCAAGGCCATGATCAAGAAACTGGCCGAGTCCGGCATCGCCGCCGCTCCCGCCATGACCCTGAAGGAAGTGGCCGACGCCAACAGCCTCCTGCCCATCGACGTCTACGACGCCATGCGCTCGGACCGGCCCGTCTCCCGGCCCGCCCAGGTCCAGATCCCCGCGCAGCCCAATGCCCAGCCCAACGCCCTCTCCGGGTCCCAGCCCGCCGTCTCCCCGACGCAGGACAACGGACAGCTCCCGCCCACGGGCTTCGAGAATCAGCCCCAGGACGGCCAGGCCCTCGAACAAACCCAGGAACTCCCGCCGGATACGGCCGCGCTTTCGGCTTTGCCCCCGCCCCCGGGGCTCGAAAAAATGATGCTCGGCGACTTCTGCAAGGAATTCAACCTCCCGGTCCAGGTCGCCGTGAACAGGCTGGCCGCCAAAGGCATCACCGCCTTCGTGGACATGACCTTCAAGGAGCTGGCCCTGGAGAATGACAAGACGCCCGAAGACGTCATGCGCATCATCACAACCCAATAAGACAAGCCGCGCCGGGCGTTTCGCGCCCGGCGCGCATCCCCCCATGGACATCGGACTGCGCCGCAAAGGCATCCTCTTCCCGGCCACGGCCGCCCTCATCGTCCTGGGATTCACCCTGGTCAGCCTCATCTGGCTGAACCTGCGCGAGCAGCGCCGCCTGGCCGAACGCCACATGGAACTCTCCGCCGGGGGCCTTTTGAGCGGCATCCAGACCAATATCATGCGCGGCCTGCGCCGCTTCGGCCCCGCCGACCGGGACCTCTTCCTTCCCCTGGCCAGGGAATACCTGAACGACCTGACCCAAAGCGGCGAAATAGCAGCCATCGCCTTCTATACGCCCGACGGCGCGCCCCTCCTCTACGCCGGACCGGACGACCCGCCTCCAGACATGCCCGAAGACGCTCTCGCCGCCATGCGACGGGGCGGCGAATGGTCCGGATCGTTCACCAGAGACGGAAAGACCTTCTTCAGCCTGGCCGCGCCCGCGCGCCCGGGCTTCCTTGGGCCTCCGCGCGGCCCGGCGCCCGATCCCCTGCGTCCGCCGCCCCGGGCTTTTCTCATGATCACCCTCGATACCGGACAATACCTGGGTTCCTACCGGGATATCCGCCGCACGGCCATCCTCCAGACCGTCTACGTCCTGGTGGTGGCCGCCTTTCTCTGGTTTCTGACCCTGGCCTACGCCAAACGCCGCGATCAGAGCCGCAAATTCCTGCGCCTGGAGTCCTTCCACTCCAAGCTCCTCGACGCCATGCCCGACGGCCTGGTCTCCCTCGATGAACACGGCGAAATCAGCAGCGTGAGCGAGGCCGCCAAAGCCCTGCTGCGCCGCCTGCCCGGGGCGCCGGAAGGGGACCTGGTGGGATTGCCCTGGGCAGCCCTGCCCCTGGCACAGGCCGCGCCCGCCGACTCCGGCGCCGAGGCCGCCTGGAAACGCCTGGACGCCGCCGGACTCAGCCTGGAAATCCTCAGCGCGCCCATCAGGGAGCCCGGAGACGGCGCAAGCGCCCCGGCCGGACGCCTCATCCTCATCCGCGACCGCACCGAAATGCGGTCCCTGGAACAAGACCTCAAGGAAGCCGAGGAGCTGGCCGCCATCGGACGTCTGGCCGCCGGGGTGGCCCACGAAATCCGCAACCCGCTTTCCTCCCTGCGCGGCTTCGCCCAGTTCTTCCAGACCAAACTCAAGGATCGCGAACCCGAACATACCTACGCCGCCACCATGGTCCACGAGGCCGACCGCCTGAACCGCGTGGTCACGGACCTGCTCTTTCTGGCCAAGCCCCGGGCCCTGGAACCCGCCGAGGTTCTTCTGGCCCCCATGATCGAGGAACTCGGACGTCTCCTGCGTTTCGATCTCGACGCCCAGAACGTCAGCCTCGACGCCTCCCTGGCCGCGCCCAACGTCTTCGCCGACGCCGACGCCCTCAAGCAGGCTCTTTTGAATCTCCTGCTCAACAGCATCGCCGCCGTCTCCCGGGAAAACGGCGCCATAACCGTGCGAAGCGACGCCGAAAAAAACGGCGTGCGCATCCGCGTGGCCGACAACGGAAGCGGCATGACCGCCGAAGAACGCGAAAACGCCCTGGAACCCTTCTTCACCACCAAGAAAAAAGGCTCGGGCCTCGGACTGGCCATCGTTCACCGCATCATCCGCGAACATAAAGGCCGCCTGTCCATCCGCTCCGAGCCGGGAAAAGGAACCGAGGTCGATCTGTGGTTTCCGAACGGGTAGGGGAGGGCGCCTGCGGCGCGAAGGCGGGCCTCCGGCGTCCAGAGGGGCGCCGCCCTTCTGGACGCCCCGCCAGGGGGATGCTCCCCCTGGCCTCCTATCGGCTGGGCGATCAGGGGAGCGACGCAAAACGGGCGGCCCTGAAGGGCCGCCCGTCAGCTTGATGACTACGTTTTTGGGTCAGATTCGTCGTCGCGGGGCGCGCTCTACGCCGCCTTGGCTTCGGCGACAAGCGTCACCGGGCACGGGGCCCCGCGCACAAGCGCCCGGGTTCCGTCGCGGCGCTCGGACAGTCCGCGCGTCAGCGGGGCGGCGCACACGATGCGCCGGTAGCCGCCCTCGCGCGCTTCGCGCAGGACCGCGTCGGTCAGATGCTCCAGGTCGCCGCAACAAACCGTCTCGAACCGGGCGGTCACGCCGGCGGCCGCCGCTTCGGCCAGGAAGCGGCTCTTGAGCATGGCCTCGGCCTCCCGCTCGCGCTCCTCGACATATTCAAGAAACGTGGCCCGGGCGTTCGATCCCGACAGCCAGTCGTGGCCGATGTAGACGTTCCAGCCGCGTTCGTAGACGAACA
>CALGYO010000067.1 GCA_937934715.1 uncultured Desulfovibrionaceae bacterium | reverse complement strand
ACGGCCTTTCTCGCCTGCGGAATGTTCGCTTAGTTGCCAGGAACGGCCACGTCGGTGGCGACGGAATTGAAGGTGCTCTGCAGGGTGGTGCCCAGCGTGGTCACGGCGCCCACGATGACGGCGGCGATCAGAGCGGCCAGCAGACCGTATTCAACAGCCGAGGCGCCTTCTTCGTCACGCACGAAATTCATGATGCTCTTCAACATGGTCGTATCCTCCATATGTTATAAACATTTCTTGTTTCAACCGAGCCTGTGCCTCTTCTAAGGCAAACCTCATGCCGAAATGGAAGACGCCATGCCGAAAACGCGAGAAATTCTCATATCACACCGTAATTATTCATACTCATATTTTACCTGTCCCCTTCCCCCCCGCCCCTCTCCCCATGGGCCCGGGATTTCTTCCCGTTCCGGTCTACAAAGAATAGTCTCCTTTTTTGGGTTGAATCTATAACACATTGATTTCAAATGAGTTTATAAATCCATCTATTGTGGAATCCGCCGTTCTCCTCCGGCGCGGCATTGCATACGCCCAACCGCCAACGCGCCGCCGGAAAAACGGTCTTCCAGGCGAACGGCTGGAACGGCAACGGCCTGTACGTCGGGAAGGCATGGCCCCGCTCCCCCCCGCGAGCGGCCATAACGACCGCGCGTACGTGGACGGACTCCGCGCCGCGCCGATCCCCCCGCGCGAGCGGCCATAACCGCCGGGGCGCATCGCTCCCGCGCGCAAGAGCCCGTCGTCCAACGATCCATGATTTATCGAGCGGGAAAAGCCGATGCGCCATGAGACGGCCAGGGGAGGCCTGGCGCCGCCGACAGCCGGGGCATTGCAGGCTATCCGGGCCTGAGCGCGCCCATTTGACCACAGCGCGCCCAAAGAACAGCCCTCCGCTTGACCAAAAGCGCGGTTTCCACTACCTCTAAGCCGTTTTCAAAAAGACCTTGGCGAGAGCCAGGGGATGCGCGCAACGATCACGGACGATCAGGAGGTTCTATGCTCATGGAACACGAGCGGCGGCGGGCGGCCAGATTTTCCGTTCAGGAACTGGAATCCGTCTTCAGGCAGTGCGACTTGACCGTTACAAGCGCCCGCGTCAACCGCGACGCGGTCATCGAGAACATCTCCCGCACCGGCGTCTGCCTGCGCTTCGACGATCCCGCCGATTTGAGCGGCGTGGAACCCGGCCAGGAAATCTTCATCCACGGCTGCGTCTTCAATTCCCTGGTGGGCTTTTTGAGCAGCGCCAAGGGCGTGGTGCGCTGGGTCAACGGCGCCGCCTGCGGACTCCTTTTCGACGGACGCCTGGACGTCACCTCGGACGATCTGCGCGAGGCCCTGGGCCTGGAAAACGAATACCTCAGGGACTACGCCGTCTAGCCGCTCTATCTGACGGCGTAAAAAAAGCCGCCCAAGGCGGCTTTCAACAAACGTATTTTTTCGGACGCGGCATCCCGGCCGTCCTTCCGCGCATTCCCGGAAGGGCGGCCTTCTTTATTTCTTGAGCGAATCCGCAGCGTTCTCGATGTTGTTTTTGGCGTCGTCCAGCATCTTGAGCGCGCCGTTTTTCGCGCCCTGCATATCGCCCAGATCGGGCATCTTCAAATCGCCCTGCAGGTTATCAAGCCCCGGTCCGACGTTCCATTTCCTGAAATCGATCACGTCGTTGCCCGTGTAGGCGGCGAAAAGCACGAAGACGTTCAGCGCCACGGCCAGAAGAAGCAGGCCGAAAAAGGTCAGCTTGTATCCCCGCATGGGCGCTCCTTGGATGTACAGGCGTTTTGGAAGCCGGAAGGCTCCCTACGCTGTGCTATAACGCCGAAAACCGCCGCGTCAAGCCGGGACAGGGCCCCACAAACGGCGAACCGCCCCCTAGCCGATGGACGGGGCGTAGGCCGTAAGCCACATCTCCAGCATCATGAGGGCGTAGATGCGCTTGCCGTGGTCCACGCCGCCCAGATCGTGCTCCTTGAGCATGGTCTCCACGGCCTCGGGGCGCACAAGCTCCCGGGCGGCCCGGCCTGAGAGCAGCATGTCCCAGGCGCACTCGCGCAAATCCTCCCGGAACCATTTGCCCACAGGCAAGCCGAAGCCCTGCTTCTTCTGATTGGCAGCTTCCGGGGGCAAAAGATGGCCGAAGGCCTTGCGCAGGAGGTATTTGCCCGTACGGCCGCGCAATTTGTCCCGGCAGGGAAGCCTGGCCGCCCATTCGGCCAGTTCGTGATCCAGAAAGGGCGAACGGCCTTCCAGGGAGTGGGCCATGGCCATGCGGTCGGCTTTGACCAGAAGATCCCCGGGCAGATAGGAGGCGATGTCCGCATACAGGGTCCGGTCAAGGGGCGTCGCGGCCCGTGCGCCGTCGTAGAGCAGGGCCAAAAGCGCGGCGGAATCGGCCCGCAGCATGGCCCCGGCCGCTTCCGGCCGCGCCAGATCCGCCTTCATGGACGGGGAAAAATACGAGCCCCAGCGCACGATGCTGGCCTTGGGACCGATCTCGGCCGCCTGGGACAGCCGCTTGAGCCCGGCGGCGTAGTTCTTTTCGATGGGCTTGTCCGGCGATTCGCTGAGCCCCCGCAAAAGAAACGGGGCCACCCGCCGGGTGACCACATGGGGGAGCTTGGCGTAGGCGTTGGCCCAGGGGTCCAGCCAGTAGCGCTGGTATCCGGCGAAGATCTCGTCCCCGCCGTCCCCGTTCACGGCCACGGTGACGTATTCCCGGGTCATACGCGAGAGATGCCAGACGGCCAGGGCGGAAGGATCGGCGAAGGGTTCGTCGAACTGCCTGGCGGCCGCGTCCAGAATCTCCATGGCGTTGGCGTGGCCCACCACGAATTCCCGGTGGTCGGTCCCGTACATCCTGGCCACGGCCCGGGCCTTGCCGGTTTCGGAAAACGCCTCCTCCTTGAAGCCGATGGAGAAGGTCTTGACGGGCTGGCCGCACAGTCCGGCCATGATGGCCGTGAGGATGCTGGAATCCACGCCTCCGGAAAGATGCGCCCCAAGGGGCACGTCGCTGATGAGCCGCAGCCGCACGGCCTCGGTCAGGCGTTCGCGCAACTCTTCGATCAAAACGTCCTCGGACGCCTCGATCTTGGGTTCATAGGCCAGCGTCCAGTAGCGGCCGGTGCGGTGTTCCCCGTTTTTCACGGTCAACCGGTGGGCGGCGGGCAGCTTGTGGATCCCCTCGAAGGCGGTCAGGGGATCGGGGACGTATTGCAGGGTCAGATAGTGGCCGATGGCCTCCAGATTGGCCCGGCGCGGGCAATCCGGCATGGTCAGCAGGCTTTTCATTTCCGAAGCGAAGGCGAACGCGCCCCCAATCTGGGCGTAATACAGGGGTTTTTTGCCGAAACGGTCCCTGGCCAGGAACAGTTCGCGGTTGTTCGCGTCGAACAGGGCGAAGGCGAACATGCCCCGCAGGCGCTCCACGCAACCCTGGCCGTACTCCTCGTACAGATGGGGAATGACCTCGGTATCGGACCGGGTGTGGAAGACGTGGCCCTTGGCCTCCAGTTCCCTGCGCAGGTCCAGGTAGTTATAGATCTCCCCGTTGAAGACCACCCACAAGGAGCCGTCCTCGTTGGCCATGGGCTGGTCGCCCGTGGCCAGGTCGATGATGGCCAGCCTGCGGTGCATGAGGGCGACGCCGCCGCCGTCCTCGAAGGCGAAAATCTTTTTCCCGGCGCCGTCCGGTCCGCGATGGACCAGGGCGGCGTTCATGGCGTCCAGGACGTCCCCGTCCGGCAACGCCGCGCCCTTTTGCGCGATGACTCCGCAAATCCCGCACATGGTCAGACAGCCTCCTTGCACAGATCCAGGTAGCTCTTGGCCACGACGGCCCAGGAATACGACGTTTGGGCCAGCTTCGCGGCCCGGGCGCCCATGACGGTCCGCAGGCTCGGCTCGCTGAGGATCCGGGCCAACGCCTCGCCCAGGGCGGCGGGATCGTCCGGCGGAACGAGAAAACCGGTCTCGCAATGGCGCACCAGCTCCTCGTTGCCCGAAATGCGCGTGGCCACCGCGGGAAGTCCCGAGGCCATGGCCTCGAGCACGGCGTTGGGCATGCCCTCGTCCCTGGAGGGGAAGACGAACGCGTCCGCCCGGCGGAAAATATCCGGCATCTCGGTCCGGCCGCGCCAGCCCAGAAAGCGCACCCGCTCGGTCAGGCCCAGGCGCAGGGCGCGCGCGGCCAGCTCCACCCGGGCCGGGCCGTCGCCAGCCACGTCCAGGGTCCATTCGGGCGTCTTGCCGAGCCCGGCCAAGGCGTCGAACAGCACGTCCAGGCCTTTCTGGCGCACCACCCGGCCCACGAAAAGAAGCCGTACGGGTCCGTCCGCCCGGGTCGCGGCCGGGAAAAAAATCCCGGGGTCCACCCCGTTGGGCACGACCCGTACGGGGACCCCGCCCGAGGAGGCGAGCGCCAGGTCGCGCAGCCCGGAACTGTTGGCCACCACATGGGCGGCCCCGCGCCAGACGGCCCGGATGAGCGGCGCGGTCAGGCGATGGTAGGTCTTGAGATCGTAGGGCTGGAATCCGGGCACGTCGCCCCCGCGCAGGGAAACGATATAGGGAACGCCCAGGCGTTTTTTGGTCCACAGGGCGGCCGGACCGCAGGGCACGCCGAAAAAGGCGATCACGGCCCGGGCCTCGAACTCCCTGACCAGGGAAGGCAGGGCCAGACAGGCAGAGGCCATGAAGGCGGCCATCTCGTAGGGGCGGCAATGATCGGCGTGGCGGCGCAGGGTGGGGATGCGCCGGATGACGTAGCCGTCGCGCTCCTCGCTTTTGGGCTGTCCCCTGAAGGAGGACGTGACCACCAGGACCTTGGCGCCAAGCTTCGCCATCTCCCGCGCCATACAGGCCGTGGCGTTGCCCGCGCCTCCGCCCAGGGGCGGGTATTCGTAATTGATGCAAACGATGCGCATGAACGTCCCTTATTGCCGTTTGCGGGCGAAGATGGCCGCGCCGGTTACGCAGAGCTCCTCGTCCGGAAAAACCCGGAACCGAGGGTGGAGGTGTTTTCGCATCCTGTCAAACGATTCCCGATCTCGCGTTATTTCAAGAAGTTCCACGTCGAACCCCGCGTCCCGCATAAGCGTGACGTGCTCGGGAAGCCGGCGGCGGGTCAAATCTCCAGGTCCTAATACCCCCTGCCAGGCCGTTTCCGCAAACTGCAAGAAGTGAAACGGGTATTTGAAAAAATGATCCCGGTAGTCCACCCGGTGGAGCATGCATCCATCCGGCCGCAAAACCCGGAAAAGCTCCCGCATGAGCCCTTCGAAATCGAAGACGTGTTCGAGCACGGAATTGGAGAGGATCAGGTCGAAACGCGCATCCGGCGTCCCGGCCAGGCTCTCGATGCGCCGCACGGCCAGGGGGCCGGCGTCCGGATGGCGGCGGACGGTCTCCTCGCGAAACCGGGCGTCCAGGGCCGCATCGAAGGGCGCATAGGGCTCAAGCCCGGTCCAGCGCGCCCCGTACCCGGCCGCCAGGGCATAGCCCGTTCCGTTGGCCGCCCCGCAGCCGGCCTCCAGGACGTCCCTGTCCGCCAGATCGAGCCCCTTGCGCGCCAGGAGCTCCGCGTAGGCCGCCGCGATGGGCTCGACCGAGATTTGTCCCTGATAGGTCCGGTAATAGGGCAAAAACCGGCCCAGGCGCAACAGGACCCGGTCCGTGAAGAGAAGGCGCCTGGCCAGACGCAGGGGGACGTATTCCAGATTGGACCAGAGCATGGACGCCTCAGGGCAGGTTCATGGCCCGCAGAAGCCACAGGTTCCACAGGAACAGGCGCTCATCCGCCTTCCCCGCCCGGTGGGCGCCAAGCCTGGCCTGGACGAAGGCCTCGTTGCCGGGCTCAAAGGGACGGGCCGGTCCCGGCGTGAGCGCCCCTTGGGCCAGCCAGCGGCCGATGGGCATGCCGAAGCCCTTCTTGCGGCGATAAATGATTTCCTTCGGCAGTACGGGCTCCAGGGCCTTTTTCAGGATGTATTTCGTCTGGCCCCGCCGGAACTTGTATTCGTGGGGAATGGACCGGGCCAATTCGGCCATCTCCACGTCCAGGTACGGCGCCCGGGTCTCCAGGGAATGCATCATGCCCGCCCGGTCGGTCTTCACCAGGATCTGGTCCTGCAAATAGAGCCGGGTGTAGAATTCCAGGGTCTTGTCCGTCATATCCCTGGAGGGGCAGTCCTCGTAGACGGCGATGGCCTCCTCGTAGACCTCTTCCGGGTCCATGGGAGAGGAAAAATAGTCCGCCAGCTCGTCCGGACCGAGAGGACCGAGCCAGACCGGGTTCCAGAAGCGCCTGTCCCGGCCGAGCCCCTTCAGGAACCGGTTGATCTTGAAGCTGACATGCATGTTGCCGTGGCCCACGGGCAGGCGGGCGGCCACCAGGCCCAGGGCGACGTGGGCGGGCCTGGGGCACAGGGCCGCGTACGCTTTGGCCGCCGTGAGGGCCTTGAAGGGATCATATCCGGCGAAAAGCTCGTCCGCCCCATCGCCTCCGAGGGCGACCTTCACCTCCCTGGCCGTTTCCCGGCACAAAAGGGCCGTGGGGATGAGCGAGGGGTCTCCCATGGGCTCGTCCAGCCAGTCCGCGATGCGCGGCGCGAGCGCGGCCATGGTTTCCATGGTGAGCGAGGCCTCCACATGCCTGACCTTGAAATGCGACGCCGCCAGACGCGCGAACGGCGATTCGTCGAAACTCGGGTCGTCGAAGCCGATGGAAAAGGCGGCCACGCCCTCCTGATGCTTTGCGGCGTAGGCCGTGATGGAGGTGGAATCCACCCCGCCGCTTAAGAATACGCCAAGCGGCGCGTCGGACATGAGCCGCCGCTTGACCGCCCGGGACAAGACGTCCCGGATGCGCTCCCCCCACTCGGCCTCGGGATTTTTGGGAAGGCGCGGATCGGGCTTAACGCAAAAGGCGTAGTAGCGCTTCACGCGGGGGGCGAGGGCCGTGAGGTCCACGGTCATAAAATGGCCGCCGGGCAGCTTGCAGGCCCGTTCGTACAGGGAATTGGGGGCCGGGATGAAGCCGTGGGCGTAATATTTGATCAGGCTCTTGCGGGAGATATCCCGGGGGATGGCCGGATGGGCCATGAGGCTGGTCAGTTCCGAAGCGAAGACGAAGGCGCCGTTCTGGCTGGAATAAAACAGCGGCTTCTTGCCGAAGCGGTCCCTGGAGAGGAAAAGGCGCCTGGCGTCCCGGTCCAGGATGGCGAAGGCCCACATGCCGTTCAGGCGTTCGGGCAGACCGTCCCCCCACTGGCGGTAGCCGTGCAGGAGGACCTCGGTGTCGCTGTGGTCCGTGAAAAAGACATGGCCCAGGCGGACGAGCTCCCGGCGCAGCTCCATGTGGTTGTAGATTTCGCCGTTATAGACCACGCACAGGCGCCCGTCCGGCGTGGACATGGGCTGAGCCCCGCCTTCGATGTCGATGATGGACAGACGGCGGTGGCCGAAAAAGACGCGTTCCGCCGGAAAGACGGCCACGCCCTCTCCGTCCGGACCGCGCCTGGCGAGCCGGGCGTTCATGGCGGCGAGAACCGCCTCGTCGCCCGCCCCGGCGAAGCCGCAGATGCCGCACATGGCCTACGGCTCCTTGTAGTTCTTGACCGAATCCACGATGTAGGTGGGCTTGCCCTGGGACTCGTGGTAGGTGCGCATGAGGATTTCCGCGATCAGTCCCATGAAGATGGAGATGATGCCGATGAGAAAGAACATGACCACGCCCAGGGGCAGCGGGGTTTCGATGAAGCTCTTTCCCAGGAAGAGCTTGCAATAGATCATGAACAGGAAAAAGCCGCAGGACAGCAAGATGTTGGCCAGCCCGAAGCCGCCGAAGAGATACATGGGTTTCTGGGCGAACTTGTCCAGGAACTTGACGACGATAAGATCGAGGATGACCTTGATGGTCCTGTCGAAGCCGTATTTGGAACTGCCGCGTACGCGCGGGTAATGGGTCACCCCCACCTCGGTCACCCGCGCGCCCTGCCACATGGCGTAGATGGGAATGAAGCGGTGCATTTCCCCGTAGAGCTTGACGTCCTTGATGATGGCCTTGCGATAGGCTTTGAGCGAGCAGCCGTAATCGTGCAAATGCACGCCGGAGATGGCGGAGATGAGGAAATTGGCCGCCTTGCTCGGCAGGTTGCGTTTCAGGGGATTGTCCTTGCGGTCCTTGCGCCAGCCCGAACACACGTCATAGCCCTCGGCGAGCTTGGCCAGAAGCTTGGGGATGTCGGCGGGATCGTTCTGGAGATCCCCGTCCATGGGGATGAGCACGTCCCCGGCGGCCATGTCGATGCCCGCCATCATGGCGGCGGTCTGGCCGAAATTGCGCCGGAAATGGGCCACGCGCAGGTGATCGTCCCTGGCGGCCAGGGCGTCCAGTTCCTGCCGGGAAGCGTCCGTGGACCCGTCGTTGATCATGATGATCTCGTACGGGTTGCCGATCCGGTCGAGCACGTCCTTGAGCTTGGCGTACAACGGATCGATGTTGCCTTCCTCATTGTAGATGGGAATGATGATCGACAGCGTGTCTTGCATCGCGCCTCCCAGGCTTTGCGCGGGAACCGCCCGGCGAAGCCGCCCGCGTTCGGGCGTTCCTTAAAAACAGGGCGATATCTTTAAGGAAAAAGAGTTCGTTGGTTCGTGGCCCGCAGCGCCGCTCAACGCGAACAACGCCGCGCGGGACATTCCTGACGGCCGGAAATCAGCCGTCCGTCTTCCGGCGCAGGTCCACGAGACGCACGCCCGGAGCAAGGACTCTATAGGGGAAATTCCCGCCGTCGAGAAGGGCGAATGTCTTCCCTCTTCCCGCCAGATTGCGGATCATGTCCGCGTACGGGGCGAAAAACGCCCCTTTTTCTATAAAAGCGGGAGCATAGCGCGCCTCGTCCACCACCATGGCGTCCACCCCGTATCTGGCGGCGAAATCCCGGACCGTCTTGGGATCGGTCGCGTAATAGGCCATAAGCTGGTCCCGAAGTCTGGGCTCCAGCCGTGTCCAGTAACCCAGCGACCAGGGATGGGCCAGTTCGAAGGTAGCCAGGGCGTCGCGCTGGCCGAAGGTCATCACATTGTCCATGTCCTCGGGATGCCCGCCCACGAGGGCGTCCTTGGGCAGTTCGCGCACGGCCTGGTACACGGGCGCCCAGGCGGAATAATCGTAGAGCCCGGCCCCGGTCAGGCGCCAGGCCCCGAGCCCGGCGGCCAGGACCACAAGGACCGCCCCGGCGCCCCGGCGCGAACACAGGGGCGAAAAGACCGCGTACAGGCAGATGGCCAAAGCCAGGGCGTAGAAGATGTTGAAGGAATAGGACACGTAGCGGTCCGGCACGAAAAGTTTCAGGGCGAGCATCCGGGCGGCGGCGTACAGGATGAGGGACGAGGCCGCCAGGGCGGCGAAGGGCGTCAGATGGGGGGCGAGGCTTTTCCAGGGAAAGCGGCGCGCCCCGATGACGACGAGGACCGCCAGGACCGCAAGACTCGCGATGCCCAGGGGCAGGCCGGATTCCAGGAAGAGGCCGATGCGCTCGAAGGGCCAGTAGACGAGATCGAGAAACGGGTTGGGCAGGGGAAACAGATCCAGCCTCCCGAGAGGCCCGAATTCCGGGCGTTCCACGATATTCTGGAATCCGGCCAGGGGGCCGAAGCCCGAGGCGTTCATCCGCTGGCGCATGGCCCACACGGCCAGAGCGCAGGCGGCGAGCACGGCGAAATGGGCCGCCTTGCGGGGAAAGGGCGGCGGGGGATCGCGCCGGACCCGGGCCGCGGCGAAAGCCAATGCGCAGGACAGGCAGCACAGGATGCAGATGTAGGGGATGCACACGGCCTGAAACAGCAGGGACAAGGCCATGCCCGAGGGAAAGCGCTTGAGCCAGGCCAGAAGAAACAGCGCCAGAAGCGGCGCGGCGAAGGCCCGGGAAAGCCCGCCCGAGATGTTGTAGAGGAAAAACGGCATGAGCCAGACGGCTCCCGCGCAGAACACGCCGAGGCGGCGGCCGCCGAGGACGCTCCCCACGCCGTACATGGCCAGGCACAGGATGACGAACAAGACGCCGGTCACGGCCTTGGAGGCCTGCACCGGGTCCATGACGGGCGAAAGCGCCCGGTAGATCGCCTTGACCCCTTCCGGAACGTACAGCCGGGAGTATTCGTTCAGGAGATTTGGCGGGAAAAGCCCGGGATCGTCCCAGGAGGCCATCCAGTAGAGCTGCTGGCGGACGTCGTCGTTGATGACGTAGGGATTCAACAAAGCCTGCCGGTGGGCGAAAAGAAAAACCAGGCAGGACAGGGCGAGGACGGCCAGCAACGGGCCGGAAAGGATTTTTCGTCTAAATGTTCCGGTCATACAGCCGGAAAGTCTTGTACCGCCTGCCGCCATAGGCCTGCAGGGTCTTGTTCCACTGGGTCAGGGATTCGGGAATAAGCGAACAGTCGCAAAATTCCACCTTGGGATGGTTCTCTATGAAATTGACCACGATCTGAATCATGATGGCGTGGTGCAGCCGCTTCCACTGATGGGTCTTCTTGACGCCCATGATCACGGCGCGGCAGACCCGCAGGGGGCGCACCCGGCAATCCCAGAAGAGCTTGGCCATGCCCACGGGGCCGAGCTTGCCGTTAAGCTTGTGCAGGGTCAGGTTGATGTCCGGCGAAACCACGCTGAAGGCGGCCACCTCGTCCCCGTCCATGATGATGTTGAGCAGGTCCAGGCGCAGGATGGGGGCGAGCTGGGCGTAGGCGTCGTTCCACTGCCGCTCGGTCAAGGGGATGTGCCCCCAGTTCTTGCTCCAGATGTCGTTGAACAGCTCGCGCACCTCGGCGGAGCGTTCGAGAAATTCCTTGCGCCTGGGATGGGAGATGGTCAGGTTGTTGCGCTTAAGGATCAGATCGCGCTGGGCCTTGAGCTTCTCCACATCGATGGTGTCCCCGTAGGAACGGTCGATGCGGTAGGCGTACCAGTCGTACGTCTTGGTGAAGCCCCAGTTTTCCACCAGCCGCTCGTAATAGGGCGGGTTGTGGGAATGCATCATGATGGGCCGCACGTCGAAGCCTTCCACCAAAAGGCCCACCTCATCGTAGATGGAAAAGCTGAGCGGACCGTGCAGCCTGGTCTTGCCGCGTTTCTTGACCCAGGCGGCGGCGGTTTCGAACAGGGCGTCCGCGACCTCCTGGTCGTCCACGGATTCGAAAAAGCCGAAAAAGCCGGTATCCGCGTCGTGCAGTTCCTCGTAGGCCCGGTTCACGTGGGCGCTTATGCGCCCCACGATCTTCCCGCCCCGCTCGGCCAGGAAATATTCGGCGTCGCCGATCTCGAAAAACGGACCGGTCTTCTTGTCGAGAAAGCCTTTCAGATGGGAAATCACCGGAGGAACCCACAGGGGGTCGTTCCGGTAGATGTCCCATTGAAAGCGGATGAAAGCGTCAATATCCACGGCCGAAGCCGCCGGCCTGACGCGCAGTTCGCCGCCCGCCATGGCAAACGTCCTTATTTGCCCGGCTGATGCTGGGGCAGGACCGTCACCTCCCCTTTCAGACCCTCTTTGAGGATCATGTCGGGGTTGGGGATGGTCAGTTCGATCTCGTAGTACGAGGGCTGCTGCAACGCAGCGGGCATGGGCGACCAGGGAATGCGGCTCACTGAGGCGGTGAATTCCCGGCCGGGAATGGCGTCGAAGGTCACCTTGGCGATATCGCCCTGGGTCAGCTTCTGCGCCTCGATTTCATGCACCTGGGCCCGGATGATCATGGGGTCCATGGAGCCGACCTGGAACAATTCGGTGTCCTTGCCCATCTTGACGCCGGGCCGCAGGTCGGCGTTCATCCACAGGATGACGCCGTTGGCCGGGGCCTTGACCACGCCGATCTTGGGCAGGTTGTCGGGCTCGACCTTTTTCCCGAAGCGGTCCTCGGCCAGTTCCAGGCGATCCTTGAGCACGGATTTGGCCAGAGCCAGCTGTTCCGTGTAGGAGGCCTTTTCCTTCTGACGGACCGAGATGTCCTTCACGGTCTGGTTCAGGGCTTCCTTGGAAGCCATGTTCTTGGCGATCATGGCCCGGGTTTCCTTCTCCTTGGCCGTGAGCCTGGAGATTTCCTGATCCGCGGAAGCCAGTTTGTATTCGAGTTCCTTGATGGCCGCCAGGGAGAGCTGTTTCTTCTCTTCCATGATGGTTTCCAGGGGAATCTCGTATTTGGCCAGGACCTGATCCTCCTTGACCATTTGGCCGATCTCCACCGGGACTTCGAGAATCTGGGCGGTGAAGGGGAGAATGGCGCTCAGCTTGACGGGGCTGTAGAGCTTTCCCGAAAAGATGATCTCATTGGGACGGGAGATCGGGGCGGGAGCGGCCGGCGCGGCCGGCGCGGCGGGCGCATCCTGGGCGTAGGCCGGACCCGCGCCCGCCAGAAGGAGGCAAATCGCCAAAAGGGCGCTGCGTAGAGGCATGCTACATGTTCTCCGTCAAGGCCACGTTGATGAAACGGTCCTGGAGGTTGCCCGAGATGTGGGACAAGGTAAGCAGGGCCACATCGCGGTTGTATTCCTTGAGAAGCAGGGTTTGCTTGTTGGTCAGGTATTCGTCCATGGCGTCCACGATGCCGCTGAATTCGATCTGGCCGTTTTCAAAGCGGTACTGGGCCTGCTGGGCCTTGAGCTGGGAGAGGTCCAGATTGGCCTTGGCCATGGCCACGTCGGAATTGGCGGAGCGAAATTCCGCCAGAGCCTGCTGGAACTGGCTCATCAGCTTGAATTCCTTGTTCTTGCCTTCGGAAACGAGCTGCCCCATCTCCTTGTACTGACGGCTGACGTCGCGGCCCTTGGTCCACCAGTCCAGCGGAATGGAGATGGTCACATAGGGGTAGAAGGGGAGGCCGCTCTGGTCCTCCTCCTCGGTGGTGCTGCTGTCCAGGGCGTCAATGCTGCGGAAGCCGAAATTGAAGGTCGGCATGAACTTCACGTAGGACAGGGCGATGTTCTTGCGCTGCAGGGCCTTTTCGTACTCGTGCATCTTGAGGTCGAAGGAGTGGGCCCGCAGCACCTCGTCCGTGACGTTGGCCGGGTTGAAGTCCCCGATGACCTGACGCCTGGCGTCCTCGGTGTCCAGGGCGATCTTCTGGATGAACGGCACGCCCAGGATGAATTTCAGGTCGTCCAGGATCATGGCCCGGGTGGTCTTGACCTTGTCCTCCTCGGCCTTGATCACGGAAAGCTTGGTTTCGGCGATGCGCACGTCGAGACCTGCGCCGCTGTCCAGGTTGGCCCGGGTCTTGGCGTAGTCCAGGTACTGGTTGGACAGGGTTTCCTTTTCCTTGATGACCGCGTCCTGCTCCTTGAGCAGCGAAAGCTGGAGGAAGTCCGTGCCCAGGCGCAAAAGCCCCTTGTCGATGACCTGCAAGTGCCCCAGCACGGCGATGTTGACCATTTCCCTGCGGGCCTGGACCTCGAAGGAGGTCAGGATGGGGTTCCAGGTGCCCGTGGAGAAGCTGATGGTGTAGGGCTTGCTGTTGGTTTCCTCTTCGGACTTGGGCCGGCGGAAATAATAGGTGATATTGACGGAGATCGTGGGAATGAACTGGGAGATGGCGTCGCCCACGTCCAGGCGCTTGGCTTCGATCTCCAGGGAGCTTTTCATGAGCAGCGGCGACTGGGCCAGGGCCACGCGCACGCACTCGTCGAAATTGGCCGGGCTGCGGATGGGGGCGATCGCCTCGGCGGCCGGGGACGACACCGCGGAGGCCGCGGCGGGCGCATCGGCGGCGGGCGCATCGGCGACGGCCGTGGCGGG
>CALGYO010000066.1 GCA_937934715.1 uncultured Desulfovibrionaceae bacterium | reverse complement strand
TCCGGCGCCATGCGCCTCGTCGTAGGATGCAGCCGGGGCTCCGCCATGCCCCCCCGCACGCCCCGGCGCTTCACGATCGTCCCACGCCCATCGCCAAAACAAAAAGGCCGCCCCGAGGGACGGCCTTTTCGGCTTCGAAAATCTTCGCTTAGTTGCCGGGCACGGCCACGTCGGTGGCCACGGAGTTGAAGGTGCTCTGCAGGGTGGTGCCGAGCGTGGTCACGGCGCCCACGATGACGGCGGCGATCAGAGCGGCGAGCAGTCCGTATTCAACAGCCGAGGCGCCCTCTTCGTCACGAACGAAATTCATGATATTCCGCAACATGTCCGTATCCTCCATATTTAAAATTTAAATTGATTCGTGATGCTGAGCCTGATGATTATCTATAAGGCAAGGGCTGTGCCGAAATGAGGCCAGAAGCGGCCCTGGCTCCAATTTATTATGATATCTTCCTGCAATAACAGTGGAAATATTTTCCAGCCCCCGCGGGGCGGATTTCCTCCCGATTCACTCCGCAAATGCTTTGCGCGACGAATCCATTGGTTGTGGAACAAAAAAGGAGGGCATCTGCGGCAACACCTTAAAATAATGAGGCATTGGCCTCATCCACAATTCGTGGACGGGACATCGGACATCCACGAATTATGGATTGAATCCGGATCACGGGCGGCCGCAGGCGCCCCTTTCGCGTGGAGGAAGGGGAACGGGCTCTCCGTCCAGGGGTTTTCCCACGGCATGGGCAAGGCCACGCAGCATACCGGAGAAGACGAGCTTGTGCAGCGGATAGGCCCCGTACCAGTAGGCCAGGCCCGCGAGCCCGCGCGGCAGGAACCGGGCCTGGGCGGACAGGGTGGTCAGCCCAGGGCGTTCCTCGAATATGCGAAATTCCAACATCCCTTCGCCCGGCATCTTCATCTCCGCCAGCAGGGTCAGGCGGTGATTGGTCTCCACATCGAGGATGCGCCAGAAATCCAGGGGCGCGCCCACCCGCAGCCGGTCGGGCCGGATGGCCGGCCGCCGCAGCCCCACTCCGCCAGCCAGTTTGTCCAGAAGCCCCCGCAGCCGCCAGAGCATGTCCCCGTAATACCAGCCCGTCTCCCCGCCGATCTTGGACAGCGCCGCCCATATTTCGCTCGGCGCGGCCTGGATGCGCGCCTGATAGCCATAGGTAAACACCGCGCCGCCGGCATAGGACGCGTCCCCGGGAGTCGCCCATTCGGGCGGCAGCGCGGCTCCGGCGTCCCAGCAACAGGTTTCCACGGTGTTCTGGCGGATTTTCTCCAGAGCGCGGCGGATGGTTTCCCGGCAGGGGCGCAGCGAAATGGGAATGAGTTCGCGGATGCGGTTCTCTTTGCACACGACCTCGTTGCGCAGCCCCCCGATGAGCGGGATGACCAGGGCGGCGGGGATGGGCGTGACCAGCTGGGCCCAGTAGGCGGAAAGTCCGGGGGACAGGATGGGCGCCGGGATGATGCGCCGCTTGGGGAGCCTGGCCTCCTCGGCGTACAGATTGAAGATGTCCTGATAGGTCAGGATGTCCGGCCCGCCGATGTCGAAGGTTTGGCCCACGGTCCGGCTCTCCTCCAGGCATCCGGCCAGGTAAGCGAGTACGTCGGCGATGGAAATGGGTTGAGCCCGGGTGCGCACCCATTTGGGGGTGATCATGATGGGCAGCCGGTCCACCAGATACCGCACGAGTTCGAACGAGGCGCTGCCCGAGCCAAGGATCATGGCGGCGCGCAAATGGGTCAGGGGAACGCCCCCGTATTCCAGGATCTTGGCCACCTCGCGCCGTGAACGCAGATGTTTGCTCAGTTCCTCCCGGTCCTCCCGGTCCTCGCCAAGCCCCCCCAGATAGATGATCCGCTCAAGCCCCGTCTCCCGGGCGGCCCGGGCCATGTTCATGGCGGCTTCCCGGTCGGCGGCGGCGAAGTCGCGCTTGTCCGGATGCATGGAGTGCACGAGATAATAGGCCGCTCCGCATCCCCGGCAGGCCGCGCGCACGGAAGCAAGGTCCGCAAGATCCGCCTGGACCAGCTCAAGCCCCGGATGAAAAGCCCAGGGCCGCTGGGCCAGCTTGTCCATGGAACGTCCGGCCGCCCGGACCTTGTGTCCGCCCGTCAGCAGGGCGGGAACAAGCCTGCCTCCCACGTATCCCGTGGCTCCGACCACCAGAACCGGCTTTTCCGTCACGGACATGCGCTCTCCTTTCGCCACGCTTTACGGCCTCGGCCGCTTTTTCGGGGACAGCTTTGGAGCCCGTCTGGTCAAGGACTGAGCCCGTATTGTATTTCATAAGAAATTCCGGCAAGATTCGTCAATCTTGAGAGAGAAAGGCCCTGGCCCAAACCGGCCGGGAGGCTTATTCAATATCAAGAGCAACGGGCAGCCCGCACGGGCAAAAAAGGAGGAGCGTCCATGACCCCTGAAAAAATTCTCTTGCCGGTCGACGGTTCGGCCCACGCGGACCACGCCGCCGCGTACGCCGCCAAACTGGCCAAGACGGCGAAGGCCAAGATCGTCTTGCTCTATTGCCGCAAGACCGTGCCCACCTTTCTCGGGGAGCCCAATTCCGACGAATATCTGGAAAATCTCATGCAGGCGGCCGAGAAAATCATGAAGCCCTACCGGGAGCGGCTTGAGGAGGCCGGCGTGCCGTTCGAGGATCTGATCATCGGCGGCGCCGTGCCCGAGGTCATCGCCAACACGGCCAGCGGCGAGAAATGCGACCTGATCATCATGGGTTCCAAGGGCAAGAGCGAGCTGGAAGGCCTGCTTTTAGGCAGCGCCACCCACCGCGTCCTGCAGACCGCGCCCTGCCCGGTCCTGGTGGTGCGCTAACCGTCGTTCAGGCCGCCGGAAAACCCGGTCGCCGCGCAATCAAAAAAGCCGGACCCTCGCGCGTACCCGCGCGCCGGGTCTGGCTTTTTTCGCGCCTTGCGCTCGAATCCTGAAAACAGCCCGGGCGGCGAGGGCGGCGTTCATACGCTGACGCCGCGCGTCCAGCGCTTCCCGCCTCTTATGCGGTCCAAGGCCCGCCTCCCGGCTGAAACGCCCGGCAGTCAAAAGGCGGCGAGCCGTCCGCGCCGGAGGCGTTACGCAGGAAGTTCGCATTGTTCTTCGTTCATCCGGTCCGTCCCCGCATCTTCCGCCAGATCTCCCCTGGCCGCCCGGGCGAGCCCCCGGGCGATCCAGTCCTCCACCGCCTCGATGCGCGCGCTCACCGCGACCTTGACCTCGGGCCCCTTCCCCTTTTCGGTCAAAAAAGCGTTATCCCCGGCGAAAAGGCGATCCATGTCCACGCGCATGAGCGCGAGCTCGAACCATTCCGGATGAAGCAGGGCGGCCAGGGCGGCGGGATCGTGCATGTGGGCCCCGGGCAGTCCCCGCCGTTTCATGCTGAAGGCGAGCCAGGCCGCCACGCCGGGAAAAAGCGCCCGGCCAAGCGGCGTGACGGCCCCTTCGAGCTGGCGGGCATGCTCCGGCCGCAAAAAAATCCGCCCGGTCACGTTCACCGGGACCATGGTCAGGTCCAGGCCGCTTTCAAAGACCACGGAGGCGGCGTGGGGATCATAGAGGGTATTGAAGCGCAAAACGTCGCGCCAGACGGCGTCCGGGATGTCGGGAGTGGAAAAGGCCGCGTTCCCCCGGCCGAAGGCGCCGCCCATGTGGACCGCGCGGCCAAGACGCGGCGCGATTTCGGGCGCGGCCAGAAGGGCCAGCCCCAGGTTGGTCAACGAGCCCGTCAGAACAGGAGAAAGCGGCCCATCCCGGCGTTTGGCCTCCCGGATGAGGCGCGCATGGGCCTTGCCGCGAAAGCGCGGTTTTTTGCCGGACCAGAACGGC
This sequence comes from uncultured Desulfovibrionaceae bacterium, assembly GCA_937934715.1. Lineage (GTDB taxonomy): Bacteria > Desulfobacterota > Desulfovibrionia > Desulfovibrionales > Desulfovibrionaceae > CALGYO01. The sequence continues at coordinate 31,500 of CALGYO010000066.1, read as the reverse complement.
GCCCGCGTTCCGGCGTTCTCCCACAAGGCCGCGTCCGGCCCTTTGGATTTCTCTTCCAGGTAGCGGTGATGGGCCCGCCTGTCCGCCAGAAAAGGACGCTCTCGCCCAGTGTCCACGGGGATGTCCTCCCGTCCGGCCAGATCGAGGAGTATGCGCGAGCGCCGGGCGGATTCCGCCGTTTCACAGTTCCCGGCGCAGGCGGTCACGGCCGCGAGCCGCGCCCCCGGCTGGACCAGGGCCAGGACCAGGGCCAAAGCGTCGTCCACGTCGGCGGCCGGGGCGGGGAAGGCGTTGTCGCAGTCGAGCGCGAGCCGTATCGCGCTTCGCGTTCCTTCTTCTTGACAGTCTTTTCCCCCATCCAGCATGTTCCCTCCATACCCAGAGCGCCCGGCCGGACGCCGCGTGGGCGCGGCCTCCCTGAAGCCCGCCGCGCGCATGAGAGGACGGCGCGTTCCGGGAAATCCCATTCCCCCAACCGCGCAGCGAACGAAAAAGACGGCGCGAGGCATTCCGGCCGCCGCCAAGGAGAGCCCCATGGAAACCCGGGCAGGACTCCCCCCTTTCCCCCATGACGCCCGCCAGAGCGCCGAACATGAGATCGCGGACACCGCCTTTTGGGTCAACGTGTCCCGGGCCAAGCGGCTGGACATCAGCCGGGACGTCTACGCCAGGCTGTGGGTCACGCCCCGGTCCGAGGCCTTATGGGAGGAGATGGCCCGCGAGGTCTACCCCAATTCCGATGTTTCCGTGTCCCTGCGCAACAGGTTCTACCTGGACCGTCTGGAACGGTTCGGCGCATCCCGGGCCGAGCCCGTCATGGTGAACATCGCCGCCGGATTCACGGCCTATCCCTTCCTGCTGCCGGAAAACTACCGCGCCCTGGAGGTGGACTATCCCAAGGTCGTGCGCTTTAAAAAGGAAAAGGTGGACGCCTGGATGGACCAGGGCGAACTGCCCCGGCGAAATGTGGATTATCACGGCGCCGACCTTGCGAGCGAGGAGGGGCTGACCGGTCTTCGCGACCGCCTTTCCTCCTGGCTCGAAGGCCGCCAGGCCTTCGTGGTTCTAGAAGGAATCACCTACTACCTGCCACGGCGAAGTCTGGACGCCATTTTCGCCATCCTGGCGGATGTTCTGCCCAGGGGCTCGCGGGTCGCCTTCGAGCATTGGCCCGCGGACGCCGCGACCTATCCGGTCTTTGCCCGCTTCAAAAGGCATCTGGATGAGACCTTCGGCTGGAGCGCGCGCGGATTCACCCTGTTCGACAGGGACTATCCCGCATCGTTGCCTGGATTTTCCCTGATCGAGGAACTCGATTCCCCGCAGGTGGAGCGCCTGTACAGCGATTCGCGGGCGCTTGAGCCCAGGGACGCCCGGCTTCCGGCCTTTTTCAAGACCCTGGAGCGGATATAGCCGTACGGTTGCGCTGAGGAAAAAGACGAATTCGCGGCCGCTAGGCGCGGATTTTCAGGACTCGCCTTGGACGTCCACCCGATTGCGGCCTTTGGCCTTGGCGGCGTAGAGGGCCGCGTCCGCCCGGGCCATCAAGGTCTCGGGGCCGTCTCCGGGCGCGCACTGGGCCACGCCGAAACTCATCGTGACGGCGCCCGGCCCCGGAACGCGCAGATCCTTGACCGTAAGCCGCAGCTTTTCCGCCAGCTCCCGCGCTCCCTCCAGATCGGTTTCCGGGCAGACGACCAGGAATTCCTCGCCGCCCCATCGGCCCAGTCTGTCCGTGTCCCGGATTTCCCCGGCCAAGGCCGTGGCGCACAGACGCAAGACGTCGTCGCCGATTTGATGCCCAAAGCCGTCGTTTATGCGCTTGAAATGATCCAGATCGCCGAAGATCACGGAAAAGGGCCGTCCGTACCGGTGAAACCGGCCCATTTCCCCGATCAGGAGTTCGTCCAGCTTGAAGCGGTTGAACAGTCCCGTCAGGGAATCGGAGATGGAGAGCTTGCGCAGTTCGATGTTGCTGATGGCCAGCTGGGCATGGGCCTCGGCCAGCCTGTTCTGCGTTTCCTTGAGCTCCGAGATGTCCACCTCAATGGCGTATTTGACCACCTTGCCGTCGGGCCAGCTCATGGCTTTTTCCTGAATCTGGTACCAGCGGTCCTCTTTTTCGTTGAAGCGCTCGAAAACGATGGTCCGGGTTCCGGGCAGGCCGGACGGCTCGAGCAGATCGGGGATCTTGCAACCGGCGCACGGCCGGTCGAGTTCGTAGAGGACCTTGTGGCAGATGAGCCCCGCGCAGTCGCCGGCCCGTTCCTTGAACGCCTTGTTGGCATAGACGATCCGGTGGGTGGCCACGTCCACTACATGGATGCCGAAGGGAATGAGGTCGAAATGCGACTCGAAGAGGGCGTTTTCGATCATACGGCGTTTTCCCGGCCGCCTCCCGGCCGACGTCCCGGCCGCGGGGTCAGGGGCAGGCGGGCCTTGACCCGCACCACGCCGGGCGTGGACGAATCGAGTTCCACGCGTCCGCCGTGGGCCTCGGCGGACAATCTGGCCGAATAGGCCCCAAGTCCCGTGCCGCCCGTCTTGCCGGAGGTGACGTATTTCTCGAAAAGCCGCTCGCGCAGGCCCTCGGGCAGGCTTCCGGGATTGCTGATGGAGATGACGGCCATGCCGTCCTCCTCCGAAATGTCCACCAGGACTTCTTCCGTGGCCGGGCAGGCTTCCAGGGCGTTCTTGACGAGATTCATGAGCATGGTCCGGCAGAGCATGACATCCGCCGTGACTTCCAGGACGCCGCTTTCGGCCGCGGGCGCGCCGTTCTGGAAGATGCGCGCGCCAGCCCTTCCGGGTCCGGCGTTGGCGGTCAGGGATGCGGCCGTGCGCGCGGCCAAAAGGACCAGGTTCACGGGTTCGGTCTTGAGCGCGTAGGCGCCCGTTTCGAGTTTGTAGAGATCCAGGGAGCGGTTGATCATGTCGAGCATGTTCAGCCCCGACTCCCTGATCGTCCGCAGCATCTGGGCGGCCTCCTCCGGCAGGTCGTAGCGCTCCAGGAGGATCTGGGGAAGGTTGATGACCCCGTTCAGGGGGGATTTCAGGTCGTGGCGGGCGATGCGGTCCACGTGTTCCCGCAGCTTCACGTGCTCGCTCAAAAGCGCGTTGGCCCCGGCCAGCTCCTTGTTGGACAGGGCCAGCCGGGCGTGGGCCTCGGCCAACCTGTTCTGCGTCTCCTTCAGTTCCGTGATGTCCACGGCGATGGAGTATTTCACCACCCGTCCGTCGGGCCAGCTCATGGCCTTTTCCTGGAGCTGATACCAGCGGTCGTCGCGCTCGTTGAACAGTTCGAAGATGTGGGTCTGCCCGTTCGGCGCGCCGTCCTTGGTCGTAAGCTGTCTGATCTTGCAGTAATGGCAGGGCTGGGGCAGGCCGTAGACGGCCTCGTGGCAGGGACGCCCGGTCACCTCCCCCTGGCGGTCCCGGAAATGGCGATTGACGAAGATGACGTCCATGGTCCGGCAATCCACCACGTAGATGCCGAAGGGGATGGCGTCGAAATGGGTTTCGAGCAGGCTGCTTTCGAGCATGGCCCCATTCATGTCAGGTATTTCTCCACCACGGCCTCAAGATGTTCCTTGAGTTTCTCCGGCTTCACGGGCTTGAGCACATACCCTTTGGCGCCCGCTTCGATGGCATCCATGACCATTTGTTCCTGGCCATGGGACGTGACCACCATGATCACGGCGTTTTCGTCCTTGGCCATGATGCGCCGCGTGGCCTCGATGCCGTCCATGTCGGGCATGGTGATGTCCATGGTCACGAGGTCCGGGCGGACGCGTTCGTATTCCTCCACGGCCTTCGCGCCGTTCACCGCCGCGTACGTCACGTGATGCCCGAGGTCTTCGAGCATTTTCGTCATCTTGCGGATGGTGATGTTGGAGTCATCGACCACCATGATGTTGAGCCGGCGCATGCCCTACTCCTTGTATTCCAGACGTTGGTCGAAAAGATGTTTCGGCCCGATCAGGTGGATATTAAGGTCTCCGTGCTCCGTGACCAGCCTGGCGGAGGAAAACTTGGCGCTTTTGTGGCGCATGAGGTGCTTGGCCTCGGAGATGATGATGGGCGGGGACAGGGAAATGACCGGTCCTTCCAGGTTATAGTCGGCCAGGGCGTTTCCGGCGATGATGTTGATGATCTCGGCGGCGGTTTCCTCGACAAAAAGATCGCGCTCGTCCTCGGCCACCTCGATGTCCGAGGCGTAGGCCTCGAACGCCCGGTTAATCAGGGGTTCGTCGAAGCTGTAGGCCAGATAGAGGCGCAGCTCGCCCGAGGCGCCCATGATGGAGGTCAGGCTGCGCAGATTGAGCTTCTGGGCGTCCTCGATCTCCCGTTCGGCCTCCTCGGCCGCGATGCCGAGCTCCTCCAGAAAAAACCGCGAGGTGCGGGTGGAGAGAATATCCAACAATCTGGTAGCGTTGATAGCGTCGGTTCCCATGGTTTTCGCCTCACGCCGGGGCGTCCCGCCGTTTTTCAAAAAGCGCGTCACCCAGGGCGTCCGCGATGACGCGGCCCGCCCCGGTCCCTCTTCACATGGCCGCCCGCGCGGCGGCCGTTTCCGCCAGCCATTTTTCCAAAATGATCCGTCGCTCCTCAAGACTCAGGCAATCCTGGGCTTTTTCCAGGATGGAGGCAAGAAGGGGCCAGTCGTCGCGGACCAGGGCGTAGACGTCGAACACGTAATCCGCCACTCCGGCGATCCGCACGTTTTTCAGTCCCGCCTCGCGGATGACGTAGGCGGTCACGGCCAAATTGTCGAGCATGGCGTCCGCCCGGCCGCTGGCGACCATGGCAAGCGCTTCACGAGGGTCTTCGACGATGACGAGCGGCAGGTCCGGATGCTTTTCCTTGAGATGCTCCGCTGCGGTGGAGCCCCGGGCCACGGCCACGCGCTTGCCGCGAAGGGCCTGGACGGACTCGGCCGCAAGGCCTTCCCTGGCGGCGATGGCCAGGGGAAAGCGCATGAAGGGCCCGGCGAACAGGGCGTATTCTCCGCGTTGTCTGATTTTGCCCGTGCCGTCGATCATGTCGATGCGTTTTTCGCGCAGCGCGTCCAGCACGTTCTGGAAATCGAGATTGTCCCCCATGGGGACGAAGGCGAAGGACAGGCCGGTCAGTTGGGCTATCCGTTCGTAATAATCGTGGAACACGCCCGAGTAGACCCCGTCCTTGATGACGGCCAGGGGCTCCCAGGTCACATCGCCGAAGGATATGACGGGATGGGCCTTGATGAAGGCCTGTTCCTCCGGGGTGAAAACCGGCGTTTTCCGGGCCGCGCCCGGGGCGGCCGTGGCCAGAAGGCACAGGGCGAGGAAGGCGGCCACAGGGGCGAATGCTCGGGACAGTGATCGTTCACGGCGCATGGGGGCTCCCGCGTTTGCGAATCCTCGCAGGCGCAGACCGGCCTGCATGGCGTATTCTAGCCCAAGGAGCGCTCCTTGCAAAGCGTTCCGCCGCAGTCCGCGCCGTCTCGGAACGCGCTCCGGCAAACCGGCGCGCGCCTGGTCCGCATCATCCGCGCCCGCCGCCGGACGCGCCCCTCGCGCGGCGCATTAAGCAGGGAACATGCCGTCTTTATCCGTTGCCCGCGCAGGCTGGCGCGACGCCTGTCGCAACCCCGTGCAAGCATACGGGGGTTCCAAGGGACGGCGGCCCCATGGCCGCCGGGGGCCTCTGTTCCACCCGATTGCGCCATGGTCTCTACCTGGAAAAGCGCCCGGTCCGCGCCCCGGTCAGGGCGAGCAGGTCGCGCGGCGCGATCTCCAGGGTCCTGTCCGGCCGCCCCAGGCCGCAGTAGAGCGTGGGGGCGATGCCAAGGACGTCCTCGTCCACAAACCGCAGCGCCTCCCCGGCGGGCGAAAGCGGGGAAACGCCGCCCGGTTCAACGCCAAGGCGCGCGGACACCGCTTCCGGCGACAGGGCCGCGAGATCACGGCGGTTGACCCCGGCCAGGGCGGCCAGGCGCGCATAGTCCGCCCTGTTCACGGCGCGAAGGGCCGCCAGGATCAGGCCGCCGGAGCGCAGCCCGAAAGCCACGGTCTTGACGATGCGGGTCACGTCGAATGAAAGCCGTTCCCGCGCGTCCGCCAGGGTGCGCGCGGGCTCATGTTCATGAATGCGGTACGCCAGGCCGCATGCGGCCAGGCGCGCGGCCAATAACGTGAACGCTTCCGTTTCATCCGTATCCTCTGGTTGTCGCTTTCCCATCGCGATGACCTCCCGCGAGCCAGTTTCACAGGATGCGCCCCGGACGGCAAGAGGCGGACCGGGTTACAGAAGCCGGGAAATTTCCAGGAGCAGCTGGTCGTAATTCAGCGGCTTGGTCAGATAGCCGTCCATGCCCGCATTGAGGACGGCCTCCTGATCGTTGGTCATGACGTAGGCGGTCACGGCGATGATGGGGATGCGGCCGTTGACGCCGGGAAAGCCCGGATCGCGGATGCGCCGGACCGTTTCCAGGCCGTCCACGCCCGGGAGCTGCAGATCCATGAGCGCCAGATCGAACGCCTCGGCTTGAAGCAGGGCCAGGGCCGCTTCCCCATCCGGAACAACGGCCGTCTGATAGCCGTGTTTGTGGAGCAGCTTGCAGAGGCCGAACGCGGCGATGGGATCGTCCTCCACCAGGAGGATGCGCGCGCCGGTCCCTGGGGATTGGGCGCCGGCCGGTCCGGCCGGACCGGGTGAAACGGGTGAAACGGGCGGAGCAGGGGCCCGCGCCGGAGCGCCCCCCTTCCCTTCGCCCGAAACGATGTCAAAGGACGTTCCGCCGCCCCCTGCGCTCTCACCGGCCCCGGAAGCGGGGCCGGACGGCCGTTGCCGTTCCCCGGCTTCCCGCAGCAGAAGCAGGACTCCAGATTTTTCGCTCACGGAAAGCGGGGCCGCCGCGATCTCGATCATGCGCGAGGCTCCGTCCAGACCCGCGATGACCGCCGTAAAGGCGGGCGCTGGCCGATCCCCGGCCAGGACGTCGCCAAGCCTGGCGAGAACCGCCTCCCCCTGATCGGTCCTGATGCGCTCGATGACGCGTTTCCCGATCAGCTCTTCCGGCCCCTCGGCCCCGAAAAGGCGGGCCGCGGCGGGGTTGGCGTAGACGAAGCGGCCGTCCGTCTCCATGCAGACGCCCTCGGGCGCGGCCTCGGCCATGGCGCGAAAGCGCGCCTCGCTCTTTTTCAGGGCCTCTTCCGCGAACTTGCGGCCGGTGATGTCGAGGCAGCGCCCCACATAGCCGTAAAACCGCCCCTGATCGTCGATGCGCGCGACGGCTTCCTCCAAAATCCAGCGGTAGGCGCCGTCGGCCCTGCGCAGGCGGTATTCCAGGGCGTACGGCTCCCGCAGCGCGAACGCCCGGGCGAATCCGGCCCGGGCCGCCGGAAGATCGTCCGGGTGCAGCCCCGAGGTCCAGCCTTCGCCGCGTTCCTGTTCGAGCGTCCGCCCCGTGAAGCGAATCCAGGCCTCATTGAAAAAGGCTCTCACGGCGTCCGGACCGCAGGACCAGACGAGCGAGGGGCCCGCGTCCGCCAGGGCCTTGAAGAAGGCTTCCCGCTCTTCGAGAGCCTCTCGCCGCTCCCGTTCCCCGCTCATGTCCTCCAAAACAGCCGCCGTCCGCCCCGTCCCGGAGGCGGCGTCCGCCAGGGGGACCACGCGCGCCGTCACCGGGGTCTCGCGGCCGTCCCGGCTTTGCAGCAGCACATCCTGGAGCGGGGTTCCCTCATTTTCGCGTACGCCGCGTCCGGCCCAGCCCGCCACAGGAACGCTGTCCTTCTGGCGAACAAGCCGGACAACCGTCTCCAGGGACCGCCCTCTGGCCTCCTCCCGGGTCCAGCCCGTCAGGCGCCGCGCCGGCGCGTTGAGCCAAAAAACCAGGCCCTGACCGTCCGCCAGGACCACGCCCGCGGGAACCTCGTCCCAAAGCGAAGGCGCGGGACCGTGTTCGTCCGATCCGGTTGCGCCTCGTTTTTTCATGAAGATCCAGACCCCCGCCAACGTCGCCGACGCCAGGAAGAAAACGGCCAGCCAGGACAGACGCGCGATCCGGGCGCGCAGGGTTTTCGCCAGGGCGTCCTGGCTCCTGTTCAGGGAGGCCTGGGCCTGGGCGAACAGCCGGTCCAGCTCATGATAGCCGATGCGCAGGGACGCTGCGCGCTCCTCCCGGGAAACGCCCGGCTTGTCGGTGTTCGCGACCATAAGGGCGAAGGCGCTCATGGCGTCCGGAAAGTCCTGGACGATCTTGTCCTGCGGGCCACTGTCCCCGGCTTCCGTGAAGACGGCTCCGGCCTGACGCATCAGGGCCAGGCCCGCGTCGAGCCGTTCCGTCTTGCCCGGGCCCTCGGCCATGGCGATGGACAAGGCGCCCTGGGAAAGGTCGAGCCGGGCGCGCCAGAGGCTTTCCAGGCGATCCGCGCCCGGCTCAAGCCGCGCGTCCACGTCCAGGGCGAGCCAGCCGATGCAGCAAAAGACAGCCGCCGCCCCGGCGAAAAACAGGAAAAACGCCGCCAGGAAGGAACGGTTTTTCACAATACCCATGAACCGGCGCGAAAGCGCGTGAGACGTCATTGTCGGGGATTCTCCCTGGGATCGGCTTCTCCCGGCGACTCCTCAACGGTGAACCCGTAACGGGCGATCATGCCGAGGTAGCGCGGCGTGGGCAAAAACGCCGCCAGCTCGGCGTCCACGGCCTCGGCCAGGCTGGCATCCTCCTTGCGGAAGGCGAAGGCGCCGTAGCCAAGGGCTCCGGACAGCTTTTCGCTCGGCTGTTCGAAGGGAACGGCTCTTTCCGTCGCTCCGGCCGCCTGCCGCATGACCATCCAGTTGATGGAGGGCGAGGACAGGGCGAATCCGTCCGCGACCCCCGCGCCGACGGCCTGCAACCCTGTCTCCGCATCGGGAACGGGAACGAGCTGGCCGTCGGGAAAGCCGATACGCCGCAGAAGCGTCTCTTCCACGGAGCCGGACAGGACGGCGATCTTGACCCAGGGATCGGCCAGGGCCTGGACGTAGGAATGCAGACGCCTGGGATTGCCCTTGGCCACGAGAAGCCCTTGACGCACGTGAAAGATGGGCAGGGAAAAGCGGACAAGACGGGAACGCTGGGGCGTGATGAACATGCCCGCGGCGATCATGTCGATGTTCCCGTCGATCAGTGCGTCGATGAGGGCCCCGAATTCGTACAGCCGCCATTCGATGCGCGCGACGCCCAGGCGTTCGCACACGTACTTGGCCAGGGCGGGCGACTGGCCGTCCACCTCCTTGGTCCCCGAGAGAAAGGCGTAGGGCGGTTCGATGGCGTAGCCCACCCGGATGACTCCCCGCCGCCGGATGTCCGAGAGCGCCCCATCCCCGCCGCCCTGGCGGGGGCGCAAGGAAAGCGCGAGAAAGAGGATGGCCGATCCGGCGAAAAGCACAAGCGCCCAGGCCATGATGCGACGATTCATATCGGGCGAGCCTTGTTGCGACGCGCGAACGGAAAAGATACGCCTTTGCCGATATATGAGGTGTAAAGCCGGGTGAAACGAACGTCAACCGCGAGGCGGGATGGAAATCACGGCGCGGCCGCGCGATCCGCCCGCCAAGGGGCGGCTTATCCGCCGAGGCCGGACGCCATCCCGTTCGCGCCCGGCGGCCCGGCCTGGCATACGGCCGCGCGTTCCTTCTTCATGGTCTTGCGAATGACCGCCAGCAGATCGGCGGGTTCCATGGGCTTGGCGACGTAGCCGTCCATGCCCGCCTTGAGAAAGGCTTCGCGGTCGCCTTCCATGGCGTAGGCCGTCATGGCGATGATGGGGATGGAAGATTTTGGACCGAAGGTCTCGGGATCCCGGATGGCCTTGGCGGCCGTGAGACCATCCATGACCGGCATCTGGATGTCCATGAGGATAAGATCGAACGCGCCTTGGCGCAGCGCGTCGAGAGCCTGGCGTCCATTCCCGGCGCCGGTCACGGCGAACCCGGATTTTTCAAGAACGCGCTTGCCCGCCAGCATGTTGATGGCGTCGTCCTCCACCAGGAGGATGCGCAACGGCTCTGCGCAGGGTTCCGGCTCCTGGACCGCGCCCTGCCTGCTCGCGGCCTCCACGGCCAGATCTTCCGGGAGGTCGAAGGGCAGGGAAACATACGCCGTCATGCCCGGCCCGCCGTTGTCGACGGCCAGTTCCCCGCCCATCAGGCGCGTCAACCTGCGCACGATGGAAAGCCCCAGGCCCGCGCCCTGGTATTTTCTGGAGTAGGCTTCATTTCCCTGGACGAACGGTTCGAAGATGTCCTTTACGCGCTCGTCCGAAACGCCGGTTCCGGTATCCGAGACGATAAAAAGCAGGTTGGTCTTCCCGGGCCGCGCGATGGGCAAAGCCCGGATCTCGACGTGCACCAGGCCGTTTTCGGTGAACTTCACGGCGTTTCCCGTCAGGTTGAAGAGAATCTGACGCAACCGGGCCTCGTCGCCGAGAATCGTCCCGGGAACGCCGGGAGCCATCATGAAGACGAGCCTGTCGCCTTTTTCCCTGGCCGCATCGCTGAAAAGCCCGAGAATGGATTCGCGCAGGTCTTCGAGGGAAAACGGAGCGATCTCGACGGTCATCTTCCCGGCCTCGATCCGGGACAGATCCAGGATATCCGACAAGAGCCGGGTCAGCCGTCCGGCGGAGGCGATGGCCGATTCCAGATACCCCCGGCGTTCCGCTTCAAGATCCGCCCCGTCCAGAAGCCGCAGCATGCCCAGGACGCCGTTCAGGGGCGTTCGTATCTCATGGCTCATGTTGGCCAGGAACTCCGATTTCACCTTGCTCGCGGCCTCGGCCCGGTCCCGCATTTCGATAAGCCTGGCTTCGGCCTGTTTGCGCTCGGCGATGAACCTGGCCTGCTGGACGTTCTGATAGGCGAGAAAGGACAACTGGTTGGCCAGGGTATAAAGGACCTGGGCCACCTTGGCGAAGCGCTCCCGGGACATGCCCGGGACCTTTTGAAAGGCCGCCGCGGCGCGCTCCTCGTCGGCGCCGATCTCCCGGGCGTAGGCGCGCATGGCCTCCTCGGTCTGGCTTTCGTCGCGGACCTGTCCGATCAGCCAATTGGCCACGTGGACGCCTCCCACGGAAATGCCCGCGCCCGCGTCCCAAAGCCCTCCGCTCGTACAGGGACGGATATTCGGACCGCTCGTGGAAAGCCTTCCAAGGGCCGCGTCGGACCTGAAGCAATTGGCGCGCCCCTTCCCGGTTTCCCGGATGACGTCGAGGCACAGGCTGGTGAAATTGCTGGGGCTGGTGATGGGAACGCCGTCGGGCCTGGTGATGATGGAGGCCACGCCCGTGGCGGCGGCGAATTCGTCCTGCAGGCGCTGCAGGTCCTCCAGGTTGAAGAGATCCTCGAAGGCCAGTCCCTTGGCGTCGTCCAAGGGCAGGGTCAGGGCGGCCATGCGCTTTTCCAGGGCCTCCTCGGCGCGCTTGCGGGCCGTGATGTCGCGGGCGATGCCCAGCACTCCGATGAGCCGTCCGTCCGCGTCGCGCATGGGCGTCTTGATGGTCTCGAAAAGCCCCTGCCGCCCTCCTTTCGCGAAGACCAGCCACTCCTCGTTGACCATGGACTCCCCGGCCTCCATGGCCGCGCGATCCTTGCTCCGGAAAAAATCGGCCAGATCCCTTGAAACGAAATCATAGTCGGTTTTTCCGGCGATCTCCTCCTCTTTGGCGCCGTATAACGCCTCGAACGCGGCGTTGCAGGACAGGTAGACGCCTTGCGGGTCCTTCAGCCAGACCAGATCCGGGATGGCGCGCAAAAGACAGCGCAGGTAGTCGGCCGAAAGGCCGGCGTCGCGGGGAAAAGCCCCGGAAACGTCCAGACCGGCCCCCTGGGCCCCGGCCGGGGCGTTCGCGGCGTTCCCGGATGCGGCTTCAGACGTTCGCGCGCCGGAGGCGCCGGTCTTTTCACCGGACCCCGTATCGGGAACGCGTCCCTCCAGGCCGTCCAAACGCGCCTCAAGCTCCCTGACGCGTTCCCGGGCCGATTCGAGTTCCAATTGCAACCGCCGCCCGGCGGAAACGTTTCCCGGCATACTCCACCATCGTGAGAGGAATTCGAGACGGCAACATATGCCTGACAGGGGGAAAAGGGAAGCCCGCGGGAGGTATCCGCGCCTCTTGGGGCGGGCGCCCCGGGACGCGGCCCTGGCGGGAGAGGGACGAAGGGCTTCTTCGTCGCCGAACGCGCCGATGGCGTCCCGCCGCCCTCGCGCGAGGGGCGGGGCATTTCGATTGGAGATGCCGTTGGCGTTGCGCCGCCGCTCTCACGCGCGAGGGACGGGGGGCATTTCGACGGCGCCGCGCATCTGGACGAGCCCGCCGCCCTCCCGAGAGGGGCGGGGTTGCATATCGATTGGAAACGCCGCTGGCGTTGCGTCTCCGCCCTCACGCGCGAGGGGGGGGTATTTTAGCATACCTAAATAAATTGAAGGCGCCCCTCCGCCCTCACGCGCGAGGGGGGGCGGAAACCGGCGCGTCGCCCTGTGGAAAGCGCGGTTCAGCTCGCCTGACGCAGGCTGTCCAGCAGCTTCAGAAGATCGCTCCGGCGCACGGGCTTGGGGAGATAGCAGTCCGCGCCGCCTCCGAAAAAGGCCTTGCAGACGTTTTTCTGGTCGCACAAGGCCGACACCATGACGACCTTCACTTCCGATCCCGGCGTCACGCCCTGTTCCTTTTCCAGGCGCCGTATGCGCGCCAGGCATTCATGCCCATCCATTTCGGGCATCATGATGTCCAGGAGGATCAGGTCGTACGGTTTTTTCTCGGCCAGGGCGGCCATGAAGGCCGAAATCGCCTGGGGACCGCTTTCCGCGAAGTCCCGCTCCCCCTCGTTTTCAAGAAACTTGCCGAGCAAGGTCCGATTGACCAGCTCGTCGTCCACAATAAGCATTTTCATGGCGTATCCTGCAACGGCTTCTCCGGTTCCCGACGCGCCGGGCGCCGGGGTTGGCGGCCATCCGCCGGGGCATGGTCCGGCTGGAACGCGCGGGATCCCGGCTCATCCGGACAAGCCGTTTTACCCGTATGATTGACCGTGTTCCAGCCTTATTTTCCGCCGCTCCCCACAGGCAGCCCGAAGAAGGTCCGCCCGGGGCCGGTCCCTGCGCGGCGCGCATGAGGCCCCCCTCCCTTGCCCCCCGTTTCGTCCGGCCGTTCATACATTATTGTCAAATACCGGGAAGCGCCGGTCATCCGGGCATCCTCCCCCAGCCGCGCCCCGCCCCGGCGAAGCCGCCGCAAGACACGCCCCCCCCTCCGCCCGAAGGGCGCGCCGGGAAAATCGCAAAGAGCTGGCGAAAGATATCGCGATCATGGCCTCCGCTCTCTTGACGCCGCCGCCGCCCCCGCGCTATTATAACAAAAATGTTAATCCTGAAAAATTCCGGCCCTTCGCGCGACGGAACGGGACGGCCTTGACGAGGAGGCCATATGGATGGCGGCATGGATTTCAGCGGATACGAACCCGGCGGGTTTTACGATGAGATGTTCGAGGCCCCGGGCCGGGCCAGACCGGGCTGGGCGCTTCTCAAGGATAAGCTCGAATCCCTGAACCCCGGCGAACTGGGCACGCGGCAAAGCGCCGCCGAAAAAGCCTTCTACGACCTCGGCGTCACCTTCACCGTCTACGGCCGGGCGGAAGGCACGGAAAAGATCTTTCCCTTCGACATCATTCCCCGCATCGTCCTGGCCAGCCAGTGGCGGCGCATCGAACGAGGCCTGACCCAGCGCATCATGGCGCTGAACCTCTTCATCCACGACGTCTACAACGGCAAGGAGATCCTGAAGGACGGCGTGGTCCCGTCCGATCTCGTCCTGTCGGCCCAGGGCTATTTCAAGGAGTGCGAGGGGCTGTCGCCCCCGCTTGGGGTCTGGTGCCACATCACCGGGGCGGACCTCATCCGCGACCACAAGGGGGAATTCTTCGTCCTGGAGGACAACCTGCGCTCCCCCTCCGGCGTGTCCTACGTGCTGGCCAACCGGGCCGTCCTGAAACAGACCCTGCCCCAGGTTTTCGCCGCCTCCAAGGTGCGGCCGGTGGACGAATACCCGTCGCTGCTCCTGGACATGCTCCACGCCATCGCCCCGCAACGCGCCGACAGCCCCCAGGTGGGGCTCTTGACGCCCGGGGTCTACAATTCCGCCTATTACGAGCATTCCTATCTGGCCCAACAGACCGGCATGGAGCTGGTGGAGGGGCGCGATCTGGTGGTTCGCGACGGCTACGCGCACATGCGCACCACCAGGGGCCTGGTGCGGGTGGACGTGCTCTACCGCCGGGTGGGCGAGGATTTCCTGGACCCCAAGGTCTTTCGCAAGGATTCGCTTCTGGGCGTGCCCGGCATCATGGACGTCTACCGGGCGGGCCGGATATCCCTGGCCAACGCCCCGGGCACGGGCGTGGCCGACGACAAGGTCATCTACGCCTATGTGCCGAAGATCATAAAATACTATCTCGACGAAGACCCCATCCTGCCCAACGTGCCCACCTATCTGTGCTCCAACCCCAAGGAGCGCGCATACGTGCTGGAAAACCTGGAGAAACTTGTGGTCAAGCCCGCCAACGAGTCCGGAGGATACGGCATGCTGGTGGGTCCGGCCTCCACGGCGGCCAAGCGCGAGGAATTCGCCATGCTCATCCGGCAAAATCCACGCAACTACATGGCCCAGCCCACCATCATGCTGTCCCGGGCGCCGGTCATCGTGGGCGACCATTTCGAGGGCCGCCATGTGGATCTGCGGCCCTATATCGTTTACGGCGACAAGATCAAGGTTCTGCCGGGCGGACTCACCCGGGTGGCCCTGGTCAAGGACTCCCTGGTGGTCAACTCCTCCCAGGGCGGCGGCAGCAAGGACACCTGGGTGCTCTCGGGCGACGGATGAGACGGCGCCTTTCCGGATCAGGCCACGTGAACGCGGCGGCCCGGACGGTTGCGGGCCGGCGTCAACCGAATACCCTTGCATGGAGGCGCTGACATGCTGAGCCGGGTCGCTGAATCCATCTACTGGATGAGCCGCTATCTGGAGCGGGCCGAGAACGTGGCCCGATTCATCGACGTGAACTGGCGTCTGGCCCTGGACATTCCGGAGCAGGACGAGCAGTGGGGGCCGCTTATCATGATCACCGGGGATTACGGCGATTTCCTCGAACGCTACGAGGAAGGCGCCACCCGGGAGAACACCCTGCACTATCTGACGCTCAATCCCGGCTACCCCAATTCCGTGCTGTCCTGCCTGCGCGCGGCCCGGGAAAACGCCCGGACCATCCGCGAGATGATTCCGAGCGAGATGTGGGAGATCATCAACGCCTTCTACCACGACGCGGAGAGCGTGGCCCGCGACCCTTCCGCCTTCATCGCCGATCCGGCGGCCTTTTGCCGCAGAGCCAAGCAGTACGGCCTGGCCCTGGGGGGAGTGTCCCTCGGCGCCATGGCCCACGACGAGTCCTGGCGCTTCTTCAACTTAGGCCAGTCCCTGGAGCGGGCGGACAAGACCTCGCGCATCCTGGACGTGAAATATTTCATCCTGCTGCCCTCGCTCCAGGACGTGGGCACCGCGCTCGACTATATCCAGTGGACGGCGCTGCTCCGCGCTACCAGCGGCCTGCAGGCCTATCGCCACCGGCACGGCCGCATCGCCCCCCAGAAGGTGGCCGAGTTCCTCCTGCTGGACCAGGAATTTCCCCGGTCCGTGCTCTTCTGCCTCATGACGGCCCAGCGGATGCTCCATGAAATCACGGGATCGCGGCTGACGTATTTCAGCAATCCCGCGGAAAAGGATCTGGGATTGCTTTGCGCCCAGCTTTCCTATACGAGCATGGAGGATATTTTAAAGCATGGATTGCACGAGTTTACGGACAATCTACAGACCCGGATGAACACGGCCGGCAACGCCATTTTCACCACCTTTTTCGACGTCATCCCCGCCATCGACCAGACGGCGGAGCAATAATCCAGAGGCCCCATGACCTTTTGCCTTGGCATAACCGTGGAAGACGGTCTGGTGGCCATCGCCGACACGAGGATCACCTCGGGCAATGAGCTGACCACGGCCCAGAAAGTGCGCACCTACCAGAACGACGGGGGCGCGTTTTTCCTCATGGCCTCGGGCCTGCGCTCGGTCAGGGACAAGACGCTCACCTATTTCGACGAGGAACTCGAAGACCTGGGCGGCTTTCCCGACAAGATGTACAAGGCCGTGAACCTGTTCGCGGACAAGCTGCGCGCCGTGGCCAAGGAGGACCGGGCCTATCTGGAGGAAAGCGGCCTGCATTTCAACGCCCACACCCTCATGGGCGGCAAGCTCGCCAAGGACGCCTCCCACAAGCTCTTCCTGATCTACCCCGAGGGCAACTGGGTGGAGATTTCCCAGGGCACGCCCTACCACATCATCGGCGAGGGCGGTTACGGCAAGCCCGTGCTGGACAGGACCCTCAAGTACGGCGACCCCATCCGCTTCGCCCTCAAGGTGGGCTGCCTGGCCTTCGACTCCACCCGCATCAGCGCCTCGGACGTGGATTTTCCGGTGGATGTGGTGCTCTACTACCGGGAGTTCAACCAGCTGGTCCAGCACCGTTACGAGGCCGACGACCTGCGCGACATTTCCCACTGGTGGCAGGAACGCCTGCGCCAGTCCGTGCGCGAGCTGCCCAGCGAATGGATCGACAACATCGCGGCCAAGCTCACCACGGTGGGGTCCGCCTGCAAGATCACGGACCAGTGCGGCCCGCCGCCGAAATAGCCGTGGCGCGATTCGCCATCCGGCACGTCACCAGCTACCGCTACTCCAAGCCGGTCTTTCTGGAGCCGCACATCCTGCGCCTGCGGCCCCGGTGCGACTGGCGCCAGCGGCTTTTGTCCTATTCCCTTCGCATCGACCCCGAGCCCGCCGGGCTCTCCTGGGGCCTGGACGCTTTTGGCAACGAACGGGCGCAAGTCTGGTTCAACGGCCTGACCGAGCGCCTTGAGGCCGCCGTCGAGGCCACGGTGGAAACCCTGTCGGACAATCCCTTCGACTACCTCCCGGCCATGGAGGCGCAGCGCCTGCCCCCGGTCTTTCCCCCGGAGGAAACGCCGGCCCTTATGCCCTATCTGCCCCGGCGCTACCCTTGCGCAGGTCCGGACGATCCGCTTGGCGCGCTTGTCGCCGGGCTTACGGCGGCCCGCCCCAATGTTCCGGATTTTCTCTGGGCGCTCAATTCCCGCCTCTTCTCGACCCTGGAGAAAATCGAGCGCGCCGAACCGGGCGAACTCTCGCCCCGGGAGCTGCTCGCCTCGGGCCGGGGCGCCTGCCGGGACGCCGCGGTTCTTTTCATGGAGGCCTGCCGCATGCTGGGCATTCCCGCCCGGTACGTCAGCGGCTATCAGGCGGGGGATCCCGAGGTCGAAACCGGAGAGCTGCACGCCTGGGTCGAGGCCTATACGCCGGGCGGCGGCTGGCGGGGCTTCGACCCCACCCACGGCCTGGCGGCGGCGGCCCATCACGTCATCCTGGCCTGCGCCGCGACCCCGGCCCAGACCGCCCCCATCGCCGGATCGTTCCGGGCCACGGGCGCCACGGCCCGCCTCAGCCACGACATCCGCCTTCAGGTCCAGGACGAATAAACAAACCAGCTCCCCGGCCCGTCCCTTTTCCAACGGCGGCGCATCCCGGACACAGGCCGCTGCGGAAAACGCAAGAACTCCGGCGGGCCCGCGCGACAGCTCCGCGCCCGTCTTCAAAGGGCCCCGCCCTGGCCGTTGCGGGAAAATGACGCGCACAACGCGCGCGCCCGTGATCACGGGGCGCGGCAGGGGACAAGACGCCCATCCGGCGTCCTCACCGCACAGGAGGCTCCGTCAAGCGATACGCTTCATCCGGGCCGCGCGCTCCAATTCGCTGACGCGCTCGTTGAGGACGCTGCCTGAATGCCGTTCCTCGAAGAAAGCGCCTCCTTTGTTCGAGGATAACGCATCACTCGAGGCATGTTCAGGGGACGCCACGTCAGGCGTCCACGGACGCGCGTTTTCGGCGCAGGGCGGCCGCCTGCTTGCCCCTGGCCAGGACATCCTGGGAAATGACGTCGAGGATGACCAGGAGCTCGTCAGCGGGAAGAGCGCTTTTCGTCTCTCTCTGATATTTGTGCGTTTTCTCCATATCCTGGATGGAGATGGCCTTCATGCGCAAAAGCTCGGCCAGGACGTCCTTGGGATCAAGTTCGTCGAAATCGGCGGGGGTCAAGGAGACGCGATCCTGTTCCTGTTCTTTTTTGCGCAACTCTTGCAATGCGTTGTTTTTTTCCGTCAACACATTGATCTCATGGCGCAATTTCCTGTTTTCTATCTCAAGGGCGTCGACTTCCTTGCGCAGGCGCACCACTTTGGCTTCGCAGCGCCCGGACATGCTGTAATACACGGCGCTCGCCGTAACGAAAACGGCGAGAACGAGAACAATGAGAAATAAGGCATCCACGATACGTTCTCCAATTCTCCGTCCAAGGATGATCGTCCTTGAGGAGGAAACAATGGATTCCGGCGCGTTGTCAACAAGGACCGTAAAAGACGCCGCCGGAGACGGCGGAGCCCGCTGTAGAGCGTGTTGGCGGACCGGGGCTTCGGCCGCATTTTGTGGTTGAGCGAACCGGAGCTCTTCTATAGGATGATTCTCATCCAAAAGAACCGACGGCCGTAGACGCGTCGACGAAAAGCGAGGGCGCCATGGATCAAACATCCTCCATCTGGTCTTCCCAATCCACCCTTACGGATTTCACGACGCAGCTTCTCGGCGATTCCGGCTACAGCAAGGCGGCCGCCTCGAGCGGCTATACGCTGCAGGCGGCGCTGCCCCAAAAAAGCGGCGACAGCGGCATCGACGCCCTTGTCTGGTTTTCCGTGCCCCGCTGGAACTACGAAATCCCCAACGACGGCAACACGGTCTATTACATGTTCATGACCGAACCGTTGATGTCGAGCCATTACGGCGACGCGGTGGTGGATTTTTCCCCATTCACGGACGCGCAAAAGACCGCCGTGCGGTCCATCTTCGACGAGGCGGAAAGCCTGACCGGTCTGACCTTCGTGGAGACCACCGACAGCTCCAGCACGGACATTTTCTTCGGCAACAGCGACATCCTGGCCGCCGACACGGTGGGCATGACCTACAGCTATGTGGATTACGCCACCGACGCCAGCGGCTATCTGACCTATCTCGAGCGGTTCGACTTCGTGTACCTGGACAGCGCCGAATTCGCCGACATCACCCTGTCCCCGGAGGCCGGTAACTACGGATACGAATATCTCATGCACGAGATCGGGCACACCCTAGGCCTGGACGACACGGCCGTGACCGGCATTTTGGCCGCTCAGTACGACAACACCAATTACACGGTCATGTCCTACAACAACGGCAGCGAGAGTCCGCAGAGTTCATATCAAGAGCTTGACGTGAGCGCGCTTAATTACATTTACGGAACGTCCTCGCGCGCGCTCGTGGCCGACGCGACCACATCGCTCTATACGTCCGGCTCTTCGGCCCAGGCGATTTTCGCCCAGGCCTAGCGCCGCCTCCGCAAAAGGGGGCCTTCATTGTACAGATCCCCGCCGCAGTTTCTGCGCATCGACGGAAGGCGTCTTTTTTATGCGCCTTGACGCCATTCCGCATAACGCCGCCCGGCCAGCCTTCCGCGCGGACGGCGATCATGGCGGGCAAGCGCGCGCCGCGCGAACGCGCACATCCTCAAGAACAACGGCCCGGGAATTCCCGGGCCGTTTCGTTTGAACCCCGCGCGCAATCCGGGGATCTTCCGGTCTCGGGCGGCTGCGGCCCCATTTCCTCTGTGGACGGGGCATCCTGGCGGCGCGTCGCGCGCGCAGCGTATCGCCGCCAGGCCGCCCTGACAGGGGGCGGCGCTCAAGCCGGACGCGGACCAGGGCGGCGTGAATCTCCGGCCGGTATCACGACGGCGGGCCTTTGCGGGCCGGGGCATGGGCGACCGGGGCCGGTAGGCCAAAGGGTCTGCGGTCGCGCATTATTGGCGGACGAGGGAGGGAAGGAGCATGGCTGCGATGATGCCCGCCGCGCACACGCCGTAAACGATCCAGGCAATGACGGCGGCCCAGAGGTTGACCCCGCCTATGGCGGCAATGGCCTCAAGGGGATGCATATCCGGCCGTGCTTTTTTGATCGCCGGGATTTGCGTTCTTGCCTGGCGATAATAGAGGTAATTGGCTGCGGCTCCGGCCGCGAGCATGAAGACGAAATTGATATAGGGGATGAGGGTGACCACGAGCAGGACGAGGGCCCAGGGGTAGAGTTTTCTGTAGAGGCACCACCAGAAGGTCAGGAAGAAGGCGGACCATCGCCAGGATATTTTGAACGCCCCGCCGTTTTGGTCGAAGGCCTTGAAGGCGTCCAGGTAGGCGTTGGCGTTTTTGCCGATGTACGCCGCGTATTCCGCATCGGAGATAGGTTCCATGGCGACCTCGTTGTCTGGGGTTTTTATGTTGTCTTGCCATCAACGGTCGCACGGGGCAACGGGGTTTGTTTGGGGTCCGTGTCCGGCGCAATGTTTTTTGAGGATGCGGGCGATAAGCGTTGACAAAGGGCGCGAAGCCATCTAAACAAACCTCTCTTTCGCATCGGGATGTAGCGCAGTCTGGGAGCGCACCTGAATGGGGTTCAGGGGGTCGGAGGTTCAAATCCTCTCATCCCGACCAAAATTTCCCTAAGAAAATTGGGCTGTTAACTCAAAAAAAGTTAACGGCCCCTTTTCTTTTATTCAGGGGGTCGCCTACGCCAACGCCGTTGGCAACCGTTGGCCTACCCTCTTCGTCTGAAATCGGTTTCCGCCCGTTACGTCAGTTTTCCTCCGTATCTCCTTTCCAGAAATTTTCCGCAGAGTAGGCTCCCCAGGAGGGCCTCCCTGATGTCATGCTCCGTACTGCTGGTATGAGAGGATGTTTGAGGGAAGTTCCAGGGATTACCCAATGAAGTCGCAGGGCCAGGTATTTTTACCCTCTGGGGCTTATACTGCTCATACTTCGCCTTCTACTCCTGCGACAAGATGCTTATTATCCATTGAACATACTGATATTATTAACTAAATTTAGTTTTAGTTGTTTTGATTTTTGAAACCAGATGGTTTGGGGTGGAGAGGTTTAGTGAACTATCTGGTTTTGTTGAGATTGTTTACTGAAACTGCTGTGTGTGGGGGGGGTTGTTTTGGTTTTGGGTGATGGGTTGAATATTAAAAGCTGCTGAATCAATTGGATGTTATTGCTGATGCTGATGCTGATTGTAATTTGTATGCAGTTAAATGCAAGCAGCTCTAAAGTCTAATAATAAATAACTCGATGAAAAGGACAAAATAAAATAGCAATCATAATTTGTTATAGGTAGATAAAATGACAACGTGCTAAATTAAAGAATAGCATTATTATTGAGAAAACAAAAAATCAGAATTAGAAGCGAATAAATCAATAAAAGCGTCATAGTCACAGCATGAAATACTGACAAGGCCTGTTTCACTAATGTCACCTTTGATTTCTCTATTCTTCCAAAAACCGTTAAATGCAAATTTGTTTGGAGTATCTGGAAGTTTGAGAGACATGTCTTTTGTATAATCCAACACATTATCTTTGCTTACAAGTGACATTGAGCATTTTAGATTGTCATTAACAGAAAAAAATTTATATGTAGACTTTATAACTTTAAACCCGTCGATAGATGTTTGAATAAGTTCTTTGAGTTTTTTCATGTTAAGTTTATTTTCACCAATATAAAAACAAAAATCTGTTCGCGTTGCTAGATAAGAAAAAAAACTAGAAATTCTCCGTGAAGGGTTTACTAGACAAAGAATCGAGTTTAAAAAAATGAATTCTGTTTTAAAAAATGCTTCTCTTATTACATCATACTCACCCTGGACAGGGTTATAAATCGTTTCAGAGAACACAACCTTTTCATAGTATATGCCGTTAATTTTGTTTTTTGAAATGTCTGATATGGCTATTCCTTTTGCTTCTTTTTCAGTATACTTAGCATCCATAATGTTCGAAATAAATTCATCCCAACTCAGTGTAAAAGAATACGGTATGAATTTAAATTTCTTCATGTGAAGCTTCCTTCTTTGACCTTCGCGCAGACTCCTCTAACATTGATTTGTATTTTAACTTGTCAGGTTCAGTGAGTGGTTTTCGTGTTGTTGAATAAATAGATTCATTCTTTTTGTAACTATAGGCACCTTTAACAGCATATTGAAAACCTTTGCATTCTTGGTGGTTTGAAAATCCTGCCTCAAATTCAACCAACAAATTGGGTTCAATATTTTTATCAAGAGATTTCCAAACAATGTTAGAAATATAAAAACCTTTACTTACAAAATCTTGATATTCTTTTTGGCTTAAAAGCGCACGTCCTTTAATCGCAACTTCTTTGATAAATCCTGTCAACTCTTTTGTTGCCATAGCATCATTTTCAACGTCATCGCCAGCGAGTTCTTTAATTTCATCTTCTACAGTTAACGAGTCGTTACTTTTAGATATTTTGACACCAGAAACATCGTCTAATTCTAATCCCGGTATTGCACTAATTAGGGAGAAAAAGAATCGATTGCGCTTTCCACCATCAGATATATGCGAGAGTTCTATTTCATCGACGTCTATGCTATTCTTTGATATTTGCTCTATTTCCTTAATAATTCTATCTATCAAATCTTTGCATTTTTGATTAGCTGCGAATCTCACGTCAGTCAAATCAGTTTTTTTGAGCGAAAACTCTATGCGATCTCTCAATGTGGTCTCTTGAAGCATTGTTGCCTTACCAAAATCAACATCTTTGTATTCATACTCCAAAAATAACACGGGCTGGTTTGGATTGCTTTTAATACTTAAGTGTTCTCCACAATTCGCCAATTGTGTCGACAAACTATCTACAGCCTCTTGAATATGATCATACTCCATTTTCTTTTTAATCTGTATTGTTGAAAGCTTTTCTCTCCTCGTGTCCTGTTCAATGATTTCATATAACGCCACTATATCATCATAGTCATACGGTAATTGTGAAACATATTCTGCTAATTTTTCTTTATCGTCACCCTTTGAAATTAATATATATTTGTTTTTTGCCATATTCATAAGACCATCAATGCCGATCTTTCTCCCCTTTGCCATTAGGGTGTCAAAAATATCAAGAGAGGTGATATGGAATTTTCTACTCATCTCGCATACCTATTTCTTGGCTAAAAAATTGTGGGACAACTCTATGCATATGAACGTAAGATATCATTGGAGTAATTTTTTTTGCAAAATTTTCATCAACAGTCTCGCCATATATTCTTAAGGCTTTATCATAATTTGTATGTGTACTTTCTCGAGAAAAAGGTGCAAAAATCCTAATTCGATTAAAGCTTTGCAAACAATTATATTTCCTTAAATAATCAAATAAATGCTGAAAATTTTCAAGCTCACATAGTTTATCCTCAAGATAAACATCAAGCCCATTGGTTATAGTTGTCATAATATTTGATGAATATCTTAAAATATGAAAAGATCCGCCCAGTTGTTCAACAGTTAAAGGCAAGCTAGATTGATCATGGTAGATTTTTCGAACAGGTTGTTCTGGATAAAAAAAACCGTATTCTTCGTCTGTCAGTTGCTTCTCACCTCTTAGAGATCTAATATTTGCTGCAATATTGGCCAAATACAATATTTTTTTGGGTCCAACAATTGAAATAACGTTTCCTTTGTCTATGGCAACCTTTTCAGTTGCTTTTCTAAACAATTTAAAAAAATCTTCGTCATATGTATTATCGTGATTATATATGAAAAGCATGCCTTTTATGTTTATGTTTTTTTCTGTAAGTATATACTTGTCTTTCCAGGAAATATTTTTTCTAGCACAGCTCAATGCTTTATTAAGGCTATCAATAGCTGAATGTATTTTTTCTGCCTTAATAGTGTCTTTAGAATAACTTTTTAGGTCGCACAAAACGTGTGTAATTTTATCTTCATATGGCTCAGCATACCGAAAAACAACATCGGCCGGATGTGTTTTGCTTTCATGTGATTCATCAACGCATGGTGTGTTTTCGTTTAACGGTCCAGATATTTCCCAATTCAAGTAGGTAAAAATCTCTTTGCTAATAAGTTCCGCCATCTTAGCTATGTTTGCAGTCTCAGCCATATTCCCTCTCTAGTGTAAACTACATGTTATTTCACGGAGTTGTTTAATAAGTCAGGACAAGTCATATTTGCTCAATGTTATAATCGGCATACAAAAAATTATAGATATCCGCTTGCCAGGATGGTTATAGATAATTGAAAACCTTGCTTTATGAACCTATTATGTTGCAAGTTCATCCGAAGAACACTGTTACTTGGTCTTCTGGTGTTATTAGTTGTTAGTTCGTATTTGAACTTTACCGCTAATTTGATTTTGCATGGCTTCAAGAATTGAATACAACAATTTGTTTATTATTTCTTTATGTTCACCATTATCTTTAATAAGTCTTTCAATATCATAAAAATCTACATAATCAAATCGTCTAGATTGGATTAATTTTTCTTTTCCAATTTGATAGTTTTCAAATGCAGTTAAAATTTCATGAAGCTTCAAATAGTGTTCTCTTTCAATCATTATGGCCTTGCTTTCAAGCTGTTTTTTAGCTGTTTTTATTGATTTTACAAAATGCTTTAGATTTTCTTTAGAAGCATCATCCCAAAGTTTTTCTGTTTTTTCATTGAGGTCAGCTAAAGACATCCAGAGCTCATTATAAAATTTGAACTGCCCTTCAAAATACATTGAAAATGTAATTCGTTGCTTATCGCTTTCTCTTTGTACTTGCGCTTTTATAATTTCAAGATCTTTTGCGTAGTTAGATTTTTCTTCTTCTAGGATTCTATTAGCCCATACCTTGCCAAGCCAGCTACTTAATCCGAGAATGATTACAGATGCACATCCTACGGATCCTATAATCGAATACGTTAATTGATAAATTTCACTTGAATTCATTATCTGTTCTCATTCATTGTTGGTAAAAAAGTCTCATTTTTACTCAAGCCTAAATCAATACCTAACCTTTGATCGCCACAGATTTTCACATGTAATTTCGTCAACCTTGCATATTCGAACTCGCAAATTGAATCAAAACCTCTTTAGATTACAATATTCTGAACTTGTTCCCAGTTCAAGTATCTAATGCCTGAAATTTAAAGGCTAATTGGATGATTTTGCCGAAGTCCCTGAACTTTTGGCCGTTTTCATCCAGCTGAAATTGTTAATTTTAAAAACGCAGGCGGCTGCGCTTTTGGTTTGAGTGACTTCTACCCCGCCAGTGCCCTTTTCCAACAGGGACAGATTCTTCCCATTCCCTCCTGATCCACAAGTGACCGGCCCCTTGGTCCAGGATAATCTCCTTCTGGCCCCTAAACTATTGCTCAGAAGGAGACCCTATGACTGACGACAAAGATCAGCTCATAAATGCATTCAGACCAATCGAACAACTCTTTATAATCATGGATAAAACGTCTTTAGAAGACAACGGTCCATTACCCAGAGCTTATGCTGAAGTAGGATTAGCTCTTTGCTCCATCTTTCGCAATAAAATTGAAGAAATTACGAACCCTGAATCCAAGAAGAAGAACAATGAGTAACGATTTCAACGATTGGCCTATTATCTACTGCTACAGTAGAAAACAAGCAATTGAAGATGGAGTTCTAATTGACGTAACCCAGAAAGCGAAACAGGCAGGTTTCAAAATCCCGGTGGCTATTGGGGATAACCTGTTCAACCAGTACGTCACCCCACCTCATGGACTCGAGGGAGAAGGCCAATCCGTTGAAGGACGGTTGCATGATCTGTTCATGATGACCCAGGCCGCCGCCCATACCCACCGGGGCGAAATCAGGATCATCTTCGACGTGCTGTTTCTGATGAAGCCAGGGAGGTCTGAAAGGATCACGGTCCTGGCTGTTATCGGCCCAGGAGACGAGGGAGAGCCTGTTTTAACCATCTGTCTCCCTGAAGACGAATAATTTCATGATATTATTTAACAAATCACTTCGATGCTGAAAACGTACCAACCCTACTTTTGCATCAAAACCCGGGCCATGGTCAGCATGGCCTTTGCCTGGTCGTCTGTCGCTCCATCCAGTAGGGATAAAAGCTCTTTAACGGCCTGCTCCTTGGTCAACCCCACGTCCCCAAAATCAAAAAGGTTGATCAAATCGACCTCAAGGGCTGCTGATAAGCGCTCTACATTCACCAACGTCGGATTCCCCCTGCCTCTTTCGATTTCACCCACGCTCTGGAGTGACAACCCTGCTCGTTCCGCCAGCTGTTCCTGGGTCAAATCCTTTGTCCGTCGCAGAAACCGCATCCGTTTTCCGAAATCATTGAGAATGTCGCCCATGAGACCGTCCTTTTTGGACAATCTAGGGCCAATCCACCAACCTTTTAAGCAGGCTTGGCATTCATTTTGCTTAAAAATATACAGTAAACTTTACAATCTGTCAATTTTACCACATAATACTTTACCCGAAAGGCCACGGTTAGAGCACGGGTCAATAAGATATCTGAAAATTGGAGCTTGAAATGAAAAGGATATTCCTGATTACGCTATTTGCGATTACCCTAATGATTCCAGTAAATTCACATAGCCAAAAACTCGACAAGTATACCCAGCTGACGGATACGATTACGAAAGCGGACGGGATTCGAACCGGAATGATCCTCCATACCATGCATGGCGAAATGTATAAGAGCCTTACCAGCTACTATTCGCTTGAAAGGGACTTAAATGGACCGTTAGCAACCGTCTTAAAGAAGGGGAATCGGTACATTTTGAACATAAGTGGAATCAGCAAACCAATTTACTGCAAGAAAATATCAGATTAACGCCATGAATATCAAGATTATTTTCATACTACTGGCGGTAACGTTCGTTTCCAGTAATGCTTTTTGCGCTGACACTTTCAAAGAACCACTTGATTTTAGGGGAATTCGATTTGATAGCTATTATTCAGTTATCAAAAACATCAAACATTACTCCAAAGTGAATGAAGTCATTGATATTTATGTCAAAGACGACGAAGACTTGATAATTGAACATGAGCCGTTGGACAAGATTCTCTACCAGACATTCCGTGGAAGGATATACAAAATTACTGTAAAAGGCTCGAAATGTAGCTGGAATCGACTATATACACTGCTCAAAGGCAAATATGGCGCTTGCCAGATGCACGATGAAGACTTCGACAACTATTCATGCATTTGGAACGGGAAAAGAATTAGAATCGAATTAACAATAGATTATGAAACAAATTTTGGAAGCTTGGTTTACACGTACAATTTTACTGAGAAAGAATACAAGAGATACGAGGAGAACAAAAACAAGAAAAAGAACGACTCGTTTTAGGGAAAAGGACAGATTTTCACCTGCCCTTACCCCATGAGATGATCTGGCAGCTATTTTTTCTTGATCAAAATTTCGCCATCAGCTTGTTTAGAAATGGAAATTTCGTCCCCAATAGCGAATCCATAGGATTTCATCTTTGAAACGGACAGCTTGAGTCCCAACTTCGTCACTTTGGGATTCGTTATTCTAACGCCCATCCCTTCGATTTTATAAAACTTCTCATCCATCAACATGAGTTTTGTGAGATAGTTTTTCAATCTCACCTTGTTTATCTTGAAAGAAGCACATATTTCAGCAGCATCTTGACCAGCTTCAATCATCGAACGAAACTTATCAGCGTCAAATGATATAGACATATTTCCTCCTGGTGTTTTCAATTACTCAAAAGAGCTTAAATGAAAACTTAGAAATAGCAAGTGAGTACTTAAAAATATTACCAAAGGTTCATCTTAAAAGAATTTCTTGGGACAGGTGGGGAATCGCGAGAGATTTTAGGACGAAATACTATACGAAGTGGTAAATCAGAAAATAAAAGCATATGATTTTTCAGCACCCAGGGTCCAAAACAGGGGTGTCAGTGGGAAATGACTAGATCTTGCTCTTGAACGGCGCATCCACTGAGACATCAGCTGGGGCCTCGGCAATGTCCCATGATCTAATATCACCCCTATCCCTATTAACTCATTATATATGAACGCCCCGAACGATTACCACACGCCAATTTTCCATCAGTCTTAATCACTGATTTCAAAAACGCAGGCGGCTGCGTATTTTGTCCAGATAACTCCCTCTCCTGGTTTTTAAACAACTATCAAGCTGAAATCATTCATTTTAAAAACGCAGGTGGCTGCGTTTTTGGTTTTGGTGACTTTTCCTTTTCGTATTTATTGAAACGCCTCAGGACCTTCGCCGATTTATTACGATAGACGGATTCAAAATTTATTTTTGTACTACAGGCTACTTAGACTTTCCTAATTTTCTGAATCATTTTCAACTGTTATATTCACAAAATCCTCTCAGGCCCACCTTTGTACAAAATTTTATATTTTAGGTCCTTTTTTTGACTCCCCCCAAGGTCAACATGTCGATTCAAAAAATTGGCATTTGATACTGATTATCAAATCCTCCTTGAGAGCCCTTTAAAAGGTCTATTTTTGCCTCCCAAAGAGGTCGTATAAAAATTTGTATTTTCGGAATTCATAAGGAGCGTCGAGCAATTAGTAAAAATACAAACTTTTATACCGTTCAAGAAATTATATTTCATACTAACTTTGAAGGAATCCTTTAAAGCCACACGAAAATGCTCTCTTAGACGGAATATTGACGGGAATTTTAGCAAACTTTTGGGGGACTCCACTGTTTTAGCCAAAATTGACTTTGGCACGCTAGTAGCAAAGAGGTGAATTAGATTGGGTGAGGGATTAACTTTAACTAGCCATTAAATGTACATTACATATGGTGGCTAAAACTAATCTGGGGAGATTAAAATGAGCACTTTTAATGAAAAGAACAGTGGGAGCGAAGAAATGAGCAAGGGAATGACTGGCAGTACTGGTAATGTTGGTCAGACTGGCGGACCGGCTATCACTCAGGAAAGTGGTAACACCGGAAGGGTTACTAAGACTCCTGAAGAGCTTTTGAAGCAGAGCTACCGTGTTTCTGACAATTTTGACCATACTTTGGTCAACAGCCTTGAAAACAAGAATATTTCGGGTGAAGAATTTGCTAAAAGCTTGATGTTTCAAGAATTACACGGTCACACCGGCGGCATTGGTGGAATCCCTGAGGATTACAAGGAAGCGGCTAGCAATTTTAGCATTTCCGATATGATGCATACCATGAATGCTAG
This sequence comes from uncultured Desulfovibrionaceae bacterium, assembly GCA_937934715.1. GTDB lineage: Bacteria > Desulfobacterota > Desulfovibrionia > Desulfovibrionales > Desulfovibrionaceae > CALGYO01. Next base: position 2,242 of record CALGYO010000066.1, on the reverse strand, counting down.
TTTCAAGGATATGGACGAGAAAGACCTGCTCAAGAATCTTGAGTCGCAGAACATCCGGTTCGAAGAAGTTATGGGCAAGGTCAATAACGTTGCTGTTGTTCTTAGTATCAGGATGGGCTTGATCGTTAACAAGTTGAAAGAAAAGCGCGCTGCTCACAACGACTGGACGGAGTGGTCGAAAAAAAATATCCTTAAACCTTTTAAAATTAGCAAAAGGTCGCTTGAAAAGTGGAGCAACATTGCTTTGTTGCCGAACATTGAAAGCTATACTTATCTCGGAATTGAAATCCTGGCTGATTTTGGTTCTTCGCTGAAGGCCCTTTCGGTGGAAGATAAAGCTGTTTTAGGAGATGATCCTATTAAGCATTATCTCGAAAAACTTGATAAAGAAGCTTCAGAAGCCGAACGCAGAGAACACTTTGAAGCAGTTAATGAGGTTCAGAAGCTTCAAAAGCTGGAAGTCATCATTGGCTTGGAGCTTATGAAAGATTATTTGGCAAATAGTGGCACCTTCTCCAAGGACAAGCGCAAAGAACTGGCCCAGATGAAAAAAGATCATGGAGACACTTCCGTGGTTGAATTCCTGAAACAGGTCATTGCGAATGCTGGCAACTGGGATAAGGCGAAGGGTGTTACCCCCGAAACCGTTGCGAAGTCGAAAGAGTCGGACACGTCTGACAGCAAGACCAAGGTTTCGATTCCCAACATGAAGGTCCAGATTACGACCTTGAGGAAGTCATTAAAGACCATGATCGCTTCAGGTGAAGATTTTGAAGGCATTACCCCTGAAGAAGTTAACGAATTGATTGCTGATCTCGTGAGCATGAAAGAAAAGCTGAGCAACAAGCTCGACAAGACTGCTTAACTATAAGAGGGCTCTTCTTATGAAAGGGGAGCCCTCTTTAAGGAACTCTCATGAAAATATATCTCTCTTCCATGAAAGTGAATGATCTCATTAAATTAAGTGAGATTAATCCAGCGTATAAACCGAATGTTCTGCTAACATATTATGGCTTGAATGATCCTGAACAGTTTACGAAAGTTCATAGAGATAAAATAAACAGTTTAATTCTCGATTGTGGGGCATACAGCCTTGTAAAGAAGGGGTTTAAAGGGGCTGTTTATAAAGAAGCTGCTGAGCAGCTGTTTGCAGGATTTAAGGGATATGCTTCAGTAACTCAAGACGATTACGATATGCTATTTAGCATGGATGATCGATTTGATCATGAAAGTTTTGATCACAACATTGACAGGCTAATAGACCTGGAAGACAATGGCGTTAGGGTTGTTCCTGTCGTACATAACCTCGACAATCATGAAATAGATTATTACCTTAATCGTGGTCACAAAACTATAGCCATTGGTCAGTGTAAAAAGCAAAACAGAAAGGACCTCGAAGTACTTTTTAATGCTGTCGAAAAAATATATTCAAAAGATGGCGTAAAAACACACATATTGGGGATGACCTCGCCTAATTTAATTATGCATGTTCCTGCCTACTCTTGTGACTCAACAAGCTGGGAGAAATATGCTGAACGTGGAAAGATTCTGTACTGGAACTCTAAAGAGCCAAAACTTGACAAAACGCATACGCTGTATGTTCCAAAGTATGAAAAGACCAAGTATAAGAAAGGAGAATATGGTCTCGCAACGTATGAATATAGAAGCGATTTTTATGAGCATATCAATGCTAAGCTTGGTTATGTGGAAGATGATTTCTTTGTGGATGGGTTTGTAGAGCCACGCATAATGGCAAACATTTTGTATTTTCTGGAGCTTGAAGAACTAATAACGAAGGAACATGAAAAGCTTGACGTTATATTTGATTAATAGTCGTGTATTAAAGAGGGATAAAGACCGGAGAGATTTGGACTTTATCCCTTTTGTGTTTCAATTTTGCTAAAAAACACAAACGATAACGAGGATAGTCATTCCTAATACTTCTAGGCTGTTCAAAGATAAAGAGACTGCAACCACTCTGTTCAAAGATCATGATTAAAACAATATCCAGTTCTATTCTGACACTCGGTATTATTCCTCAAGCCATAGTCACATGTTCTAAAAACGCAGGTGGCTGCGCTTTTGGTTTGAGTGCCTTTCTCTTCTGATTTTACAATTCCCATCTACCTGAAATCATTTGTTCTAAAAACGCAGGCGGCTGCGCTTGTAGTTAGAGTGACTACCTTTGGTCGGGTAGACGAGGGAAGTGCTCTTCCCCCGCCCCCCACAGATCCGGACGTGC
>CALGYO010000065.1 GCA_937934715.1 uncultured Desulfovibrionaceae bacterium | reverse complement strand
CTCTACCTTCGATAAAGGAACGGGGAAAAAGCGACGGGGCGCCGCAGGGGCGCATCTCTCTACCTTCGATAAAGGAACGGGGAGTAAGCGACGGGGCGCCGTCTGGCGCCCCGGAATGGGAAGGAGGAGAGAACCGGCCGGTCAGCGGGAAACCCGGTCTGGAACGGGGTACATTTTTGCGTTGGTCTTGGCCGGATTCTTGGCGAGATGCTTGAAGTCGTTGACGGCCGTGGCCGCAAGATCGCCGAGGATGCGGGGCAGGTCGGAGGAGGCGTAGGCCTCGGCGAAGATCGGATGCTCCGCCAGACGCGCCGATACGGCGTAGCCCTGGCCGGACTCGGGATCGAGGCGGATATCCTCGTACTTCCAGCCGACATCGGCTTGCAGACAGTTGCCGATCAGTTCCGCCATGGACTGGGCGAAGAATTTCCTGATGTCCTCCGTGGATTCGGCCTGGTTCATGCGCTGCCGGAACCCCGGCAGCAGGGCGTTTTCCTGTTTGGTGAACGAAATGCGCTTTTCCATGAACGCTCCTCTTGTTGAAGGTTGAGGATGCTTTCATACTAATACAGGGTTGAGGATTCGTGGAGGCTTTTTTCATGAAAGATCGTTCATGGGGGCGCGGACGGGGCGGGACGCCACCTCGGGGCGCGACCCTCGCGACCCTGCTCCTCCTTGCGGTCTGGTCTCTCGCCTGCCTGGGCTGCGCCGGTCTTTCACCTCGCAAGGACGGCCGGGAGACGGCCGCAGCCATCGCCCGGCAGGCCGGTCTTTCCCCGCGCTCCTATGAGGCCGGGGCCTTCACCCTCAAGGCCTTCGAAAAAACAGGCCCAGGCGAAACGCTCATGGTCTATATCGAAGGCGACGGCAATTCCTGGCTGAACCGGCTCACCCCCTCGAAAGACCCCACGCCGACGGTTCCCCTGGCCTTGTCGCTGGCGGCGGCCGACCCCTCGCCCAATGTCCTGTACCTGGCCAGGCCCTGCCAGTATCTGAGCCCTGAGGAACTTGCGCGCTGCCCGGTTCGCTACTGGACAGGGGACCGCTACGCCCCCGAGGTGGTGGAGGCCCTAAGCCTGGCCATCGATGAGGCCAAGAGGGAGACCGGCGCGGCGCGCGTGCGGCTTGTGGGGTTTTCGGGAGGGGGCGCCATGGCGGCGCTTCTTTGCGCCTCGCGGGACGACGTGGAGGGCTTCATGACGCTCGGCGGCAATCTGGACATCGCCGCCTGGACCACCCTGCATGGGCTGAGCCCCCTGTCCGGGTCCCTCAATCCGGCGGACAGGGCGGCCTATCTCGCCGCCGCGCCCCAGACCCACCTCGTGGGGGAAAAGGACGCGATCTGTCCCCAGGCGGTGGCGCGGTCCTATCTCGACCGTCTGGGACCGGACGCGCCCGCCCGGCTGGTGGTCGCGCCGGGGCTGGGCCACGCGGACGAGGCCTGGGCGGCGCGCTGGCCGGAGATGTTGCGGGAATACGCGCCCTGGAACGCGGGAGGCGCGGCCGCTGGCGGGGATTGATCCGGGGCGTTTCACTCCCGGCTATTCGAACTCGTCCCAGAAGGTTTCCCAGCGCACCTTGCCCTGGGTTTTCTTGTATTTTCGCAGGAGCACGTAGAGGGCGCCCGCGCCGCCATGGCGGGGAAGCGCCGTGCAGAAGGCCAGGACCACCCGGCGCAGGGGGTCGCGGGTGAGCCAGGACTCGATTTCCTTTTTGAGGATGGGGTAGCCGCCGGGGGAATTGAGTCCGCGGCCGGGGATGATGAGCAGGCAGCGCTTGCCCTGAAGGTAGCGCTCGTGCACGAAGTGCAGGACCGCCGCTCTGGCCTGGTCGCTGTTGAGCCCGTGCAGATCGACATGGGCCTCGGGGGAGAATTTTCCGGCCTTGAGCTGGCGGAAGATCTTGGGATCGATGCCGCGCACGAAGCCCTGGGCGTACTCGTCGGAGAATTCCAGCTCGAATTCCACGTTTCCCGCCACCAGATCGAGCAGCTTGCTCCTGACTTCCGCGTCCGGGTCGGCCGGAGCGGGGGCGGGCTTTTGGGCGCCCGGGACCAGGTCGCGCCCTTTTGTTTCCCCTTCCATGGGTTTGACCCCGGCCATGGCCCTGGCGAAGGCCTCTTCCTCGTCTTCCGGGGGCGGAACGGGGGCCTGGACCGGCTTCGGCTTCGGTTCGGGAACGTATTGCTTTTTTTTGACCTTCAGCCCCTTCAGTTTCTTGAAAGGCTGGTTGACGGAATCGGACATGCGCGGCCTCCGGGGGGCAAACTACTGTGAACCGGCCCGGGGCGCAACCGGCGGGACAGGGTGAAAGCGGGCCGGATACCTCCCGCCCGCGTCCTTTTTCCAAAGAGCCGGACCTTGCGTATGGCCTTTGTCCACGGGCTGGAGTATCTTATTTGTACGCCATTGCGTTATGATAATCAGCCGGGATGCTTGACGGTATTGAACCCGGGATTATTATGTAAACTTGCCGGGACGACCCGGCCGCCGAAAAAGGAGCGCATTCTTTTATGAGCGTGGAATATAAAGATTATTACAAAATCCTTGGCGTTACCAAATCGGCCTCTGCGGAGGAGATTTCCAAGGCGTACAAGAAGCTCGCCAGGAAATACCACCCGGATCTCAATCCCAATGATCCCGAGGCCGAGAAGAAGTTCAAGGATCTCAACGAGGCCAATGAGGTCTTGAAGGACGCCGAAAAGCGGCGCCTCTACGACTCCCTTGGCCCCAACTGGAAGGACGGTCAGAATTTTCAGCCGCCTCCAGGTTACGAGAACATCCGCTATCATTTCGATGGCGGACCGGGCGGCCAGCAGTTCGACTCCGGCGCGTTCAGCGATTTCTTTGAAATCCTGTTCGGCGGGGTGGGCGGCCATGGCGGCGCCGGTGGAGGCCGCTCCGGGACGGGCGGCTTCGGCGGCTTTCAGCAAGGGAATTTCGGCGGCTTCGGGGGGGGAGGTTTTTCGCGCGGCCCCAGGCGCGGCGGCGACTCCCAGGCCTCGCTGGAGCTGACCCTGGAGGAGGCCTATCAGGGCGGCTCCAAGTCCATCACCTTGCAGGAGCAGGGCATAGGGCCAGACGGCTCCCCCAGGCTGAGCGCCAAAACCCTGCAGGTGAACATACCGGCCGGGGTGCGCGACGGCTCGAAAATCCGCCTTTCCGGCCAGGGGAATCCCGGCTCCGGCGGCGGCAATGCGGGAGATCTCTATCTCAAGGTCAAGATATTGCCGCATCAGCTTTTCAAGCTGGAGGACGGCAACGTCATCCTGGATCTGCCGCTTGCGCCCTGGGAGGCGGCCCTTGGCGCCAAGGTGCGCGTGCCCACCCTGGACGGCGCCATCGAAATGAACGTCCCGGCGGGCATCGGCAGCGGCCGCAAGCTGCGCATCCCGGGCAAGGGACTCGGCGGGAAAAGCAAACGGGCCGACCAGCTCATCCGCATCATGATCCAGACGCCGCAAAACATAAGCGGCGAGGAACGCGAACTGTGGGAAAAACTGGCCGCCGCATCGAGCTTCAACCCGAGAACGTTCTGACGCGCGGGAGAATGGGGATGAACATAAAAATGATCGTTACGGATACCGCGCCCGTGAAATCCGAACTGCTCGCCTTTTCGGAGCTTATGGAATTGACCGGGCTGCACCCCTCCGTTTTGGGCGAGCTTATCGAAATGGGCTGGATAAGCCCGGTGCGCACCATGAGTCAGGCCATGCTCTTCAGCGCCCGGGACGTGTACCGGACGCGCAAACTGGCCAGGATCGCCAGGGATCTTGAGATCACCCTGTCCGGCGCGAGCATCATCGTGGATCTGCTCGAACGGGTGGAATACCTGGAGCACAAGGTGCGCGAGCTGCACAGGCTCTTGTAAGGCCGCGCCCGGCCACGCCTTCCCGGACCGGCGGCCCGTTCGTCCGGTCCTTTACATACGGTTTTTCAAGGAGAATATATGGATCTCAACAAGTTCACGCAAAAATCGCAGCAAGCCATATCCGAGGCCCAGGCGACGGCCATTCGCCTGGGGCATCAGCAGGTGGACGTGGAGCATCTGCTCCTGGCCCTTTTGACCCAGGAGCAGGGCCTCATTCCCGGTCTGGTGGAAAAGGCCGGGTTTGATCCCAAGGCCTATACGGCCGAGCTGGAAAAAGAGCTCGGCAGGCTGCCCAGGGTGAGCGGCCCGGGCGTCCAGCCCGGCCAGATCTACGTGACCCCGCGCCTGAACGAGACCCTGGTCAAGGCTCAGGACCTGGCCAAGAACATGAAGGACGAATACGTCAGCGTGGAGCACCTGTTCCTGGCCATCCTGTCCGAGCCGCCGGGAAGCCTGGCCGGAAAGCTCAACAAGAAGTTCGGCGTGACCACGGAAAAGGTCCTGACCGCGCTGACCCAGATACGCGGCGGCCAGCGCGTCACCTCAGCCGATCCCGAAGGCACCTACGAGGCGCTGAAAAAGTACGGCCGGGACCTCGTGGAGGAGGCCAAAAGCGGCAAGCTCGACCCGGTCATCGGCCGGGACGAGGAAATCCGCCGGGTCATCCGCATCCTTTCGCGCCGCACCAAGAACAACCCCGTCATCATCGGCGAGGCGGGCGTGGGCAAGACCGCCATCGTGGAGGGACTGGCCCAGCGCATCGTGAAAAAGGACGTGCCCGAGGGACTCAAGGAAAAGACCATCTTCGCCCTGGATATGGGCGCGCTCATCGCGGGCGCCAAATACCGGGGCGAATTCGAGGAGCGCTTGAAGGCCGTGCTGAAGGAAGTGCAGCAGTCGGAAGGGGGCGTCATCCTCTTCATCGACGAGCTGCACACCATCGTGGGCGCGGGCAAGACCGAGGGCTCCATGGACGCGGGCAACCTCCTGAAACCCATGCTGGCGCGCGGCGAGCTGCACTGCATCGGCGCCACCACGCTCGACGAGTACCGCAAATACATCGAAAAGGACCCGGCCCTGGAGCGGCGCTTCCAGCCGGTCATGGTGGATGAGCCTTCGGTGGAGGACGCCATCTCCATCCTGCGGGGCCTGCGCGAACGCTTCGAGGTGCACCACGGCGTGCGCATCAGCGACTCGGCCATCGTGGAGGCGGCGGTTTTGTCCAACCGCTACATCTCCGACCGGCAGTTGCCGGACAAGGCCATCGACCTCATCGACGAGGCCGCGGCCATGATCCGCACGGAGATCGATTCGCTGCCCGCCGAGCTGGATCAGGCCAACCGCAAGATCATGCAGCTCGAGATCGAGCGCGAGGCCCTGCGCCGGGAGACGGACAAGGCCTCCCGGGAGCGTCTGGACAAGCTGGAGGAGGAGCTGGCCAACCTCAAGGAAACCCAGTCCGGCTATCTGACCCAGTGGGAAAAGGAGAAGGGCGCCATCGACGGCTTGCGGCGCCTGAAGGAGGAGATCGAGCGCACCCGGCTCATGATCGAGGAGGCCGAGCGCAATTATGACCTGAACCGGGCGGCGGAACTCAAGTATTCCACCCTGAACCGCCTGGAACGGGAGCTGGCCGAACAGGAAGCCGCCATCGACAAGGCGGCGGGCGGACAGCGCATGGTGCGCGAGGAAGTGGGGCCGGACGACGTGGCCATGGTCATTTCCCGCTGGACCGGCATCCCGGTGACGCGGCTTTTGGAAGGCGAGCGGGAGAAGCTGCTGCGTCTGGCGGACACCCTGCACGAGCGGGTCATCGGCCAGGACGAGGCCGTCCAGGCCGTGGCCGACGCGGTGCTGCGCGCCCGGGCCGGGCTCAAGGATCCCAACCGGCCCATAGGCTCGTTCATTTTCCTGGGCCCCACGGGCGTGGGCAAGACCGAGCTGTGCAAGACCCTGGCCGAGGCCCTGTTCGACACCGA
>CALGYO010000064.1 GCA_937934715.1 uncultured Desulfovibrionaceae bacterium | reverse complement strand
CCACCGAGATCTACACTCTTTCCCTACACGACGCTCTTCCGATCTGCCGAGGAGGGCGCGATGAAGAGATTGTGGATTGCGGCCGTTTGTCTGGCCGCGTTTTTCGTTTCGACAGCGTATGCGGAGACGTACGACTGCAAGGACCCGCAGTTCGGGAAATCCTTGAGCGAGCTTGATTCCGAGGGGTATTTCATCAAGTTCAAGGAAAAGGACGGCGTTTCCTATTACAACTTCACCGGGCCGTGCAAATTCGGCATCCACGAGCGGCTGGCCCCGATCCTGGTCTACGCCTTCATCAACGGCAAGCTCTACGCCAGGATCACCCAGACCTTCAACGACGACTTCGAGATCGTGAAACAGGTGGCCATAAGGAACGGCGGCGAGCCCAAGGTCAGCGAGGACGGCGCCTGGACCGTGATGTCCTGGGAATTCCCGGAAAAGGGCATCCGGCTCAAGATCAAATACAACAAAAAAACCAACGCCACCAAGTCCGCCATGTACTACGAGCCCCTGCGCGAAGAACTGAAGGCTTCCTCGCCCGAACCCGAGGACTCGCTGCAGTAGCCCCGTCGCGAGCTGATAAGCGCCTCCGGCGGCTTAAGAACCTTTCCTTAAAAGGTTCTTAAGCCGCCGGAGGCAGGTATCGCATTCACGACAGCTTCACTTCCTTTCTCTGTCCCGGCATCAGCGTGATCCGTTTGTCCTTGATGCGCGCCGACACCCGGCGTTCGCTTTTGGCGTCTATGGCGAGGTTCAGGGCGTCCTTGGTGAATTCGAAATAGTACCAGGTTTTTTTGTAGCGGATTTTGAAGGCTAAGAGTTTCCAGTGGGCGGGCAGGTGCGGGTTGACGCACAAGGATTCGCCGTAGGGCTGCACGCCCGCGAAGTAGCGGGTGATCACGTCCAGCGTTCCGGCCATGACGCCGGTGTGCACGCCTTCCACCGTAGTGCCGCCCTGGGTGTCGTAGATGTCCGAGCGCATGGCTTCCATGAACCAGTCCCAGACCGGCCCGCCGTTTTGCAGGTAGGAGGCCGCCACGGAGTGGACCACTTTCGACAGCGTGGAACCGTGGCTGGTACGCTTTTCGTAGTAGTCGTAGTTGACCTTGAGCAGCGTGAGCGCGTCCGGGGTCTTGTGGCCGAGCTGGTCCAGGATGCGTTTCACGGTTTGCGGCGCGAGCACGTAGTAGAGCATGAGGGCGTCCGCCTGTTTGGCCACCTTGTAGCGGTCCGGCGAGTCTCCTTCGGCTTTGAGGATTCTGTCCATGCGGGCGACGCTGTAGAATTTGCTTCTGTAGCGCTCCCAGTCCAGCTCCTTCAGCTCGAAATAGCCGTCGAACTGGGCCATCACCCCGTCCTCGTTCACGATCACGTTGAGGTTGTGGGCGATGTCCTTCCATTTCTCCGTTTCCTCGAGCCGGAAGCCCGTGCGGTCCATGATGCGGGTGAGCGCGCTTTTGGGGAGTTTTTCCACCAGGGACAGGGCCTTTTCCAGAAGCCACACGGTCATGACGTTGGAGTAGGCGTTGTCGCGTAGGCCGTGTTCGTCCGAGCCGGGCAGTTTTTCGTGGAATTCGTCCGGCCCCATGACGCCGCTTATGTGGTATTTGCCGTCCGTTTCGTCTTTTGTTGCGATGTCCGCCCAGAACCTGGCGATTTCGAGCATGATTTCCGCGCCGTAATCCCTGATGAAGCGCAGGTCGCCGGTGATGGAGGCGTAGCGCCAGACGTTGTAGAACACGGCGATGGACACGTGGCGCTGGCGGCGGGAGAGGTCCGGCCCCCAGGTCTTGGAGTCCGGGTTGTAGTGCAGCTCCTGGGTTTCCTCGCCGCCTTCGTCGGCGGTCTGCCAGGGGAACATGGCTCCGGCGTGGCCGTTTTGCCTGGCGTATTCGCGCGCCGCGTCCAGGCGGTTGTAGCGGTACATGAGAAGGGCCTTGGCCACGTTTGGCAGGCGCATGTCGAAAAAAGGCAGGATGTAGAGCTCGTCCCAGAAGACGTGGCCCCGGTAGGCTTCGCCGTGCAGGCCCCGGGCGGGCATGCCCGCGTCGATGTCGGCGTTGTGGGGCGAGGCCGTGACCAGGAGGTGGAAGATGTGCAGCCGCGCCGTTTTCTGGACGAAGCGGTCGCCCTCGATGCGGATGTCGGTCTTGTCCCACAGGGCTTTCCAGGCCCGGGCATGGGGCAGGAACAGGCTGTGGAAGGTCTTGGCTTTCGAGAGTTCGTCCCGGGCGAAGGCGGCCGGGTCCCAGACGCCTTTGTCCATGGAGGTGGCCACGCAGACGATTTTCTCCAGCGAATAGACGGCGCTCTCTTTGGCCTCGATGGTCACGGTCTCGCCCACCGCGTTCTTGTCCCGGTAAAAGGCCTTGCGCAAGGCGAGCGGGACATTGTTCTCGTACAGGCTGGTCTTGGCCCGCATGATCACGTGATAGCCCGAGACCGTGGTCTTCATGCGCAGGAAGACGCCGTCGCGGGTTTCGCCGCCGTCCACGTATTCCAGGTGTTCGCCGATGAGACCGCGGTAGCGGGGCACCCCATCGTTTTTCACATCGCCGTCGATGCAGGAGCGCAGGGTGATGGGCTGGGAGTAGTTGCAGGGGGTGACGTCGTAGCGGATGGCGCCGAGGTGCGGGGCGTGCATGCTCACGATGCGCCTGGTCTGGATGCGGGTGATCCGTCCCAGTTCGTCCTTGCAGACCAGGGAGCGCTCCACCACGCCCCGGGCCATGTCCAGGCTGTGCCGGTAGCTCAAAATTTCCAGGGACAGGGGGCTTGTGAATTCCCCGGCTCCGATTTTCAGCTCGATCAAGGTCCAGTTGGGGCAGTTGACGAAATCGTTGTTCACGATCTCGCGGCCTTCAACCAGGCTCGCCGGGTTGTTGTAGACGCCCGCGATATAGACGCCGGGGTAGAAGGAAAAGGAGGCGCGCTCGCCCTCGAAGGCCCCGCGCGAGGCCATGTAGCCGTTGCCCACCGTGGTGAGCGTTTCGCGCAGTTTTTCATCGCCCTGGTCGAAGCCCTGGTAGGTCAGCCGCCAGCCGTCCTCCTCGACGCCCTTGGCGAACCAGCGGTCTACGTCCGCGCGATCGATTTCCGAGAGGTCGCGCACCACGATGTCCGCGCCGAAGCGCTTGAGAAGTTCGCCGGGCGTGTTGCGGGCCACGCCGAGGACAAGGCCGAAATCGCCCGCCTTGCCCGCCTGCACGCCCGAGATGGCGTCCTCCGTGACCATGCATTCGCTGGGGTGCAGCCCCAGCATGGAGGCGGCCGTGACGAAGATGTCCGGGTCTGGCTTGCCCTTAAGCCCCATGTCCGCCGAGACCACACCGTCCACGCGCGCCTCGAAGAGGTCCAGCAGTCCGGCCATTTCCAGCACGATCTGGCAATTGCGGCTGGAGGTGGCCACGGCCACCCGTACGCCGCTTTCCTTCAGGGCGTTGACGAAGTCCACCGAGCTTTGGAAGACCTCGGGGCCTTCCTTTTTGATGATGGCCTGGAATTCCACGTTTTTCTGATTGCCCAGGCCGCAGATGGTCGCCTCGCCGGGCGGGTCCGAGGGGTCGCCGTAGGGCGGATGGACGCCGCGTGAGGCCAGAAAGCTTTTCACCCCCTCGTAGCGGGGCTTGCCGTCCACGTATTGCTGGTAATCGTCGCGCGGATCGAAGGGCGAAAAGGGCTTGTTCTCCTTTTCGGCGTAGGCCTTCAAGAAGGCGTTGAACATGTTTTCCCAGGCCTTGGCGTGCACCTTGGCCGTCCTGGTGATGACGCCGTCCAGGTCGAAGACCGCGCCCTTGAGGTGAACGAGAGGCATCATTCCCCCTTGGTTTGCGTTCCGGCCCGGCCTCGTCGCGGCCGCGCCTCGTCATGTCCGTTGGTTTCCGTTCCCGCCTGGTTATGGGGTTGTCGCACGCATCGGGCCTCTTCCCGGAACGCCGGTCAGGAAGCCAGGGCGTTCAGCATGGCCGCCAGCATGTCCGGTTCCGGCAGGATGAGGGCGTCCGGAACCAGGGCGCGAGCGCGCCTGGCCAGTTCCTCCTTGCGCGTGACCATGACCGCGCGCACGTCCTTCGCCGCCGCCAGGACCGCCTCGATCATGGGCAGGTCCGAGGCCGTGTCGCCGCAGACCAGATGCGGTCCGCGCGTAAGATCGATGGACAGGGCTTTCGTCACCAGGCGCACGGCGTCGCCTTTGTCGAAGTCCTTCACGTTTCCGGTCTCCCCGGCGTTTTCGACGGTCAGGATGATTTCGATGTCGAGGCCTGTGTCCTCGATGCGAAGATGCCGCCCCTCGGGATCGAGCTCGGCCACGATGGCGCGGATGCGCGCGAGCAGGGCTTCGGATTCCTCCGCGCCGATGGAGCCCGCGATGTCCTGTCTGGCCAGCGTGCTCTGGCCGAACTTGAATTGCAGGCCCGAGCCGATCAGGGTGAATTTTTCGTATTCCGGCGAAGCGGTCAGCTTGCGCAGCCGGGCGTTCAGCGCGTCCAGGATCTTGCGCTTTTCTCCGGGGATCGGATGCTCGTGGCGGACGCCTGAAAGATCGAGAAACTCCCGGCCCTTGGACGCGCCGTAGATGAACGTCCCCTCGGGATTCACGCTCACGTCCAGGATGCCCGGCGCGCGAAGCGGCGCGGAGGTGATGAACATGGGGTTTTCCACCCGGGCCTTGGCGAACCGGCTCAAAAAGATCGCGTTGTAGGCGGACTGGATGGAGGAGTCGTAGCGGCCGCAGTAATTGTTGGTGGTGCCGTCGCGGTCCGTGATGAAGCAGTGGAAGCGCAGGCCGGAAAGCGCCTTCACGCCCTGATCCACATGCTCCTTGAAATCCTGATGCAGCGTGGCCAGATAGTCGAGAAAGGCCCGTTCTCCGGCCGTGAAATAGAGGATGTCCTTTTTGAGCTCCCCGGTCTCATAGCCCAGGTCCACGGCCAGTTCCGAGCCGTCGAGCGCCAGGACCGCCTTGCCCTCCCTGCGCGGGATGGCCTCCAGACGGGCGAGCGAGGAAACAAGGGCGTCCAGGGCAGCAGCGGAAGGCGGGCGCCCGGCCAGGGCGTCTTTTGTCAGCGCCGCGCGAAACGCGCGGGTCGCGGTCATGAGCTCCTGGAATTCCTTGACCGTCTGGACCGCTCCCTCCCGGGTTTCGCTGCGCATGCGGCTTCTCCCTGCGTTTCGGGGCGGCTTTTCCGGACCGGATGGACCCTGGCGCCCCAGTTGAATCCATTCCTAGCACGCTTTCACGAAAAAATCATCCTAACCGGATGGAATCGATGGGAAAAGCGTAGGGTGGCTTTTTATCGGGCCGTAATGGTCTCAATTTCCATGGCATTTCCCCAGCCGATCACCCGGAAAGCCTCCGGGGCGTGACACAAAAGCATTGTCAGGTCTCGGTCCCTTGCGGTAGCCTGATCCGCCGCCGCCAAGGGCGCGGTCAATTCGCTTGGGAGGCTACGCATGCGGCTTCTGACCAGATCGGATTTCGACGGACTCATCTGCGCCGTCCTGCTCAAGGAAGCGGGCGTCATGGACGAATGGCAGTTCGTGCACCCCAAAGACGTTCAGGACGGGGTGGTCAACGTCACTGACAACGACATCCTGGCCAACGTGCCCTACGCCCCGGGATGCGGCCTGTGGTTCGACCATCACAGCAGCGAGCAGGAGCGCCTGGACTTCAATTTCCAATTCGAGGGCGCCTCGAAGGAATACCCCAGCTGCGCCCGGGTCGTCTGGGAGTATTACGGCGGCCACAAGACCTTCCCCGAAAGCATGGACGAAATGATGCGCTTCGTGGATAGATGCGACAGCGCCGACCTGACCGTGGATGAGATTCAAAATCCCAAGGGCTGGATCCTCCTCAGCTTCATCATGGACCCGCGCACAGGGCTCGGCCGCTACCGCGACTACCGCATCAGCAACTACCAGCTCATGATGGAGCTGGTGGACATGTGCCGCTCCATGCCCGTGGAGGGCATCCTGGCCCATCCCGACGTGGCCGAGCGCGTGAAGCGCTACAAGGAGCAGGACGCCGAATTCCGCGACATGATCGAACAAAGAACCACGGTCCACGGCGCCGTGGCCGTGCTCGACCTGCGCGAGCAAGCCGAAATCTTCACCGGCAACCGCTTCGTCATCTACGCCATGTACCCGGGCTGCAACGTGAGCGTCACCGTCATCTGGGGCAAGGGGAAGCAGAACACCGTCTTCACCGTGGGCAAGAGCATCACCAACAGAACCAACCCCGTGGACATCGGCGCCCTCATGCTCAAATACGGCGGCGGCGGACACAAGGCCGTGGGAACCTGCCAGGTGGACACCCCCGTGGCGGACGATATCCTCAAGGAAATCATCAAGTCCGTGGACAAGACGGGCTGAGCCAAAAAGCGTCGTACCAGCGTCATGCAAATCAAAGACATGGGCCTCGTGGACTACCGCGAGGCCCTTTCCTTCCAGACGGATCTGGCCGAGACCCTGAAACGCGACGGCGGCGAAGGCATGTGCCTCCTCCTGGAGCACCCGCCCGTCATTACCTTGGGGTCCAACAAGAAGATGAACATGGTCCACTTCACGCCCCCGGGCGTGGAGGCCGTCCCGACCAATCGCGGCGGCGGCGCCACCGCCCATAACCCCGGCCAGCTCGTCTTCTACCCGGTGGTCAACCTCAAAGCCCTCAGGCTTTCGGTCAAGGACTTCGTGGTCCAGGTTCTTGAGATGGGCGCCGCGCTCCTTGAGCATTTCGGCGTGCCCGCCAAGGTCCGCATGGACTCCCTGGGCATCTGGGTCGAGGACCGGAAAATCGCCTCCATGGGCGTCCATGTGGCCCGCTACGTGGTCACCCACGGCCTGGCCGTGAACCTCAACAACGACCTGACCCTGTTCTCCGCCATGACCCCCTGCGGCCTCGCGGGCGTGCGCATGACCTCCGCCGCCATCGAGCGCGGAACCCCCGTGGACATGGCCGAGGCCAGGACGAAACTCGCCGGGATCATCCGGCAACGCTGGAACATATGACCCAGGATAGAGCAATCCCCGTCGAAACCTCGGCCGATGACTTCCTCGCCTCCTACCATTTCGATCTCCCCGAAGACCGCATCGCCCAGGAGCCGCTCGACAGGCGCGACGCCTCGCGCCTCATGATCCTCGACAAGCGCACGGGCGAAACCGTCCAGGCCGCCTTCGCCGATCTGCCCGATTTTCTCCCGAAAGACGCGCTGCTCGTGGCCAACAACGCCAAGGTCGTCCCCGTGCGCGTCTTCGGCCACAAAGAGACCGGCGGCGCCGTGGAATTCCTCCTGCTTACGCCCCCGCCGCTCCTTGAACCCGAACCCGGCGAAAACGGCCGCCTGACGGCTCGGGCCTCGGGCCTGCTGCGCGCCTCCAAAAGCCCCAAGCCCGGTCAGCGCGTCGATTTCGCGGACGATTTCTCCCTGACCGTCCTCTCGCGCGGCGAGTTCGGCCACGCCGAGGTCCTCCTCTCCTTCGCGGGAGAACTGAACGCCATCCTCCAGCGTATCGGCCACATGCCGCTGCCGCCCTACATCAAACGCCCGGACCGCGACGCCGACAAGACCCGCTACCAGACCGTCTACGCGAACGACAAACAGTCCGGCTCCGCCGCCGCGCCCACCGCAGGCCTCCACTTCACCCCGGACCTGCGCCGCGCCCTGGCCGAAAAAGGCTTCTCCTGGGCCGAAACCACGCTCCACGTGGGCTACGGCACCTTCAGCCCCGTGCGCGCGGACGATATCCGCGACCACCACATGCACCGCGAATGGATCGAAATCCCGGAAGAGACCGCCGCCGCCGTCCGCCAGGCCAAAGCGGCGGGCAGACCCGTCATCGCCGTGGGCACCACCTCCACCCGCGCCCTGGAAGGCGCCTTCGCCGCTACAGGCGCCGTCGCGGCCTACCAGGGCTGGACCGGCATCTTCATCCGGCCGGGCTATACGTTCAATGTCATCGACGGCCTTGTCACCAACTTCCATTTGCCTGGATCATCCCTCCTTATTATGGTATCAGCCCTGACCGGCCGCGAAGTCATTCTGCGCGCTTACGAAAACGCCGTGCGCGAGAAATTCAGGTTCTTTTCGTACGGCGACGCCATGTTGATACGGTAGGCGAGTGTAGGCGACGGGAGGCGTTGCGGCGCCTGCGGCGCAAAGGCATGCCTCCGGCGGCCAGAGGGGCGCCGCCCCTCCGGACTCCCCGCCAGGGGGATGATCCCCCTGGACCCCCATCGGCTGGGCGGTCAGGCGGGGGATTGGGGCGCGGGCGAGAGCGGGGTGATGACGGCTGGGAACGGGAATGGTCCGGTTATTTTCCGCGAGGGCTGGAGGGAGTGGGGCGAAAGCGCGCTGCGCGACGCTTCCGCCCCACTCCCTCCAGCCCTCGCGAAAAATTCCCGGCCCGGTTGCCATCGCGCTTCGCGCGAGTTTGGTTGAAGGGGATTGAAGTACATCGGGCGCGGCGTGGGAAAGCGGGGCGAGGCGGTCTCTTGAAGTCCCGCAGCCCGGGGCTATGGCGAGATGAACGCAGCCGTGTTTCGATTCTGGAGCGAATTGGCCGTAACGGATTGTATGGTTTGAGCGAATTGCCCGCAACGGATTGTACGGTTGAAGTGAAATGGCCGCCGCGGGTTTTTGCGGTTGGAGCGAAATGAACCGGAAACCGGCCGGTTCGACGAAAAATGGCAAGCCTGTACATTTTCCCAAGGCGTAACCTTGTGAAGTCATGAAGAAGAATTCCAAAAGCGTCCGGGTTGAGGGATGCATGGCGGCGTAAGCGCCAGGACCTCGCGTTTTCATGACTCTTGAGGGCGTCTTACGTATAACGAAGAGAAGAATCCAAGAACGTCGAGGCGCTAGCCTCGACTGCGAGTGTTTCGGGAATTTTGCGTCGGCGGCTGAAGAG
>CALGYO010000063.1 GCA_937934715.1 uncultured Desulfovibrionaceae bacterium | reverse complement strand
CCTCCGGCTTGGCCTTGTGGTAGCGCCCGGCCACCCGGTCACCGGCCGTATCCACGGAAAAACCCATTTGCGTCAGGATGTTGGCGATCCCTCGGGCCCGGCGGGAGCGTTTCACGTCGTCAGCCGCGCCGCCCTTGAAGGAAAAGGACACGTAGTTCTTGTTGACGGTGTTGCCCATATAGCAGTCGAGCACGCCGTAGTGGTAGCCCACCCGGGAGCTGAAATTCAGGTATTTATCCGAAATGATGGCGTAACTCTTGTCGCCGAAGCGCTCGTCCCCGGCCTGGGGGTTGGAGAGCATCTGCTCGCGCATGACCGACAGGAATCCGCCCGCGTGCACCGGACGCGCGGCCGCCCGGCTGGGATCGCTCAGGACCAGTCCGTCGAGCAGGGCGGCGAAGGGGCCGCTGGTCACCATGTCCGGCTTGACCCGGCGTTTCCCCCGGGCTTCCGAGGTCAGGCCGCCGCCCAGGTCGATGACGCACAGGTCGAGCCCGGTGGGCGCGTCCAGGCTCACGGCCTCCCCGCCCCGGCCGGTCGCCGCGTCGCTCAACCGGAACATCTCGGCATAGGATTTCTCGTGCAGATAGCGGGCCACGTCGTGCAGGGCGCCGCAGTTCTCCTCGGTGAAACGGGGGGATTTGGGATCGGTCAGGCGCAGGGGGACGATGAGCCTGGAAAGCCGCTCCAGGATGGCGTAGATCTCCGAGCCCTTCATGGAAAAGCCTTCGGCGCCGTCCGCGTCCAGGAGTTCCTGGACCCGGCCCCGGTAGATTTTCCCGGACCAGGCGTCCACCGTGACCTCCTGGCCCTCGGGCAGGGACATGGCCCCGGCCGCGCCGAGCAGGGCGGGCACCCGGAATTCCCGGCACAAGGAAGCCATGTGCCCGGTCACGGCCCCGCGTTCGGTCACGATGGCCGCGGTCCGGGGCAGGACCGCCATGAAGGAGGGAGAGGAATGGGCGGCGACCAGCACGGCGCCTTTGGGAAACCGTTCCAGGTCCTCCTCCCCGCGTACCGGGAAGACCGGTCCCGCGCCCACGCCCGGCTGGGCGGTCTCTCCGCCTTCACAGAGCGTCTCATGCCCCTTCGCTTCGGGCAGCGCAGGGCGTCCGGCGGTGGAAAAGGTCCCGAGGGGCCGGGATTGCAGGATAAGGAACCGCCCGCCGGAAGTCTTGGCCCATTCCACGTCCTGGGGGCGTCCGAAATGGGCCTCCAGGGCGAGCCCCATGCTTGCCAGGACCAGGACGTCCTCATCCGAAAGGCAGGGGGCGTCGCTGTCTTCGCCTGTGACGGGTTCCTCGTTGATGCGCCCGTCCGCGCCCGCCGCCAGACGCAAGGTCTTGTGGGCGATGCGACGCTCGCGCACGGCGGGTCCGGCGCCGTCCGTCCCGGGCCGCGAGACGGCATAGGCGTCCGGGTCGGCCAGACCGTCCACCACCTGGGCGCCGAGGCCCCACAGGGCATTGATGAGAAGGCTTTCCTCCCGTGGCTTGACGGGATCGCGGGTGTACATGACCCCGGCCGCGCGCGCCGGGACCATTGAAAGGCAGCCCGCCGCCATGGCCGCCGCCTCGTCCGGGATGCCCGCCAGGGCGCGGTAGGTCACGGCTCGCGGGGTGAAAAGACTGGCCATCACGTATTTGTAGGAGGTTTCCAGCCGGTCCCTGCCCACATTGAGCATGGTCAGGTACTGCCCGGCGAAGCTCATGTCCCCGTCCTCGCCGATGGCGCTGCTGCGCAGGGCGATGCCGAGTTCTCCGGGAGGGACGCCGGTTCGTCCGGCCAGGTCGTCGAAGGCCGCGTACAATGCCCCGGTCAGGGCCTTGGGCAGGGGCGCGGTCAGGACGGCCCGCTGGATTTCCTCGCAGGCCGCGCCCACGGAGGCCGGATCCTCGGGAACGAGCCCGAGCTTGACCCGGCCGATCTCCTCCCACAGGCCCGCCTCCTTGAAAAAAGTCTGGAAGGCCGAGGTGGTCAGGACGAAGCCGTCCGGAACGGGCAGGCCGGTCCTGGAGACGATTTCCCCGAGATTGGCGCATTTGCCGCCCGCCGTCTCGGTCATGGAGGCGTCAAGGCGCGCGATGGGCAGGACCAGGTCCGGCAGTCCCGCCGGAGGAGAGGCGTCGAGCAGGTCCTTGACCGCGTCGCGGACTTCCTCCACCCGGCTGGTCAGGACCGGGCAGGGGCGGCCGGAGAGGCGCTCGAAGCTCTTGACCATGCGCAGGGCGTGGAAGATGGCCCGGCTGGCTCGCGAACGCAGAAAGGACATGCCGAAAAGCTCGGCCCCGCCAAGATGGGTCTCGATGTCCGAGATGACCTTGAGCAGTTCGGAGTTGGAATCGAGAAGCTCTTGAAACGCATGGTATTTTTCCCGGAAAAGCGAATCCGCGCCCGCGTCCGATCCGGAGGGGGAGCCCTCCTTTTTCCGGAACGGGCCCGGGAGACTGCGTAAGGCGGCGATGAGCGCGCGCTTCATGGCGATCCTCCGTGGGGATCAGGAATGGTCTTCCGGTGCGAGCTGGTAGCGTGTGGACGGCCCCGCGCCGGTCTTGACGAGAACGCCTTTCTTTACCAGGTCGCTCAGATCGTAGATGGCCGTGCGCGGGGGCAGGCCGCCCAGAAGCTCCTGGTATTCCGTGCGGGTGACGCCGTTGTTCTTGAGGATGAACGGCATGGCCTTGGCCTGGCGCGGGTTGGTCTTCACGTCCTTGGGGCGCCGGGCGGCGCCGCTCGCGGACGCCTCGGGCGGTCCGTTCGGGGAGACGGCTTCCTGGGGGGGCTGGTCCGGGTTCCCGGTCTCCGGGCCGGGGCCTGCCATGGAGGCGGAATGCGGCTCGGGCGCCGAGTATTCGCCCGGCAGGGGGCCGGCGGTCTCGTCCGGCGTTTCCTGGCCGTCCGCGCCCGGATGGCGGGCGGCGTTTCCCGCCCCTGCCTGGGAGCCGTTTTCCAGCAACACGTCGTCCGCCTGGATGAGGCTGCTCTCGCACATGACCGAAGCCCGCAGCAGGCAATGTTCGAGCTCGCGGATATTGCCCGGCCAGTCGTACAGGGTCAGCCGTTCCAGGGCGCCCCGGCTTAAGCCCAGCCCGATCTTGCCCGAGGTCTTTTCCGCCCGGCGCAGAAAATGCGCGGCCAGGCATGGAATGTCCTCCTTGCGCACCCGAAGCGGCGGGGAATGGACCGTGATGACCTTCAGCCGGAAATAGAGGTCCTCGCGGAAGGTTCCGGCGTCGATCATGGTCTTGAGGTCCACGTTGGCGGCCGAGATGATGCGCACGTCCACGGCGATCTCCTGGTCGCTGCCAAGGGGCCGGATGCGGCGCATGGCGATGGCCCGCAAAAGGGCCTGCTGGACCTTGGGCGTGGCGGTCTGGATTTCGTCCAGGAAGAGGATGCCGCCGTCGGCCTGGAGGAAGGCGCCCTTGCGGTCCTGCCGGGCCTCGGTGAAGGCGCCTTTGACATGGCCGAAGAGCACGTCGAGCAGGAGATTTTCGTCCAGGGCGCCGCAGTTGATGGAGATGAGCGGTCCCGCCGAACGGCGGCTGCGGCGATGGATGGCCTCGGCCATGAGCTGCTTGCCCGACCCCGTCTCGCCGATGATGAGCACGTCCGCATCCACCTGGGCGGCCTTGACCAGCTCGGCCTTGAGTCTGCGGCAGGCCGAGCCCCGGCCCACGATTTCCGGAAACAGGGCGTCCAGGCCGTCCGGCATGGACACGGCCGGTCCGCCGCCCAGGTCGGCCTTGCCGCGCAGGTTGACCAGCTCGATCTTTTTGTCCCGCACCCGGATTTCCTCCACCTTGTCGCGCAGGGCGCACAGCATCCGGTTGAGGGCGTTCTTGAGGAAGGTGGTCTCGAAATCCACGTCAGGAAGCTGGATTTCCTCAAGATTTCCATGCTGCTGGATGTTGTCCGCCGCGCGGGAGAGGTCGAAGATAGGCTTGGTGATGTTGCGGCTTAATATGTAGATGAGGGCGGCGATCAGGAGGATGGCGCCCAGGGTGATGACGAAGATCACGTCGATCTGGCGGTAACCGGCCAACAGGGTGAGCCGGCTTTTGTCCAGGTTGCCCACTCCGGCCACGATGACCGGCTCCGCCCCGGCCGAGGGCCTGAAGCGTATGGGCGCGTAGCACAGGTAGAAATACTTGGCGTAGCCCGGCTCGTGGGTTTCGTTGTCAGGCTCGTTGATCACGCCGTATTGGCCGTCGCGCACGTCGTTGACCATCTTCCAGAAGGACTCGAACTTGGATTCCGGCCGAAAGGCCGCCGACAGGCCGCCCTTGCCCAGGGCGCCGGAATAGCCCGCCCTGGCCAGATAGGTGGTCAGCTCCCCATCCTCCTTGCCCGGATCCTCGGACTGAAAAAGAATCCATCCCTCGGGATCGAACAGATAGCTGAAGCGGACCTCCTGGCTGCGGGCGAATCCCCAGACCGGCGACCTGGGGGAATTGTACACGGACAGGATGTTGCGCAGGCTGCGCACGTTGAGCGTGAGGACGTAGACCCCCTCGGGGGTTTTGCCCGGTCCCGGATGCGTGGCGGCCAGCCGCAGCCCTTCGGTGGACACCGCCACGTTGCGGTTGTCCGCCGTCTGGAAATGGTAGTCCAGGTTGATGATGGGGCCGATGGCCGCCTCGCTTGCGGAGAGGGTTCTGGCCTTTTCCGCGAACAGAAAGGGGCTTGGGTGGATGTCGCGGATGTCCTTGGAGGAAAGTTCGTGGACCTTGTCGTTTTCCACGCCCAGAAAAACGGCGTTTTCCCCGGAATAGGGGATGTAGGCGAACTCGCAATAGCGCATCTGGCGCACGGCGCGCAATTTCTCCAGGTAATCGCGCATGGCGGCCGGATCCGGAGACTCCCCGGCGAAAAACAGAAGATCCTTGCGGGCGTTTTCCAGGGTGGTCTCCATCTCGTGGGCCAGGGCCAGGGTCTGGACGATGCCGATGCGCTCCAGGGCGGTCTGGAGGAAGCTTTTGGAAAAAATGTAGGCCGCGTAGCCCGTGATGATGAGGATGATCACCACCGAGGGGATGAGGACGATGAGGAGCTTGGTGCGGATGCGCATGTTTCTCATGCCGCTGAAAAGGCGCATCCGGTCGAGAAAGCCGTATCTGTTGTCGAGCAGAGCCATGCCGCATTCCCTGTTTTTTCGCGTTCCGGAGGACATTCGGGCGCCCGGTCCGGCGGTTCCCGCCCAAAAGGCATTGCCAGATAACCCCAATGCCTCCATTTCTGGCAAGCGTTATTTTGCCTGTTTTAAAAAATCTGCGCGAATAGAGAAAAATTCAAGTATTTCAGTATGAATTATCTGCGCGATGAGGACTGGCACAGGGGTTGCTCTTGGGTTCTCGACTGCAGCGCGAAATGCGCTCCGACAACGAGCAAGACAAAAAGCGGATACAACCCGAAAGGGCAAGGAGGAAGGAAGAATGAAAATCCTGGCAGCAGTGGACGGATCGGGATTCTCCAAGAGAGGGCTGGAGCAGGCCATTGCTCTGGCTAAAGCCGTTGGCGGCGAACTCACGGCGGTCTCCGTGGCCGGCCTTGTGGGACAGACCGATGAAATGCCGCCGAGCATCAGAGAGAAATTGCTGAAAGAAGCTGAGGGGGTCGTGGCCCAAAGCGTCGAGAAGGCCGCCGCTGAAGGCGTGAAGGCCTCGGGCAAGGTCATCAGCGATTCCACCCCGGCCGCGGGCATCGTGGACATGGCCGAGGAAATCGAGGCGGACCTCATCGTCATCGGCGCCAAGGGCAAATCCAATCTGGAACGTTTCCTGACAGGCAGCGTGGCTTCCACCGTGACCGCTCATGCGGGATGCTCCGTGCTGGTCGTAAAATAAGAACGGGAGGACATCATGAGAAAGGCTTCTGTATGTTTCGCCGCCGCCGCGCTGGTTTGTCTGGCGCTGCCGGGACTTGCCCTCGCCGCCGGAGGGAGCGCGACCGAGCTTGTGGTCGTGGCCGACACGAGGGTTCTGCATTCCGGGATCATGAAATACTTCGCTGACCTCTACAATTTCAACATCTGGCTGTTCGCGGTCTGGGCCACCGTGCTCACCGCGGTCTACGGCTGCTTCCTCGGCGTAATAATGGATCTGATCATGTCCAGGACCGGCATTGATCTGCATTCCAGAAAAATCGTTGAACATTAATCAAGAGCCTACTCCGAGGAGGAATACATATGGAATGGCTTTACATGTACATGCCCATCGCCGGCATCGAGATATTCTGGCCCGGCCTTGTGCTCATCGGTTTTTCCGTCGGCACCATCGGCGGCTTCTTCGGCATGGGCGGCGCCTGGATGGTTACGCCGGGTCTCAATATTCTCGGCTTCCCCATGGCGTTCGCCATCGGCACGGACATGGCCCACATCGCGGGCAAATCCATGATCTCCACCATGCGCCACTCCAAGTTCGGCAACGTGGACTACAAGCTTGGCCTGGTCATGCTGGTGGGCACCATGGTCGGCATCGAGTGCGGCGCCCAGCTCATCATGTGGCTGGAACGCCTTGGCGTGGTCGGCTCGGTGGTGCGCTGGGTCTATGTGGGCTTCTTGGCGCTCATCTCCTGGATGGTCTTCTATGACTACTACAAGGCCGTGCAGAAGAAGAAGATGGGCGAAGGAGGCGGCGAGCACGGCACCGAAGGCATCACCTGGTACAAGACCCTGCACAAGATCAATATCCCGCCCATGGTGCACTTCAAGGCTGCGGGTTTCACCTGCTCGGCCTGGCTTCCCATCATGGTCAGCTTCGCCACCGGCGTGCTGGCGGGCTTTCTGGGCATCGGCGGCGGCCTCCTGCGCATGCCCGCCCTGGTCTATCTGATCGGCTGCCCGACCCACATCGCCGTGGGCACGGACCTCTTCGAAGTCATGATCTCCGGTTTGTACGGCGCCTTCACCTTCGCCCTGAAGGGACGCATCG
>CALGYO010000062.1 GCA_937934715.1 uncultured Desulfovibrionaceae bacterium | reverse complement strand
ATACGGCGACCACCGAGTTCTACACTCTTTCCCTACACGACGCTCTTCCGATCTAAAAATAAGCAAGGCCCACGCGTATCTCAATACGCGAGGGTCTTGCTTATTTGATTGCTCGCGGCGATCGGGCCTTGAAAGCGGTCTGAACCCTATTGCTCGTATTCGCGCCGGTTGAGCCCCAACAGGCAGAACACCTCGTAGGGTATGGTTCCCCACCAGGCGGCTAGGTCGTTGGGCGTGACCGCCCCCTCCCCCGTGCCGCCCAGAAGATGAATCTCGTCGCCGATGGCCACATCCGGGATTTCCCCGATGTCCACGGCGGTCAGCTGCATGCACACCCGTCCCAGGATGGGGACGGAGACGCCGCGAAGGCACATGCGGCCCTGGTTGGACAGGCCCCGGGAATAGGCGTCGGCGTATCCGGCGGCCGCCACGGCCACCCGCATGTCCCTCGGGGCGGTGAAAGTCCGGCCGTAGCTTATGGAATGACCCTTTTTGAGCTCGTGGACACACACGATCCTGGTCGTGACCTCCATGGCGGGCGTCAGCCCCGCGCCCAGGGATTCCTTTTCGGTCCCGGCGAAGGGATTGATTCCGTACAGGGCGATGCCCGCCCGCTGGACGTCGAAATGCTTGTCCGGGTGGGCCAGGATGCCCGCGGAATTGGCCAGGGCGGCCTTGAACGAGAATCCCGCCTCGCGCAGGGCCGCGCAAATGCGCGAAAATGCGGCGGCCTGCTCACCGGCGTAGGAAAACGCGTCCGGATCGTCGGCCGTGGCCATGTGGGAGGCGACGTAGGAAACGCTCACGTGGGGCAGCCGCCGCAAGCGCTCGATCACGGCCGGGATCTCGTCCTCCGTGAAGCCCAGACGGCGCATGCCCGTGTCCCATTTGAGCGCGATGCCCAGGGTCTTTCCTTCGGCGGGCCTGACGGCCTCCAGCATGTCGAACTGGTCGAACGCGTGGATGAAGGGGATGATCCGGTAGCCGCGAAGAGGGCGGCATTCGGTTTCGTCCAGCGGCCCCAGAAGGGACAGGACGTCGCCGCGCACGCCCGCGTCGCGCAAGGCCACGCCTTCGGCCACCGTGCCCACGGCGAAGGTTTCGCAGCCCGCCTCGGCCAGGGTTTCGGCCACCGGAACCAGGCCGTGTCCGTAGGCGTCCGCCTTGACCACCGCCAGAACGTCGCTTCCCCTGGAACTGAGCAGTCTGTAGTTGTGGGCGAGATTTCGCAAGGTTACGGTAACGCGCAGGTGATTATACGGTATGGTCATGCTCGGGCCTTCTCTCTTGGAAGTTTATCCGCAGCCGCAATGTACCCGCTCGCCCGACGATTGCAAGCGGCGTCCCCGGCCCTTCAGGAAAGCCCCTTCACAACCGGACAGGGCCGTCATAGGCTCATGCGGCGGCTTCGGGCCGGACTGTGAACCGACACCGCCCGCGCCGTTATCCGGAAGGAGCGAGAAGGGATGATCGAAAACGCTTTGCAGGAAACCGGGATCGCACTGGCCATCCTGGGCGCCCTTTTGACCATCAGCTGCCTGTTCATCCAGGCGGGCAGCCGGTTCGGCATTCCCCTGGCCCTCATCTTCCTGGGGGTCGGCATGCTGGCCGGGTCCGACGGCCTGGGCGGCATCGGTTTCGAGGACTACAGCCTGGCGTATGTGTTCGGGGCGACCGCGCTGGCGGTCATCCTGTTTTCCGGAGGGCTGCACGCCTCCTATGAAGTGGTGCGGCTGGCGGCGGTTCCGGCGGGGCTCCTCGCCACGGCCGGGGTGCTGGGGGTGGCGGGATTGACCGCCCTGTTCGCCAGGCTTTTCGGCTTCACCTGGCCCGAGGCCCTGGTTTTCGGGGCCATCATGTCCTCCACGGATGCGGCGGCCGTCTTCGCCCTGTTCAACGACTTGGCCCTCAAAAAACGCGTGGCCGCCACATTGGAGCTGGAAAGCGGACTGAACGACCCCATGGCCGTGATCCTGACCTTCGCCATGACCTCCATCCTGGGCGGAACCTCCGGGGGGCTGGGAGAGAACCTCATCGGCCTGTGCTCCAATCTGGGGCTGGGGCTCCTGGTGGGCGTGGCCGCCGGTTTCGGCGGGCGAACCCTTCTGGCCAAGGTCAGGCCGCCCAACTGGGCGCTCTACCCCACCCTGGCCCTGGCCCTTTGCCTCATGACCTTCGGCGTGGCCTCGGCCGTGGATGGCAGCGGGTTTCTCGCGGTCTACGCGGCGGGCATGATCATCGGCGAGAGCGACATTCCGGCCAAAAAAAGCATCCTCGAGGTCAACGCCTCCATCGCCTGGCTGGCCCAGATCTCCATGTTCCTCATGCTGGGGCTTCTGGTCTTCCCGTCCCGCCTGCCGGGCGTGGCCGTCACCGGAATATCCCTGGCGTTGTGCATGGCTTTCGTGGCCAGGCCCCTGCCCGCCCTGGCCTGTCTGCTCTTCTACAAGGGGGATTGGAAGGAGCGTCTGTTCATCGCCTGGACCGGGCTGCGCGGGGCCATGCCCATCATCCTGGCCACGGTTCCCATCCTGGCGCTGTCCGAAAACGAGGCCGCGCAAACCGAGGCGCTCGACATCTTCAATATCGTGTTTTTCGTTGTGCTGGCGGGCTCCATCATCCCGGGCGCCACGGCCAGACCCCTGGCGAGGCTTCTCGGCCTGCTTGACGAAACGCCCAAAGAACACAATCCTTCCTCCTCATCATGACGAACGAAAGAGCGAACCCTTCCACACGGCCCATCCGCGTCCTGCCGCCGGAGCTGCAAAACCAGATCGCGGCGGGCGAAGTGGTGGAGCGCCCGGCGAGCGCCCTCAAGGAACTGGTCGAAAACAGCCTGGATGCGGGCGCCACCCGGGTCGAGGCCGTGATCCTGCAGGGCGGCCGGGAGCTCATCGCGGTCACGGACAACGGCCGGGGCATGACGGCCGAGGAATTGCCCCTGGCCGTGACCAGGCACGCCACCAGCAAGATTTCCGAGCTCGCCGACCTGACGGGCATCATGAGCTTCGGCTTTCGCGGGGAGGCGCTTCCGAGCATCGCCTCGGTCTCGCGCTTTCGCGCGGCCTCGCGCCCGGCGGATGATCAGGACGGCCGGGACGCCTGGTTTCTGGAGATCGTCAACGGCCGGACTGTGAACCAGGGGCCGTGCGCCATGCCGCCCGGAACCAGAATCGAAGCCAGGGATCTTTTCGCGGGCGTTCCGGCCCGGCTCAAATTCATGAAATCCGAGGCCGTGGAGGCCAAGCGTTGCGCGGAAATTTTCGCCCGCATCGCCCTGGCCCGGCTCGACGCCGCCTTCAAGCTCACCCTGGGCGGCCGCGTGGTCTACGATTTTCCCGCCGGACAAAGCCTCATGGCCAGGCTCTCGGCCATCTGGCCCCCGTCCGCCTGCGAAAGCGTGGCCAAGGTCCTGCGGGAGGATGCGGGCTACGCTGTGCGCGGCGTGGCCGGAGCGCCGCTCAAGGCGCAGACCCGGCCCGATCGCATGCTCTTTTACGTCAATGGCCGGGCGGTTACGGACAAGCTGCTCCTGCGGGCCGTGCGCGAGGCCTACAAGGGACGGCTGCTGGCCCGGGAATACCCGCAATGCCTGCTTTTCATCGACGCGCCCCCGGAAGATCTGGACGTAAACGCCCATCCTGCCAAGACCGAGGTGCGGTTCCGGGACGAATCCCGGCTTTTCTCCGTGGTCCGGCGCGCCGTCATGGACGCCCTGGACGCCGCCTTTTCCCTGAAGACCGTCCCCGCGCCCGAGGAATATCTGGCGCGAAGCGAACGGGGCGAGCGTCCGAAGCTCCCCGCGGCGGCGGATTTGCGGCCAAGCCTGGGCTACGGCGAGCGCATCATGCCGCACGCGGCGCCACCCCGGGAGGACGCGCCTTTCTTGCGGGAATCCGGAGGCGGCGGCGCGCAACGCACTTGGCGGGAACCGCCCGGGACGGACGCCGCCCCGCGCGGCCAGGCCGCCTCCGCCGCCCTGCCGCCTGAAGCGGCGGGGATCCGGGAAGCCCCATCCCTGAACGGCCAGACCGGGGTTGCGGCGCCTGCGTCCGCCGCCCGGCCGGCCTCGCGTGTTTTCGAGCCCGGCCAGGACAGCCCGGCCGGGCGGGTCCAGGACGCGCCGTCCGTTGCGCAGGCGTATTTAGCGCCTGGTCCGGAGGAGATTCCGCCCCGGGCCGAACCCGCCCCGCCCGCCACCGGCGTCCATGACGCCCCGGACTTCGACTATCTCGGACAGATCGGCGAGACCTATCTCGTCCTGCGCCTGAAGGACGGCAGCCTGGCCCTGGTGGATCAGCACGCCGCCCATGAGCGCGTGCTCAACGACGCCATGAAAAGCGAGGGCGTCAAAGGCCATTCCCGGCCCCTGGGCTTTCCCCTGGAGCTCGCCCTGCACCCGGCCGAGGAGGCCCGGCTGGAGGAGATATGGCCCAGGCTGCGGGATATGGGCTTCGCGCTTTCCCGCACCGCCCCGGGGAAGCTCTCGGCCCAAGGCGTTCCGCCGGGGCTGACCGCCGGGCAGGCCAGGGAATACCTCCAGGCGGCTTTGGCCGGACAAAGCAAATCCATGGAGGACCTGTGGGCCCTGCTCTCCTGCAAGGCGGCCGTCAAGGCGGGAACGCCTCTGGCCAGGGACGAGGCCATGGCCCTTTTGACCTCCTGGATGGCGTCCCCGGAACGGGACTATTGCCCCCACGGCAGACCGGCGGCCGTACGCTTCGGCGCTGCGGAGCTGGAGCGGCTTTTCAAGCGGAAACGTTAAGTTCTTGCTCTATCCGGGACGAATGATTGACGGTTTCATGCGTCCCGGGTATGAGTAAGCATCTTCTGTTCTCTCCTCAAGGGACCGGCATGACAGCAGCGAAAAAAATCAGGCTTCTCGTGGTGGAAGACGACAGGAAGACCGTGGTCCTTTATCGCCGCTATCTGTCCGAGGACGTCTTCGACATCGACTACGCGAACGGCGGCGAGACCGCCATCGCCGCCTATGAACGGGAAAAACCCGATATCGTCATGCTCGACCTGAGCCTGCCCGGCCCTGATGGCGTGGAGGTCCTGCGCCATATCCGCCAGACGCGGTCGGATCTGGCCACCACGGTCATCGTGGCCACGGCCATGCACCGGGACGAGCTGCGCAAGCAGTGCGAAGAGCACATCGTCCAGGGCTATCTGATAAAACCCTTTGATCTCAAGACGATCAACAACGTCATCCTGGAGCTGCACGGCTACAAGGGCATGGAGCTGGACCTCGACTACGACCAGAAGGACGCCGAGCGGTTGCGCCTTTTGATAGCGGAGGACGACAAGAAGCTCGCTGCCATCTACAACAAATTCCTGCCCAAGGACGTCTTCAAGGTCCGCATCGAGCAGGACGGCCGGGAAGCGCTCACGGCCTACCACTCCTGGAAACCGGACATCGTCATCCTGGACCTTCTCATGCCCAACATGTCGGGTCTGGAGTTTCTGGAGGAAATCCGGGAACAGGCGGGAGATTTCTACCTGACCATCATCGTCGCCTCGGGGGAACGCAAGGCCGAGGTGGTCAAGCAATGCGCCAAATTCGACATTCAGGGCTATCTGTTGAAGCCGTTGGACGTCCAGTCCCTGGCCCAGACCATCCTGACCCACCACAAAAGGCACCAGCTCGATCTCGCCAAGAAGGGGTGGGGAACGAACTGGTAGGCCCTCCCTTCTCCCCTACTCCACCCGAACCGCGTCCAGATAGGCGGAAAGCGCCGCGATGCGCGCCTGAAGCTCCGTCGCGTCACGCCGTTCGGCCGCCTGCTGGATTTCCACGCCCATGGTCCGCAGGTCCTCGAACCCGTAGGTGGACGCGGCGCCCTTCTGGCTGTGTCCCAGCCGACGCAGGGTCGCGAAATCCCCCTCGGCCAGGGCCTTTTCCATCATCGTCACGTCCTCGCGCATGGATTCCATGAAAAAATCCGCCAGGTCGCGCAACTCGGGATTCATGACCACGACGGGACCTTCGGAGGAAGCCGTCTGCGTATTTTGGGGAGAGCCCTGGGACGCGGTTTCGGACAAGGCCGGGGCGGGCGCCTCTTTGGGCGGCGGCCCGGATGCGGACGCTTTGCAAAGCCGCTCCAGAAGGGCGCTCCGGCTGACCGGCTTGGTCAGAAAATCCGTGCACCCCGAGGCGAAGCATTTCTCGCGCTGTTCGGCGAAGACATGGGCGGTCAGCGCGATGATGGGGATGGGCGCGCGTCCGGCCCGGCGCTCGGCGCGGCGTATGGCCCGGGCGGCCTGATATCCGTCCATGCCGGGCATCTCGATGTCCATGAGAATGACGTCGAACCGGGACTGCTTGAAGCGCGCCACCGCCGCCGCTCCGTCCTCGGCCATGGCAAGCTCGGCCCCCGTGTCCTTGAGATAGTGCCGGATCACCATGCGGTTGGCCTGATGATCGTCCGCCAACAGGATGCGAAA
Organism: uncultured Desulfovibrionaceae bacterium; assembly: GCA_937934715.1. Lineage (GTDB taxonomy): Bacteria > Desulfobacterota > Desulfovibrionia > Desulfovibrionales > Desulfovibrionaceae > CALGYO01. The sequence goes on along the minus strand of CALGYO010000062.1, from coordinate 11,464 downwards.
GCCCGGCGAAAAGATCGGCGCGCTGCGCTCAGGAACGGGTTCCGCCGGGTATTCCGGCGTCCGCCCGGTGAGCGCCGCTTCCACCACCGCATACAGATCGCCGCGGCGGATGGGCTTGGACAACGCAAATCCCTTTCCCGGACCACCCTCCCGGCGCGCCTTCCCTCCACCGGCGGCCGTGAGAAAAACAAGGGGAGGGGACGGAAAGCCGTATTCGCCCGCCGCGTGGATCAAAGCCTGGGCGGCCAGATTCCCGTCCGCCCCGTCCAGGAAGAGGCCCGCCGGGAAAAGACCTTCGTCCCGTAGCGCCGCCAGGCGGTCCAGGGCGCCCTCAAGATCGCCCGCCTCCTCGACCCGGGCGCCGAGAGAGGCAAGCCGCGCGGTCAGGACGGCCCGGGCGGCCGCGTTGGCCCAAAGGATCAGGATGGTCTTGCCGGAAAGATCGGGCCCCGGGACCGGGGCGTCCGTTTCGGCCCCGGGCGTGGGAAAGCGGATTTTGAAGGAAAAGGCCGATCCCTTGCCCACAGCGCTTTTGACCGCGACCTTGGCGCCCATGAGCTCCACCAGCCGTTTGGCGATGGCGAGCCCCAGGCCCGTGCCGCCGTACCGCCTGGTGGTGGATGTGTCGGCCTGGGAAAAACGCTCGAAAATGTCGGCTCGTTTCTTGGCCGGAATGCCCACGCCCGTATCCCGCACGCCGAAGGTCACGTCCACGGCGCCTTTTTTCCGTCCGGCGACGCGAGCCGTCAGGGCGATCTCCCCTATTTCCGTGAATTTGATGGCGTTCTGGGTCAGGTTGATAAGGATCTGGCGCAAACGGACCGGGTCGCCGATGACCTTGGCGGGCAGGCCGGGCGCGGGATCGCAAATCAGCTCCAATCCCTTCTCGTACGCCCGGTAGGCCATCAGGCCGCACACGTTTTCGATCTGCTCCGTCAGATCGAATTCCAGGGACTCCAGTTCGATCTGCCCGGCTTCGATCTTGGAGAAATCCAGGATGTCGTTGATGATGTCGAGCAGAAGCTCGCCCGAGGACTTGAAGGTGCGCACGTATTCGCGCTGATCCGGCGTGAGCCCGGAGTCCCACAGAAGCTCCGCCATGCCCAGGATGGCGTTCATGGGCGTTCTGATCTCATGGCTCATGCGGGCTAGAAATTCGGTTTTGGCGCGGCTTGCGATATCCGCCGCCCGGGCCAGCTCTCGAGAGGTCTCAAGGGATCGCTCCAGGCGGTCGTTGGCGGCCATGAGTTCGGTTTGCGCCCGCTTGCGTTCCGCGATCTCGAGCTTGAGACGCTCGAAAGATTCGGTGATGTCCCGTGTGCGCTGGCGGACCTGCTCCTCCAGATTGACTTTGGCGTCGCGCAGCTCCTTGTACAGGGCGTAGTTTTCCATGGAGCGGGCGCAGGAGAGCATGATGTTGGTCAAAAGGAAGTAGGAGGTGTCGTAGACGTCCTCCTCGGCCTGGCCCAGCATCCCCACGAACATGCCGATATCCTTGTCCGCCGTGGCGATGGAGTGCAGCAGCAGCCGTTCCTCCCCGTCCTTGGAGGTAAAGATCACGTGCTTGCGGCGATAGAGCGCCCAGGCGAAGGAGCCGTCCTCGATGAGCCGGGCGACCTCCGTCTCGATGCGCTCGCGGTAGGCGGCCGGTTCGCCGTAGGCCAGATAGAAGGCGGCCTCCCGGGAAGATACCAGATAGAAGGCGATCGCCTTGAAACGCATGAGGATTTCCGCGCGCATGGCCGTTTCGCGCAGAATGGGCGTGGGTTCCTCGGCCCTGTCCAGGCTGGTCTCGAAATTGCCCAGGGTGGTGGCCATCTCCAGGGAGCTGAGAGCCAGGCTTTTTTCCTCGGACAATCTGGCGAACCGGGTCTCCAGGGCGGCGCCCCCGGTTTCCTTCTCAGTCATTGCCGCCTCCGAAAAAGACGCGTTCGATCTCGGAAACCTGGCGGTCGGCCTGGACAAAAACGTTTTCAAGCGCTCCCACGCCGATGCCCAGGGCTTCCCAGGCCTCGGGCTGCAAAAACGGCGCGTAGGCGGAGCCCGCGCCGCCGAAATGCATGGCGTAGGCGATGACGTCGGCCACATGGATGACGGCGGCCTCCAACAGGTTCGCGGCCGCCTTGGGATTGTGGTGAAAGCGGATGGCCCGCTCCAGGGAAGGAGGCAGCTTCCACTCCTTGAACAAAAAGCCGCCCACCACCGCGTGATCGAAGCCCAGGACCTCCCGTTCGGCCTTGTACAGGGGCTCTTTGGCGTCGCGGGCCAGATAGAGCGCCTCGGTGAAGGGCTCGGGAACGCCCCGGATCATGACCAGACGGCCGATGTCGTGCAGAAGTCCGGCGATGAAAAACCGCTCCTCGGTGAGCCCTGGCCTGGCCGCCGCCAGGAAACGGGCCGTCGCCCCGCAGGTGATGCTGTGCCGCCAGAAGCCGCGCATGTCCATGAGGCGCTTCGGCACGTCGGTAAAGGAATTGACCACCGAGATGCCGAGAGCCAGGGTGGTCAGATCGTTCGCGCCGATGATGCAGACGGCCCGGTCGATGGAGTCGATCTTGGAGGGAAAGCCGTAAAAGGGACTGTTGACGAGCTTGAGGAGCTTGGCGGAAAGGCTCGGGTCCTTGCCCACCACCTCGCCCACCTGGGCGGCGGAGCTGTAGGGGTTGTTCAGGACCTCCACGATGCGAAAATAGATGTCCGGCAGGGAAACCAGCTTCACATGGCGCTTGACCAAATCGTAGGGCGAAATGTCCCGGGCCTTTTTCCCGCCCCGCCGCCCGGGCTCCGGCGCCTCCCCGTCCGCGCCCTTGGGCTCCGGCAGCGTCTCCCCGGCCGAAAGCCGCGAGGCCGCGCGCAGAAGGCACAGGCGCTTGAGTTCTTCCACGGCCTCGTGCCCGGAATCCGCCCGGGAGAAAAGCCCGTCCGCCAGGGCCTTGGCCGGAGCGAGAAAAGCGGCGTCGATGGAAGCCGCCGCCTCGGCCGCGGCGTCCACGCGGCTGACGCCCTCGATGGCCGCCTCGGTCACGCCCCAGGCCTTCATGACCTTGAGATGACGCTCCTCGATGCTCGTCCCCTTGGGCATGAGAAAACGCCCTCTGGGTCCGTAGAGATCCTCGGCCAGGACCATGCCCGGCTTGATCGCGCTGGCGTTGATGCGCCCCACGCCCCCTCCGTTGTTTCCGCGTCCGCCCGCGCGCCGGATGATCGTCCGGCGCGGGCCAGCCGCGCGTCGTTAGAGATACGGATCAGGCTGACTCAGATGTCCGGTCACGTAATCCCGGACGGCCTCCTCAAGGGGGGTCGCCCGCCAGCCGTCCAGGGCCGTTTCGAGCCGCTTCATGCAAGCCTCGGTAACATACTGATATTTATCGCGGAGGCTGACGGGCATGTCAACGTATTCAATGGACGGCGTCTGGCCCATGGCCGCGAAAACCGCCTTCCCCAGGTCCTTGAAGGTCCTGGCCCGGCCCGTTCCCACGTTGAACAGGCCCGCCGCGGCCGGGCGGTCCAGAAGCCTGGCCATGACCTCGACCGCGTCCTTGACGTAAATGAAATCCCGGCGCTGCTCCCCGTGAGCGAACCCCTCGCGGTGGGACTTGAAAAGCCGCAGCGAGCCGGTCTCCCTGATCTGGGCGTAGGCCTTGCAGGCCACGCTTTTCATGTCGCCCTTGTGGTATTCGTTCGGACCGAAGACGTTGAAGAATTTGAGGCTGGCGATGCGGGAAAGCGCCCCGTTGCGCCTTGCCCACTGGTCGAAAAGCTGCTTGGAATAGCCGTACATGTTAAGCGGTCTGAGCTCGTCGAGCCCGTCCGGATCATCGTCGAAGCCCTGGGCGCCGTCGCCGTAGGTGGCCGCGCTCGAGGCGTTTATGAAGTGGATGCCGCGCGAGAGACAGTAGCTGCACAGATCGCGGGCATAGGCGAAATTGTTGCGCATGAGGTAGCCCGCGTCAGTTTCCGTGGTGGAGGAGCAGGCGCCCATGTGCACGACCGCCTTTGCCCCGAAATCCACGTCCCGGCGCACGGCGTCGATGAAGGCGTCCTTGGGCATGTAGTCGGCGTAGCGCCGGTTGACCAGATTCTTCCATTTTTCGGAGGTTCCGAGGTCATCCACCGCCAAAATGTCATCAACGCCGAGGGTATTGAGCTTCCATATGAACGCGCTGCCGATAAAGCCGGCGCCGCCGGTCACGATATACATGCGGGCTCCCGTTTTGAACCTTTTCAATATTCACGAAATTGTTCCGAATTGCGCTTGCCTCGCTGGTCTTTTTTTACTACTGCCGCAGCTTCAGGAGGGGAAGCGATGCTCGCAATCTTGAAATACAAGGCAGGCAACCAGACCAGCGTCCGGCGGGCGCTGGACCACCTTGGCATTCCGTGTAAAATAACCGCCGATCCGGCCGAACTGAGGGCCTCCATGGGGCTTATCTTCCCGGGCGTGGGCGCGGCCGGACAGGCCATGGACGAACTCACCAGCACCGGCCTGGCCCAGGTTTTAACAGAGCTGGTCGAAAGCGGAAAGCCCCTGCTGGGCATCTGCGTCGGCTGCCAGATCATGCTGGATTACAGCCCGGAAAACGACACCAAGGCCCTTGGCATCGTTCCGGGCGAGTGCGCCATGTTCAACCGCTCGCTCACCGACGAAGACGGGGATCCCCTTCGCGTGCCCCACATGGGCTGGAACAGCATCGAGCCCGTCAAGGAAACCGCGTTGCTCAAAGACATCGAGCAGGACGCGAACTTCTATTTCGTGCACAGCTACTACCCCGTGCCCAGGCCGGAATTCGTCATCGCCGAGACGTCCTACGGCGTGCGTTTCTGTTCGGTCCATGGCCGCGAGGGATTGTGGGCCGTGCAGTTCCACCCGGAAAAAAGCGGCCGGCCGGGACTGAAGCTCCTCTCCAATTTCCACGACTACTGCCGGGAGGCCGCACATGCTCAGTAAACGCGTCATCCCCTGCCTGGACGTGCGCAACGGCCGGCTGACCAAGGGCGTCAAGTTCAAGGGCAACGTGGACATCGGCGATCCGGTGGCCACGGCGAAAATGTATTATGAACAGGGCGCGGACGAAATCGTCTTCTACGACATCACCGCCTCCTCCGAGGGCCGGGGCATCATGCTGGATGTGGTGGAACGGGTGGCCTCGGAGATCTTCATTCCCTTTTCCGTGGGCGGCGGCATCGCCACGGTGGAGGACATGCGAGCCGTGCTTTTAGCCGGGGCGGAGAAGATTTCCGTCAATTCGGCGGCCGTGAAAAACCCCGACTGCATTAGCCAGGGCGCCCTGGCCTTCGGCTCCCAGTGCATCGTGGTGGGCATGGACGTGAAGCGGGTTCCGGTCAGCGACGACATCCCCTCGGGGTATGAAATCGTCATCCACGGCGGCCGCAAGGCCATGGGCCTGGACGCCCTGGAATGGGCCAAGACCGTGGAAGCCCTGGGCGCGGGCGAAATCTGCCTCAATTCCATCGACGCCGACGGCACCAAGGACGGCTACGAGTTGCAACTGACCCGGCTCATCGCGGAAAACGTGGGCATCCCGGTCATCGCCTCCGGCGGCGCGGGCAATCCCGATCACATGGCCGACGCCGTGACCGAGGGCAAGGCCTCGGCGGCCCTCATCGCCTCCATCGTCCATTACGGCGAATACACGATTTCCCAGATCAAGGACCACATGGCCTCCCGGGGCGTGCGGGTCAGAAGCGTCTGGTAGTCGCGCGGGCGGCGTCCCGCATACGAAACAAGGCCGTGAAGCCAACGCTTCACGGCCTTTTCTTTGGCCTAAGCGCAGGGAAACAGCCCTATTTCGACGCGGCCACGTATCCTTTCCCGATGATGTAATCCATGATCCGCTGGACGGCCTCGAAGGGCGTGATTTCCGATGCGTCGATGGCGAGCTCCGGGGATTGCGGCGCCTCGTAGGGATCGTCGATGCCCGTGACGCCCTTGATGAGCCCGGCCCTGGCCTTGGCGTAAAGCCCCTTGCGGTCCCGGCGCACGCAGACTTCCAGAGGCGTCTTCACGTAGATTTCGATGAACCCTCCGTATTTTTCGATGGCCGCGCGCACATCGCGCCGGGATTCGTCGTAGGGGGCGATGGGGGCGCAGATGGCGATGCCGCGATTCTTCGTGATCTCGCAGGCCACGAAGCCGATGCGTTTGACGTTGAGAATGCGGTGCTCGCGGGAAAACGACAGCTCGCTGGACAGGTTTTCGCGCACGATGTCGCCGTCGAGCAGGGTTATGGGACGGTTATTCACCTCGGAAAGCTTCACGTACAAGATCTTGGCAATGGTGCTTTTTCCCGCCCCGGAAAGGCCCGTCAAAAACAGGGTGAACCCCTGCTCCGACCTGGGAGGATGGATTTTACGCAGCTCGGCGATGATTTCGGGATAGGTCGCTTCCTCGTCGAGGACGCCGGAGGGTTGCGCATTGGCCGCGACGTCGGCCTCGCAAAAGATGAAGCGCGCCGAACACGGATTTTGGGGCGTTTCAAGGGGCGCGGTCACGACACCGATCTCCGATTCATGCTTTTTCAACAGGGACAACGCCTCGCCCGCGTCGTAATACGGGTCTGTCTTGTTGTCGCAGAGCATGGGATCGATACAGCGCTCGCTGAAACAAACGTGGGTGCAGCCGAAGTTTTTCTGGATCAAGGCCTGGATGAGGGCCTCGCGCGGGCCGGCCTTGAGCGAGGACATGGGCAGAATGCCCTGGGCGATCCGGCGCTGCGGAAAACGCCGGACGAAAGCCTGATGGCAGCGCACCAGGGTGAAATGCTCAACATCGCCGAGCCTCGGCTGGCTGATGACGGTCTGGAAGAACACGTTCGCGTCATGCGCCTGGGCGGTCGTGACAAGCGCGTCCATCTCGGCGCGATGCAAGAGCATTTCAGACTGAAATCCGAGAACGCGCGTCCAGCCGCGCTCCAAAAAGGCGCGGCGCCATTCAAAGGGCGTCTTGCGCATTCCGGTGAAGTCATAATGCTGCGGCAGGTGGATCCCCTCCACCGGGCCGCCCAGAAACACCGGCCCCATGCGCCGCGCGTAGTGAAAGGCTCCGCTATGCTCCGCAAAGGACCGGTCCCCGAAGATCAGCCGGGCGTCATGCTCCTTGTCGGGCTCAAAGACGCTGGTCACGCGCATGACCCCAAGCATGAACCCTTCCGGATCGCGTAGCGCTATGGACTGCCCGCATGCGATCTGTTCCGCGAATGCATGCGAAACATCCAGGCAGACCGGCAGGGGCCACAGTTCCCCTCCGGGAAGGCGCATGGAGCGCACGACGCTGTGATAGGCCGCGCCGTCCATGTACCCGGCAAGAGGGGCGTAGGCGCGATTGATCAGAAGTTCCAGATCGCATAATTGCCGTAAATTCAGCTTGATCGAGGGCAAGTCGAGAGACAGGGCCTTTAGCGTCTCGGCCCTGTCGCTATCGACCAGGTAGGTGTCTTCCCTGGAATTCATGGCGTCCATCATAGGTCAACCAGAGCGCGTCGCCATACGAGAGGCAAAAGGTCCATGGCGAGTCATGTTTCGGTTGCGATAGGTAACCGGGAGCCATCCAAGCGTCGATGCGCGACGTCAAAGCAAGAAACGATCCTTTCGATCACGGCTCCCGTATGCTTTCATCGAGCATGCGCATCAGCGGGTAAACCAGGAACGTGATCACCTTTCTGGATCCCACGGAGATATCCGTTTTCAAGCTCATACCGGGAACCAGTCTGAAATCACTGGGGATATTTTTCAAGGAGATATCCGTTATCGTAATTCGAGCGAGATACGCCGTATCCTTATTGTCAGTTTTTTCGCTTTTTACGGCGTCCTCGCTCACCGTCTTCAATTTCCCCATGATGACGCCATGGCGTTGAAAATCAAACGCGTCCAGCTTGATTCGGCAACTGTCGCCCGGCCGGATATAGCCAATGTCCTTCGGTTCGACATAGGCTTCCACTTCCAAGGGGTCATTCAGGGGAACCAGGGTCATGATGGTTTCCCCTTTTTCCACCACGGAGCCCGCGGTAAATTTTCCGAGTTCCAGAACAATGGAGTCGACAGGGGCGGTCAATTCCGTCAATTCCTGCAAACGTTGTTTCTTGTTGATGTCTTCGAGCAGCTGGCCACGCTTGTTCGTCGAATCGGTAAGGTCGGTGCTGAGATCGTTCCGCCAGCCGCTGATAAACGCGCTCTTGTCCGCAAGCACTTTTTGTTTTTCAAACATATTGGATGCAAGATCCTTCTTCAACGACTGCAACGCGGACAGCGTTTCCGAGTGAAGGCGTTCCGCCTCCAACAGGCTCAATTTGGAGTCAGCGCCTTTGCTGTAAACCTCCTGGCGCATCGATAGTATCTGTTCCGTATTCTTGGTACGGTCACTCAAGTTTTTCTCTTGATATTCCAAAGATTTGACATTCGAACTCAGTCTACTGATCGATTCATCGTAACTTTCTATCTTTGAATTGTATTCCTGCATTCGTCCATTGTAGAGGCTCAACTGAAGTTGCAGCGCCTCCTTTTTCAAGGCATCAACGGATTCACTGTCTTCATATTCGAGGGGCATCCCGCCGGATTCATAAATATTCTTATCAATCTCGAAGGGCTTTCCCAGAAGCTCCGCTTTGAGTCTCATGATTTTTGCATCAAGATTGTACAACTGAACATAAAGCTGGGAAAGATCCGAAGCGGAAAAAGTCGGATCAAGCGTGGCCACCACATCGCCCGCCTTGACCTTTTGCGCCAGACTGACTTCCAGCGTCTTCAATATGGAATCTTCCAAGGGTTGTATCAGGATATTCTTGCCCGTCGTAACAATCTCCCCGGAAGCGGTGATCGTCTTGTCGACTTCGGCAATACAACTCCAAATGAACATGATGGCAAGGAAAAGCATCAATACGTATAACGTCGACCTTGCCTGCGCGGGGAGCTTATGTTGCTCGATCTCAGTCAAGTCGGATTGAAATTCAATGACATCCTTATGAAGCTCGTGTTTTTTGGGGACATCAGACGGTTTTTCTTGCTGGATTGGTAGATTCTTTTTCATAAAAATGCCTATTTTGTCTTAACCACAGATCACGATACACTTCGCAATTCTCAACCAACTCGCTGTGCGTGCCATCGCCGATGATTTCACCATTATCCATGACAATGATTTTCGTTGCAAATAAAAGCATGGAAAGTCTGTGACTAATAATGATGAGCGTTCTTCCGACAGCTATCTTCGACAGGTTATCTTGGATTATGGATTCGCTTTCCGCGTCCAAAGCGCTTGTCGCCTCGTCGAATATCAAAATGCGCGGCTGATTGATCAGCGCTCTGGCGATAGCCAGCCGTTGTTTTTGCCCTCCTGACAAATTCGCCCCGTTCTCATTCAGGAACGTATCATATCCATTGGGGAGCTTTTGGATGAACTCGTCAGCTCCGGCCAGCTGGGATGCATAAATAATTTCTTCAAACGTGGCGTGCGGCTTGGTGAGCGAAATGTTTTCCTTGACCGTACCGCTGAAGATAAAGTTCTCCTGCAAAACAACGCCGATGCTGCGCCGCAGGTGAGCGAGCTCAATTTCCCGGATATCCACGCCGTCGACCTGAATAACGCCTTCCTGCAAGGGATAGAGGCCCTGGATGAGCCGCGTCAGCGTACTTTTTCCGGACCCGCTCCGTCCAACGATGCCGACCACGGAGCTCTGCGTGATATTCAAGCTCACCTTCTTCAACGCGGGAGGAAGATTGGGCTGATAACTGAACGTTACGTCCTGAAATCCGATGTTTCCAAGAAGCGGACGTATGAGGCCTCGGGCGGAACTGGGGCGCTCCGGCCGTTTATTCAAAATGCCGCCCAGCATTTCAACGGACAAGCCGATTTCCTGGTACTCATGAATGAGAGAGACCAGTTTGATGAGCGGCCCGCTGACCTTCCGGGAAATAATATTCACGGCGATCAGGCTGCCCACGGAAATGACGTTGTCCAAGGCCAGATGGACGCCGGAGAAGATAACAGTGATCAGCATGACGTTCTCAAGGAAGTGAACGAATCCGCTGACGGAAATGGACAGATTTTTCACGCTGAACGATGTGGATATCGTTTTTGCGGATTGAATGTTCCATTTCTTTTTTTGCAACGGCTCAAGAGAAAGGGATTTCACTGTATGGATACCGCGGATGGTTTCCACAAGGTGCGACTGTTTTTTCCCATCCTCTTCATACAAATAATTCAATTTAGCCTTGAACGGCTTGATAACAAAGGCGATGCTCAAGGCGATAGCAAGGGAAAAACTGAGAATGATTACCGCGAGAATCCAACTATAAAAGAAAAGAATCGGGATAAAAATAAACAGGGTCGCGCAATCCAAAAGCGTTTTCAGAAGCTTTCCGGTAAGAAATTCTCGTATTTTCTCCGTCTGCTGCAAATTCTTCAACAAGACGCCAGCTGAACTATGATCAAAAAAACCAATAGGCAACCCAACCAAATGATTGAATGTTCTTTTTGCCAGCTTCAGGTCGACCTTGTTTGTGGCAAAAGTCAGCATATAATCTTTAAGATGCTCGAGGATTCCATCAAATACATATACAATGATGATCGCCAGCGTCAGCACATTGAGGGTTGAAAGGCCATGATGCGCCAACACTTTATCCATGACAAGCTGCATGTAGATTGGAAATGACAGCTTCATAAAGGAGCAGACAATGGTTGCTATTGCGATATCGCGAAAAATCCGTTTGTGCTTTAACAGTTCCGGAAAGAACCAGCGTAAGCTGAACGGCTGATTTTCATCCCGTATATCATAAACCCGCTTGAACAGAAGAACCCTGCCGTCCCAAACGTTCTCCAGCTCCGCCTGGTTCAGAAAAATGAACCCCGCCTTGCCGGATGTGGGATCGATGATTGCGGCTTGGGCCTTCTCTCCTTCCCCCCGCACGCCCGACAGGATCAATGTCTTGTTTTCCCGAGTACGCAACAACAGCGGGAAAGCCTCGCCCACGCCGAACAGATCTTTCCAGGTAAATTTGAGGACTTTCGACTTGAAACCACTATCATTTGCAATTTCAAGAAGTTGTCTATCTTCAATCACATCGCCTGTGATGGCGTACTTGTGTACAAGGCCTGGAATGGTGAGATCGACATGGAAATGGCGGGCCAGCAATACAAAGCAGACAAGCGTGCTGTCTTTTGATGTAGTATTTTCTAGCATAGAGAAATATTCTTGAAGCTCCTCGATTTACAAGGAGAAAAGAGTTTCATTTCACGCTAACTATGCGCTACTCCAGACCCTGGCGATGAAGCCACCTTAAGTACCGTGAAGATTCAAGCGGCTTCCCTCTTGCATTGCCGGAGGCGCGGCGTTTGCCTTGCTTACGCGCTTGCGTGGGAGAAAGAAGACATATGTCCGGGAAAAAGATTCGTGGATGCCGCACGGCTGACAGCCTAGGCGCAAAGACAAGCCGCAATTGCGTCACTATCATC
>CALGYO010000061.1 GCA_937934715.1 uncultured Desulfovibrionaceae bacterium | reverse complement strand
TGACCACTTGCGTTTGAAGGGTCGAGTGTCAGGTTATAACCATCTCACTTCACTCTTCCCTCTTCGAGACTGCCGCATGATCCCAGAAAGCCTGCAGGCGCCTCGATCCCATAATCCTATGAACTAAGCAGATTATGGGATTCCAAGGGGCGAGTTTCCTTGGGTCGCCGAAGGAGCCATTCCGACCGGTTGCGAACGGTCTCTCATCATTGCGGCTGTTGCCCAAAATAGCCGGAACATCGGCGGATCGCCGGGGAACTCCGCATCAGCCTCGAACGAAGAGCGTCAAAAAAGGCGGCCCCTCGCGGAGCCGCCTTTTTCATTTCTCTTCGCTCCACGCCGTCTTCTACGGCGCATTCACCTGCACGTACACGGTCGTCCCGCTCTGCTGGTACGGCCGGTAGTACACGCCGTTGGCCACATAGTAGGTGATGCCCGCGATGGTCATCATCGCGGCGGCCGCGGGCAGCGTCCACATGAAGGGGTTGCCGTACCACCACGGCCTCGGGCCGGGGCCCCAGCCGCCGGTCATCCAGGGACCGGGACCGCCCGGAATCCTCATGCCCGGAGGCGGCGGCGGAACGCGAAATCCGGGACCGCCGACCATCCCCGGCGCGGGCGGACGATAGCCAGGCGCTCCGGGCGCGAATCCCGGCGCGGGCGGACGCATCCCTGGCGCTCCGGGCGCGAACCCGGGCGCGGGCGGACGCGCATAGCCTCGCGCTGGCGCGCCACCGGCGGGAGGCATGCCCATGGGACGCGCTCCGCCGAAACCGCCGGGAGGCGGCCCGCCGGGCGCGCGGATGTTGTTACGAGCCGGAGCGCCGCCGCCCATCCGGGGGCCGCCTCCGCCCATATGCGGGCCGCCGCCTGGGCCGCGCGCATAGGCGTCGCTCGAAAACGCGTTGTGCGAAAGGGGGATGGCCGGGAAGGCGAAGAGCATCCCGGCGATGGCCACCGCCGATACGACCGCCCGAAAGGGCGCGCTTCTCGTTCGCGTCATCATGAAGACCCCCTTAGTCCGCGGCCTTGTCGTCCGTGACGATCAGGTCGATCTTCTGAGCGTCCTTGGGCGGAGCGTAGGAAAACGTGTTGCCCGGAAGCTGCGGATTGGCCTTCCAGTTCTTGAAATCCACCCGGTACTCCGGATTGCCGTGCAGGGTCTTGTCCGTGATGACCACGCGCACGGGCAGGGGCCTGTCCCCATAGGCCACCCAGATCTGCCAGTCCACTTCGAGCTGCCGGAAGGCCAGATGACGGCAGGGCTTGCCGCCGATCTTGGCGTCGCCCACATAGGTCGCCTCCAAAATGCCGGGCATGATTGCCGCGTACGGATCATCCTTGAAAAGATCCGAGGTGGGCGCGTTCACCGAAAGCTTGGCCAGGATGTAGTCCAGGGAGGCGTCCAGGGTGGGCGGCACGTCCAGCTCGCCGTACACGTTGTCCGAGGACTTGTAGAGGCCGAACTTGGGGCCGTCTATGACCACCACGGTCTCGCCCCCGGCGTCGCCCGTGGTGACGGAGCGCAGCTTGCCGGGCTTGGCGATGGCGATCTTCGCGGTCTTGTTGAAGGCGAGTTTCTGCCCGTTGGGAAAGACCTTGTCCTCGGTGATGTCCTCATCCACGGCCAGCGTCTTGAGCGACGCCACGGCGGCGCACATCTGCTTGAAAACCGCGTCCGCCTCGGCGTCGATCTTCGCCTCGAAGGCATATGCCGGAGTAGCCGCCAACGCCGTCATCAACGCCAGGAATACGAATGCCTTTTTCCGCATAAATCCTCCTTGCGGCCGCTTCGGCGGCCAACGTCGCGTTTCACTCCCGATTGAGCATACGCCCTGGCGCGTCACCCGGACGCGTCACAGGCGCACATGTCCATGGGCGAGTACTGCCCGGTGGACTCCAGCACCGCGGACCAATAGTCCGATTCCACGTTGAGCTTGCGCCGTCTGCTTGTCACGATACGAAAAGGCAGATGCACGAAGCGCCCCATGACCTTGCTCACCACCAGCCCCGTCTTCCCGGCCATGGCCGCATGCACGGCGTGGCGTCCGAGAAAGCCGCAGAAGATGCGGTCCTCGGCCGAAGCGGGCACGGAACGGATGGTGTAGCTTGGATCGATGAATTTGAGCGTGTGCTCCAGCCCTTGCGCGTCGAGATAGGCCTTGATCTCCTTGCGCAAGAGCCCGCACACGTCCCCCAGGACGGGGTTGCCCGAGGCGTCCTTGGCCCCGGACGCGCCGAAAAGATCCTGCCCCGATCCCTCGGCGGCCACGATGACCGCGTGTCCCCGGGCCAGAAGACGGGTCTTGAGGGCGGGCAGAAGCCCTCCCTGACCGGTCAGGGAGAAGGGGCATTCGGGAATGAGGACGAAATTGACCACCCGGTTGGCCAGGGCGGCGTGGGCGGCGATGAAGCCGGATTCGCGGCCCATGACCTTGACCAGCCCGATGCCGTTTTTGGCGCCCTTGGCCTCCACGTGGGCGCAGCCGATGGCCTCGGCCGCCTTGGCCACGGCGGTGTTGAAGCCGAACGACGGGTCCACGCCCTCGATGTCGTTGTCGATGGTCTTCGGCACGCCCACCACCGCGATGCGCGCGCCCCGGCGCTCGACCTCCTCCTGGATGCGCCGGGCGGCCTTCATGGTGCCGTCGCCGCCCACGATGAAGAGGATGGAAACCCCGCGATGCTCCAGGGCGTCCACGACGGCCTCGGCCGGCTGGGGGCCGCGCGAGGAGGCCAGGATGGTGCCGCCGAACTCGTTGATGTCCGAAACCAGATCCGGGGTGAGCTTCAGCCATTGGTGGCCGTAGGAAGGAATGAAGCCTTCCAGGCCGTAGGGCACGCCGAAGCATTCCGCCAGACCGTAATTGTAGTGGCTTTCCAGAACCAGGGCGCGGATGACGTCGTTGAGCCCCGGACACAGGCCGCCGCAGGTCACGATGGCGGCCTTGGCCGTTTTCGGGTCGAAGAATATCTTCTCCCTGGGTCCCGCGGGCTCGAGCTCCAGGAGCAGCTCGCCGTCGATCTCGTTGAAATCCTCGCTGGTGATCTGCACCCTGACCGGAGGAACGTCGCGCACGAAGCGGCGATGCGCCAGGGGGGAATCGAGAACGGCCGGTCCCAGGGTCTTGATGCTCGTGTCCAAGCGAGCCTCTCCCGCCGCGTCCGCCATCATCGCCTCCTTGGTTTGCGCCGCCCGCGCGGCCTTATTGCCCGTACTTCTTCGAATAAATGATGAGCGAATTCTGGTCGATCTGGGCGTAGATGTCCGGCAGATCCCAGATTTGCTGCACGATGTTGGAATCCGTGGGATTGCCCAGGACCTCGCGCATCTTCTTGGAGACCTGATCCATGGCCGTGACGCTGTAGCGCATGATGACCAGGGCGAATTTGCCGTTCTGCTTGCCGCACCCGTAATACACCGTGCGCAGGCTGAATCCCTCGAACTCGGTCTCCTCGTTCCTGTTGTAATGCAGGACATACTTGGTCTTGTCCGCGTCCTTTTCGTCGAAGGACAGGGTCAGCATGCGGCTTGCGCCTTCCCATTCGGGATAGGCCTTGTACACGGTCCAGTCATCACCGGAAAAGACCTTGTCGCAATCCGCGCCCCAGGGGATGTCCCGGAATCCCTCCTTGATGCTCATGCCCATGGCCGGGACGGACAAGACGAGAACGAGCAGGCAGGCGAAAACAATTCTTCTCATGATCTCTCCCTTTTTCTCAAAAAAGCCTGGAAACGTCCTGATGCGCGCCTTTGACGCACGCGGGAACGGTACCCCAAAGCCGCGCGATAAACCAGTGGGGAAACGCCGCTTTCTACGGGCCGTCCTCCCCGCCGTCCCCGCCATTCCCGCTGAAGCGCAAGACCAGCATACCGGCCAGGGCGGCCGCCGCCGAGGCCGCAAGCACCCCGATCTTGGCCTGCCGGTGCAGGTCGCCCCCGTCCTCGAAGGCGAGCCCGGCGATGAAGATGGACATGGTGAAACCCACCCCGGCCAGACAGGCCGCGCCGTAATAATGGGAAAGACGCAGTCCGGCGCCCATCCCGGCCAGCCGCAGCCTGAACAGGACGAAACAGGTCCCGAACACCCCGATCTGCTTGCCGGCGAACAGCCCCAGAAAAACGCCCAGGGCTTCGGGCGCGGCCAGCGCGCCGGCCAGCGAGCCGTCCAGGACCACGCCCGCGTTGGCCAGGGCGAACACGGGCATGATGAAAAAGGAGGTCCAGGGCTGCAAGGCGTGTTCGATACGCTGCAAGGGGGCGTTGGCCTTGCCGCAGGCCGTTTCCAGCTCCTCCAGGGCGGCCGACTGGATCTTGTCGCACAGGGGGCCCCGGCGATCGCTCCGGCTGCCGGGACGGCCTCCGGGACGCCCCCCGGCCAGACCGGAAGCGGCGGCGTTCTCGAAACGGTCCAGCAGGGTCTTGGCCCGCCGGACGAACTCCCCGGCCCGGATCCGGACCGAGGCCGGGATGGTCATGGCCGCCAGCACCCCGGCCACGGTGGCGTGGACCCCGGATT
>CALGYO010000060.1 GCA_937934715.1 uncultured Desulfovibrionaceae bacterium | reverse complement strand
AGCGTCGCCCTTCAGCGTTTCCCGTTTCAGGCCATGGACTTTTTTCATTGCCCCCAGTACATTGCCTCGAATTCGTCCGGCCCGCGGCCGTTTGCGGCGGTGATCGCGGCGCGGGTCCGGCAACGCTTTAGAGGAAATCCGAACACATGTTCTTCAACAGGTTTTTCAATTTTCTGGGCAAGGATCTGGCCATGGACCTGGGGACGGCCAATACGCTGCTGTACACCCAGCGCGACGGCATCGTGCTCAACGAGCCCTCCGTGGTGGCCATCGAAAACCGCACCGGCGAACTGCTGGCCGTGGGGACCGAGGCCAAGGAGTTCCTTGGCCGCACCCCGGAGCGCATCCGGGCCATCCGTCCCATGAAGGACGGGGTCATCGCCGATTTCGAGGTCACCAGGGCCATGATCGCCTTTTTCATCCGCAAGGTGATCACCGGGTTCAAATTCGCCAAGCCCAAGATCGTCATCTGCGTGCCTACGGGCATCACCCAGGTGGAGAAGCGGGCCGTGATCGAATCCGCCCAACTGGCCGGGGCCAGGGACGTGCGCCTGGTGGAGGAGCCCATGGCCGCGGCCATAGGCGCCGGGCTTCCCATCGAGCGCCCGGCGGGCAACATGGTGGTGGACATCGGCGGCGGCACCACCGAGGTGGCGGTCATCTCGCTTTCCGCCGTGGCCTACGCCGAATCGGTCCGGGTGGCGGGCGACGAGATGAACGAGACCATCCAGCGTTATGTCCAGGACCAGTTTCAGATCCTCATCGGCGAGAACATGGCCGAGGAAATCAAGATCAGGCTTGGGTCCGCCACGCCTCTGGCCGAACCCTTGACCCTGGAAGTGTCCGGAAAAAGCCTCATAGACGGCACGCCCACCTCGGCCACCGTCACCGACGGCCACGTGCGCGAAGCCATCAAGGACCCGGTCAACATCATCGTCACCGCCGTGCTGAAGGCCCTGGAGAAGACCCCGCCGGAACTCGTGGCGGACATCTCCAGAAACGGCTTGCTCCTGGCGGGCGGCGGCGCGCTCTTGCGCGGGCTCGACAAGCTCATCAGCAAGCACACCAACATCGCCGTGGTGGTGGACGACGATCCGCTCACCACGGTGGTACGCGGCACGGGGAGAACCATGGAAGAGCGCGAACGGTACGTGAACGTCTTCATCAACTGACAGCCCGGCTGCGGACCGCTTTTTTGAAACGGCCCGAAAGGGCCGTTTCGTTTTTCGCGGCCGCGAAAGGAAAGCCTCATGATCGATCAAAACCTTGAAGCGTTGCTTGAGAAAACCCGGGACGTGGTCCTCGAAGCCGGGGAAATCGTCAAGGATCAGTGGGACAAGCCCAAAAACATCAAGAAAAAAGGGCGGATCGATCTGGTGACGCAGACCGATGTGGCGGTGGAGAATTTCCTCAAGGAAAAGCTGGCGGCCATCCTGCCGGGAAGCGCTTTTCTGGCCGAGGAAAGCGCCGCCAACGTCAAGCCCGGGCCGCTCACCTGGATCATCGATCCGGTGGACGGCACCACCAACTACGCCCACGGCCTGCCCCACATGTGCGCCTCCGTGGCCCTTTGGGACGAGGACCGGACGGTTCTCGGCGTGGTGAACGCCCCGATTCTGGGCGAATGCTTCACGGCCATCAGGGGGAAGGGCGCCCGGCTCAACGGCAAACCCATCGCCGTCTCCCCCGAGGACAGCCTGGAAGCCTCCCTGGTGGCCACGGGTTTCCCCTACGACGTGCCCACGTACCTGGATCGCGTGCTGGCCTGCATGCGGGCAATCTTGCCCAAGGCCCAGGGCATGCGCCGGGCCGGCGCGGCCGCCCTGGACATGGCCTACGTCTCCTGCGGCAGGCTGGAGGCCTTTTATGAAGCCACGCTCAATCCCTGGGACGTGGCCGCCGGATGGCTGCTTGTGACGGAAGCCGGGGGCAGGGTGACCCAGTTCGATCCGGACGTCCCCTACGCGCTCGGCGCCCTGACCATGCTGTGCTCCAACGGTCCCGTGCACGAGGAGATCGGCGCGGCCCTCCTTTCGGGGTGGGGCGCCGTGTAAAGACGGGCGTTAGGGCGTTTTCGGAAAAAGCGCCCCGGCGTCCAGGAAATAGACCAGGGAGGGCGTCAACAGCTCGCGGAAATGTTCGGCCAGATAGGCCAGTTCCGCCTGGTCCACGAACATGCCTTCGCCGGAGCGTTTTGGGGCGGGCTTGGGTTCGGCCGCGATCCTGCCCGTGGAATAGAGCGTCGTGTTTTCGTAGCCCGTATCCTTGGACGCCGGGACCTCAAGCACGAGACGCAGCCTTTGCGCATCAATGCCCAGTTCCTGGAGCAGCCGCCTGCGGGCGGCGGTTATGCGCGCCTCGCCCGGGCGCACGTGGCCCGAGGCGGAAAGATCGTACCGGCCGGGATAGAGGCGTTCGTCCGGGCCGCGTTTTCGCAGATACAGCTTGTTATGGAGGTCATAGACCAATGCCGCCGCATGGCGATGGGGCAGGGATTGGCGGCGCGCCTCCCGAAGCGGCGTTATGCCCAGAGGGCGGTCATGTTCGTCCGTGAATTCGACGAGTTCCGCGTCGAAAACGGGTTTGATCTTTTTGGGCATGGCGATTGGACGAATCCGTCCCGGTTATGGATAATGCTGTTCGTCTGGCGGCGGCCGGGCGTATCGGCGCGCGGCGCCCTGGCGCACGATGCCACAGCCGCCGGCGAATGCAACCCCGGCCAGGCGCGCCGGAAAAGGAGGGCGCCCATGCGCGATCATCACGCGCCCATGAGGCTCGGGCCGGAACACGCCGAGGAGCTGGCCGGACTTGAGGCGACCTCATTTTCCACGCCCTGGAGCGCGGAACAGTTTCGATCGGCCTTTTCCGGCAAGAGCTTTTTCGTCTACGGATTGCGCGAAAAGGGCGTTCTTCGGGCCTATCTGGCCTTTCACGCGGTGGCCGACGAACTGGAGATCGTCAATCTGGCCACCCATCCCGCGTCGAGGCGGAAAGGGCTGGCCCGGCGCCTTCTCGGCGCCGTGTTGCAACTTGCAAAGAATATGGGCATACAGCGAGAATATTTGGAAGTGCGTGAAACCAATCTTCCCGCGCTCGCCCTGTACGAACAGTTCGGCTTCGTCAAAGCGGGCCTTCGCAAGGCGTATTACCCGGATACCGGGGAGGACGCGGTCGTCATGACGCGGCTCGCCCCGGATGGCGAATGAACAATCCGCAAGGAGAACGAGTTATGGCCGTCAAGTTTCTCGATCAGATGGATATCAAGGGGAAGAAAGTCCTTATTCGCGTGGATTACAATGTGCCCATGAAGGACGGCGCCATCACGGACGATCACCGCATCCGGGCGGGGTTGCCCACGGTCAAGTACGCCCTGGAGGGCGGCGCCTCCGTCATCCTGTGCTCGCACCTGGGCAAGCCCAAGGGCAAGGTTGATCCCAAGTATTCCCTGGCTCCAGCCGCAAAACGTCTGGGCGAGCTTCTGGGCAGGCCCGTGGCCATGGCCCCGGACTGCGTCGGTCCCGAGGCGGAAAAGATGGCCGCCGCGCTGAAGCCAGGCGAACTGCTCATGTTGGAGAACCTGCGCTTTCACGAGGACGAGGAAAAGAACGGCCAGGAATTTTCCAAGGCCCTGGCAAGCCTCGCCGACGTCTATGTGTGCGACGCCTTCGGCACGGCCCACCGGGCCCACGCCTCCATGGTGGGCGTTCCGGCTTTTTCCAAGGCCGCCTGCGGCGGCTTTCTGCTCAAGAAGGAATGGGAATACCTGGGCGAGGCCGTGGAAAATCCCGCCCGGCCCTTCGCGGCCATCTCCGGCGGGGCCAAGGTGTCGAGCAAGCTCGGCGTGCTGACCAATTTCCTGTCCAAGGTGGACATGCTTTTCATCGGCGGGGCCATGGCCAACACCTTCATCGGCGCCCAGGGCTTCGAGGTAGGCGCCTCCCTGGTGGAGCCCGACCTGTTCGAGGACGCCAGGAAAATCATGAAGCTGGCCGGGGAAAAGGGCGTGGCCCTGTATCTGCCCGTGGATTTCGTCGTTTCCATGGACGCGGGCAAGCCCATCGCCGAGATGAAGGCCTCGGGAACCTACGGCTACAAGGACATCCCCAAAGGCGCCGTGATCCTGGACATCGGGCCGGAATCGGTCAAGGCGTATGCGCAGGCTCTGGCCAAGGCCAAGACCATCGTCTGGAACGGCCCCATGGGCGCTTTCGAAAATCCGGATTTCGCCTGCGGGTCCATTGAGCTCGGAAAGGCCGTGGCCGCCTCTGACGCGGTCAGCATCGTGGGCGGCGGCGACACGGACGCCCTGGTCCACATGGCCGGCATCGCCGACAGGATCAGTTTCATTTCAACCGGCGGCGGCGCTTCCCTGGAATTCCTGGAAGGCAAGGAACTCCCCGCCTTCAAAGCCCTGAAGGAGCATGCGGCATGAAAAAGCTGATGGCAGCCAATTGGAAGATGTACAAGACATGGGGCGAGGCCGCCGCGACGGCTTCGGAGCTGGTTGCGTTGCTCGACGGCAAGCTTCCCCCCGACCGCGAGGTCCTGGTGACGCCTCCTTTTACCGCCATCAAGGCCGTGGCTGACGTTTTCGCCGGAAAACCGGGCTACTCCGTGGCCGGGCAGAATTTCTATCCGGCCGGACAGGGCGCCTTCACGGGCGAGATCGCCCCGGACATGCTCGTGGATCTGGGCTGCTCCTCTGCGCTCACCGGGCATTCCGAACGCAGGCACGTCCTGGGCGAGACCGACGAGACCGTGGGCAAGAAGACCGCCTTCGGCCTTGCGGCCGGGCTCAACATCGTCTTGTGCGTGGGCGAGATGATCGAGCAGCGCAAGGCGGGGCAGGTCAAGGAGGTGCTGACGGCCCAACTGACGGCCGATCTGGCCGGAGTGGACAAGGGCCTTGATCCGGCCCGGTTGGCCGTGGCCTACGAGCCGGTCTGGGCCATCGGCACGGGGCTGACCGCCGGACCCAAGGAAATCGCCGAGGCTCATCTTTTCGTTCGCGAGCTGTTATGCGGGATTTTCGGCGAAAATGGCCGGAAAATCAGGGTTCTCTACGGCGGCAGCGTGAAGCCGGAGAACTGCGGCGAAATAATAGGGATTGACAACGTGGACGGAGTGCTGGTAGGAGGCGCGAGCCTGTCGGCCACGAGTTTTTCGAAAATCGTCCTGGCTTAGGCATCCACCGGCAACCTTTGAGAAATTGGGAAAAATAGTTTGACAACGCTCATAGTTACGATACATATTGTCGCCTGCGTCGCCCTGATCACTCTGGTGCTTTTGCAATCAGGCAAGGAAGGGATGGGCGTCATTTTCGGCGGCGGTTCCCAGTCGGTTTTCGGAAGCACCGGCGCGGGTGGATTGCTGGTCAAGCTCTCCGCCATTTTCGGCGCCATCTTTCTGATCACGTCCCTGGCGTACAACTACTTCGCCGGGGCCGAAAGGCATCCCGCCGCCGAATCCATCATGATGAACGTCAAGATGGAGGAAAAGCAGGCGCCGCCCGCGGCTGTCGCCACCGAGGCGGCCAAGGAAGCTCCGGCGACGGAACAGAAAAGCGAAGCCGCTCCGGCGGTTGAGCAGAAGTCCGAAGCCGCCGCTCCCACCGCCGCTGGACAGGAAGTCCAGGCCCCGGCCGCGGAACAGCCCGCGACGACCGGCGCGGCGCCCGGCGCGACGGATCAGGAAAAGAAAGAAAACGCTCCGGCTCAATAGGAGCCAGGACATATTTGCGGAAGTGGTGGAACTGGTAGACACGCCATCTTGAGGGGGTGGTGAGCTTGCTCGTGGGGGTTCGAGTCCCCCCTTCCGCACCATCATCAAAAGCCGCCGGTCCATCCCGGCGGCTTTTTTCTTTTTGAAATCCGGTCCGCTATGCTCCGCCTTTTCCCCCTGATTTCCCCATTTTTTTTCACTCGTCATAGAATGCGTCAGGGCGTTCGCGCATCCATGGTTCGAGTCTGGGCGGCGGCCGCTGGCGTCACAATGACACGGAGTGCGCTGCGTCCGCTCAGGTCCAGCCTTCGTCCCGCCTTTGGGGAAGAAGTGCGCATGGGAAAGCTCACGGCGCGCGCTGAGGCGTGGTTCCCCGTTCATCCCGCCGGGGCCTTCGGGCCGAACCGTACGGCGCGCGCCCGCGCGCGGCGGCGCCGCGTCCCGGCCATCCGGTCCTCTTCCATGTGGATACCGCGAGTCGGCCCGTCCGGATCGGCCGCGAACTCGCCGGATGGTTTCGATGCATAGAAAAGGACGTTCGCTACGGGCCGGTTTTCGCGGGGCATGAAGGGACGGTCGTGAAAAGAATGGCGCCGTTTCTTTTGAGACTTGCTTGCGCTTTTTTTCCCTAATACCGCATGGTTCGGGCGTTTTCACCGGCGGCCCTGAGTGAGGCGTTTCCCTCCTCGCAAAATCCCTTTTACATATCGTTCGAGGTTTATTACAAATTATTCTCGCGACCAGGACGAGGGAGCCCTGGTCGCGGCGCTTTTTTCCGCGCACGGCGTGAAGCCTCCGAGGATGCCCCCATGCGATTTCCTTTCCCGCCCCACATGAGCTTGCGACAGAAAATCGTTCTGATTCTCGCCTGTTACGTGGCCGCCATCGCGGGCATGGGGTATATTTCACATGCGGATCTCGGCGCCGCCGGAGACAAGCTCGGTTTCATCCAGCTGGCCTACGGCCTAAACAACATCATTCTCGAGGTCCGGCGCTACGAGAAGAACTATCTCCTCTACGACAAGCAGGAGGATCTCGAGGAAAACAGGCGATTCCTGAAGCAGGCCATCGAGACGGAACAGCGGCTCTACGCCGAATCAGCCAACCTGCAAGGGGCCCCGCAGCTGCAAAAGCTTGAAGAACAGCTCGGCGCCTACGGCGCCATCATGAACAAGCTCGCCGCGTCGGGCAAGACCCTGGCCGCCCCAGAACGCCAGGCCATGATCAGCCAGTTGCGCGAGCAGGGCAAGCGCCTCAACGAATTGAGCGAAAGCCTCCTGACGTTCGAGCGCATCCAGATCGCCGTCATCCTGGACACGCTCAAGGCCCAGCTGACCCTGTCCGTCATTGTGGCCATCTTGCTCGGCGTGTTTTTTCCCATCATCCTGTTCAGGAAATTTTTCAGGCCGCTGGGCATCATCCGCGGCGCCACCGAGGACATCGCCCGGGGCCGGTTCAAGAAAATCACCGTGCTCGACACCAAGGACGAGATGCAGCAGGTCATGGAGGCGTTCAACAGGATGGTGCACGAGCTGGAGCTGCGCCAGGATCAGCTTGTGGAGTCCCGCAAGCTCTCCTCCCTGGGCACGCTCACGGCGGGCGTGGCCCATCAGCTCAACAACCCGCTTAACAACATCTACACCTCCTGCCAGATCGCCCAGGACGAGCTCGACGCCGAGGACAAGACCTTCCTGGCCCGCATGCTGAAAAATATCGACCAGGAAACCCTGCGCGCCCGGGATATCGTCAAAGGGCTTCTGGAATTCTCGCGGGCCCAGGATTTCGCCCTGCGCCCCGCCTCATTGAAGGAAATCGTGGAAAAGACCATCCAGCTGGCCAAAAGCCAGGTTCCGGCGGACGTGGACATCATCACGGACATTCCGGCGGATCTTGAAGCCATGCTCGACGTTCAGCGCATCCAGGAGGTCTTTCTCAATCTGCTCATCAACGCCGTCCAGGCCATCGAAGGTCCGGGAAGCATTCATATCGCGGCCCGGGCGGACGAGGAGGCCGGGGAGGCGGTCATCGAAGTGCGCGATTCCGGCCCGGGCGTGCCCCATGACATCCAGGGCCGCATTTTCGATCCGTTCTACACCACCAAGGAGGAGGGACGAGGCACCGGGCTCGGACTTTCCATCGTCTACGGCATCATTCAGCGCCATAACGGGAAGGTTCACGTGCAAAACGCCGAGCATGGCGGCGCTGTCTTCCATATCCGTCTGCCGCTGGTTTCGGCGGGTCGGCCCCCGCAACGGGACGAGTGATCATGGCCAGAATACTTGTCGTCGATGATGAAGAGATCGCCCGCGAAAATCTCGGGCATATCATGAAAAAAGCCGGGCACGAGGTCGCCCTGGCCGCCGACGGCGCCGAAGCGGCCGCGCTTCTCGGGGAGTCGGAATTCGACCTCATCCTGACAGACCTGCGCATGAAGGGCCTGGACGGCATGGAGGTGCTGCGCCGGACCAAACAGCTCTGGCCGGACGCGGAAGTCATCGTCATCACGGGATACGCCTCGGTGGAAACGGCCGTCACGGCCATGCGCGAGGGCGCCTACCACTACGTGGCCAAACCCTTCAAGATCGACGAGCTGCGGGCCGTGGCCGACAAGGCCCTGGAAAAACGCTTCCTGAAAAAAGAGCTCTCCGAACTGCGCCGCAAAGCCGCCGAACAGGCCGGAACCCGGCGCATCATCGGCAAGAGCCCGAAAATCCTGGCGCTTCGCGAAACCATCGCCCAGGTGGCCCAGCTCGACTGCAACGTGCTCATCCAGGGGGAGACCGGTACGGGCAAGGAGCTGGTGGCCAAGACCATCCACGAATTAAGTCCCAGGAGCGGCAAGCGTTTCGTGGCCTTCAACTGCGGGGCCTTCAGCGAGGAACTCATTTCCAGCGAGCTGTTCGGCCATGAGAAGGACGCCTTCACCGGCGCGGGACGGATGAAGAAAGGGCTTTTGGAGACGGCCGACGGCGGGGTGGCTTTTTTCGACGAGATCGGCGAGATGCCCCTGCCCATGCAGGTCAAGCTTCTGCGCGTGCTCCAGGAGCGCGCCATCATGCGGGTGGGCGGGGTTCAGGAAATTCCGGTGGACATCCGTGTGCTCGCCGCCACCAACAAGGATTTGAAAAAAGAAGCCGAGGAGGGCGCCTTCCGCCTGGATCTCTTCTACCGGCTCGACGTCATCACCATCAACGTGCCTCCCCTGTCCGAGCGGCGGGATGACATTCCGCTCCTGGCCTCGCATTTTTTGGAGAAGCACGCCGGAAACAGGCGAAAAACGCCCCGGCTCTCCCTGGGCGTGATCGAGCGGCTCATGCGCTACGAATATCCCGGCAACATCCGGGAGCTGGAAAACATCGTCCAGCGGGCGCTCATCATGTGCGACGGGGACGTGGTCGAGCCCAGACACCTGCTGGACGACCTGCGCGAGGAGGCCGTCCTGCCCATGCGCCGGGTGGGGCACGGCTGGCCCACGCTGGAAGAGCACGAGAAGAACTACATCCTTGAAGTGCTCGACGAGGTGGAGGGCAACAAGTCCAAGGCCGCCCGCATGCTCGGCATCGACCGGGTGTCCTTGTGGCGCAAGATCAAGCGCTACGGTCTGGAGGATCCGGACGTCTCTATGGATGAAGAACCGGCTCGATAGTCTCCTTCGCTTCCTCCACCAGCATGACCCGAAGCCCCTCGGTCACCTCGGGCGAAAGCGAGGCCACAAGCTCTTCGTTGGCCTTGGGAAGAATAACGGTGGTCACTCCGGCCCGTTTCGCGGCCAGAACCTTCTCCCGGATGCCGCTTACAGGCAGGATTCTTCCCGACAGAGTCATCTCCCCGGTCAGGGCCACGGTGCGGCGGGCCTTGCGGCCGGTTAAAAGCGAGAGCAGGGCGGCGAAGATGGTCACGCCGGCCGAAGGGCCGTCCTTGGAGACAGCTCCTGCCGGGAAATGGATGTGGATATCGCTTTTTTCGAAAAAATCCGGGTCCACGCCGAATTCCACGGCGTGGCTTCTGATGTGGCTCAAGGCGGCCTGGGCGGATTCGCGCAGGACCTCGCCCAGGGAGCCGGTGAGCATGAGCGTGCCCGAGCCCAGCATGCGGGCCGCTTCCACCGTGATGATCTCTCCGCCCGCCTCGGACCAGACCATGCCCGTGGTCACGCCGGCTTTGTCCTCGCCTTCGGCCGCTTCCCGGTGGAATTTTTTCGGCCCGAGCAGTTTGCCCGTCAAGGGGCCGTCCACGGTGATCGCCGTCTTGGCTCCCTTGTCGCCCGAGGTCAGGCGCATGAGGGCCAGCTTGCGGCAGACTCCGGCCACTTCCCGCTCCAGGTTGCGCAGGCCCGATTCCCGGGTATAGTCGTTGATGATGCGAAGGGTCGCCTCGGGGGTGAAGAGGGCCTGCGAGGGGCTGAGCCCGGCGGCCTTGAGCTGCCTGGGGATGAGAAAGCGCTCGGCGATGGCCAGTTTTTCCCGTTCCGCGTAGCCCGGGAACTCGATGACTTCCATGCGGTCCCTGAGCGGTCCCGGAAGGAGGGACATGTCGTTGGCCGTGGCGATGAACATGATGCGCGAGAGGTCGAAAGGCAGATCCAGGTAATGATCCATGAAGCGCATGTTCTGTTCGGGGTCGAGAACCTCCAGGAAGACCGAGGCGGGATCGCCGCGAAAATCCTGGCCGATCTTGTCGATCTCGTCCAGCATGAACACGGGGTTGTTGACCCCGATGCGCTTGAGTTCCATGAGGATGCGTCCGGGCATGGCGCCCACGTAGGTGCGCCGGTGGCCGCGCAGCTCGGCCTCGTCCTTGAGCCCGGCCAGGGAGATGCGCACGAACCGGCGTTGCAGGGATTCCGCCACGGCCCGGCCCACCGAGGTCTTGCCCGTGCCCGGAGGGCCTGTGAAGCACAGGATGGGGCCCTTGCCCATGGCGGCGGCGCGCTTGGTTTCCAGCACCTCGCGCACGGTCTTGCGCAGCTCGTCCAGGTTCACGGGCTTGCCCAGATAATGGGCCGCGCCTTTTTTCAGGGCCTCCACGGCCGTATTGACCGTGGCGAAGCCCGTGACCATGATGACCTCGGTGTCCGGCGATGTCCGGCGGATGCGGCTTAACAGCTCGAGCCCGTCCATCTTGTCCATTTTGAGGTCGGTGATGACCACGTCGAAGTCTTCTTTGGACAGCTTTTCCAGGGCTTCCAGACCGTTGGCCGCGTCCTGGCAGTGGTAGCCGTCCTTGGTGAGCACGTGGAGCATGTTGGCCCTGGCGATTTCCTCGTCATCCACGATGAGGGCGCTTTGGCGGGCCTCGCCGCACAGGGTTTTGGCGGCGAGAAATTCGAGGATGCGCTGCTTGACCTGGGCCAGGCCGAAATGCCGGGCTTCGAAGATGGCTTCGGCCCGGGGCAGATCCAGGTTATCCCGGGTGGATTCGGTCCAGGGCAGGGCGATCAGAAAATCGAGATAGTTGAGGCCGACCGCGTATTCCGCCACGGAAGGATCGGTCTTTTCGAGCTTTTCCAGCTCCTTTTTGGCCGCATCATGGGCCTGGGCGGGCAGCTGCGCCTTTTCGATCTTCTCGCGCAGCTCCGTAAGCGGCCCCCGTTCCTCATACGCCGGCTCCTGGCGCGCCGGTTCCTGCTGCTTCTTGAAAAACATCCCCACCTCGTTTTGCTGATCGGTTTTTGGAGGCAATAGAGGAAAGCGGACCCTGGGTAAACAGCTTTTTCCCAATCGCCGCATTCCAATTTTACGCCCAATCCGCCAACCTTGTCATCCAGGCCGGGCGTTACGATACGCATCACCTGTTGCGATATGTAACGGCCCTTTGGCGCCAATTCCTGCTTTCAAGCCTCGCTTGTTACAATTCGCAACAAGCTCTTCCCATTCTTTGTTTCATGATTTTCGATAAATCAAATAAATTAAAGGTCTTATCCGGGGATGTCCGTTCTGGCGCCCTTTTTGAGAAAGGGAAAACGCCCGGCCTGGATCAGGCTGGAGCGGCGCAAAGGGAGCGTGCATGCAAGGGGTAGTCGCGGGCGAGAAGCCAATCAGCGAACATCAGGACGGGGAGCGCGGGGAGCGAGGAGCATCCTGCAAGGATCAACGAACCATCCTGGTCGTCACCCGCAAGGGGCACATGGACGAGCCGGTCATGGATTACGCCTTAAACGTGGCCGACAGGCTGGGATACGGCATCCTGGCCGCCTATGTGAACACGCTGCCGAAATTTCGCGACGGAGGGGAGCGCAACCGGCGCTTCGCCGCCGCGGCGAGCGAAAGCGCGGCCCTGTTCAAGGATCGCGCGCGGCAAAGAGGCATTTTGTTCGAAAGCGGGGAAGAGGCGGGCAAGGCCGGGGATGCGGTTTCCAGGCTGTGCCATGCGGCCAAGCGCGTCGAATTCGTCGTGATCGACAAGGGAATACGCAGGGAGGAAGTGGCTTCCAAGTCGCCCGCCCCGGTTTTCAGCGTGATTTACGCCAAGCCGGAACTGACGCGGCGCAAGGAAAGCCTGTGTGGGCAACAACGCAACATTGGAGAGTATGCCATGTCGGGAAAGAGCAGGAAAAGACACGTCGCCAGGACTTTCATCTTCGGCGCTATGGCCATCGGGCTGTACGCCGCGGTTTTCAGCAATTCCGCCGCCATCATGAGCTATTTCACCAAGGGCGGCGCGTACGCCCTCCTGCCGGTGGCCACGGTGTTCTTGTTCTCGTACATCCACGGATCGTTCACCAGCTCGTTCTGGTCCGCCCTTGGCATCGAGAATTCCAAGACCGTCGGCCAGAAGGCCCCGCGCAAGTCCGGCGAGGCCGTGACCGCTGATCGCGCCAGGAAGGACGCCAGGCCCAGGGCCCAGGTCAACGCCTAGAACCGCTAACCCTTGTGGAGTAGATACCATGCACGGCGCAGAAAACGACATCATCCAGTTTATCGACCTGAATCTCTTTTCGGTCCTTTTCCTGTTCGCGGTGGGCTTCATCGGCGGTCTGGTCAGCGGCTTCATCGGTTCCGGCGGGGCCTTCGTCCTCACGCCCGGCATGATGAGCCTGGGCGTTCCCGGCACCGTGGCCGTGGCCAGCAACATGTGTCATAAATTCCCCAAAGCCCTGGTCGGCTCGATCAAGCGGTACAAATACGGCCAGGTGGACATCAAGCTTGGCGTGATCATGGGCGTGTTCGCCGAAATCGGCGTACAGGTCGGCATCCAGGTCCAGAAAATCATTCTGGAAAAATGGGGCGATGCGGGGTCCAACCTGTACGTCAGCTTCGCCTTCGTGGCCGTTCTGGTCATCGTCGGCTCCTTCGTCATGCGCGACGCCTTGAAAACCTCGCGTTCGGGCGGCGAAAACTCCGGTCCCACCCTTGCCAAGCGTCTGCAACGCATCGAATTGTGGCCCATGGTGACCTTCAAGCGCGCCAATCTGCGCATCTCCTTGTGGTTCATCCTGCCGGTGGCCCTGGCCACGGGCATGCTGGCCGCCACCATCGCCGTGGGCGGCTTCATCGGCGTCCCGGGCCTCATGTATATCATCGGCGCCACCAGCATCGTGGCGTCCGCCACCGAGCTGGTGGTTGCCTTCGTCATGGGCCTTGGCGGCACCTTGATCTGGGCCTACTACGGCATGGTGGACATCCGCCTGACGCTTATCATTCTGGGCGGCTCGCTCTTCGGCGTGCAGCTCGGCGCCATCGGCACCACCTACGTCAAAGAGTACATGATCAAGATCGTCATGGGCACCATCATGCTCATCGTGGCCGTCAGCCGCTTTCTGGCCATGCCCAAATACTTGAACCAGCTCGGCCTGACGGAACTGGGCGAGTCCTCCGTCAAACTCATGAGCCAGTCGAGCTTCGTGATCATGTGCATCGCGCTTCTGGTCGGGGCGGGCATCATCCTCTACAGCCTCTTCAAGGCGAGACGCCAGGAAATGCTTGAAGCCCAGTTGACGGAATCCGCTGGAGCCTGATCATGAACGGCGCGAAAAAAACGCTCGTCGCGGCGGTGGACCAGACCCGGGCCAGCCAGGAAGCCTTTGACCAGGCCATGATTCTGGCTCTGTCCATGCGGGCGAAGCTGACGGCCGTGTCGGTCATGCCCCGGTTCGAGGGCAACATGGACCTGCTCAAGGTCTCCAACGCCCATGAGCTCTTGCGCCAACCCTTTGAAGAAGCCCTGCGGGAGGCCGCCCAAAAGGCGGCTTCCCGGGGGATCGAAGTGGAAACCGTCCTCGCCGAGGGCGACCCCTCGGACGGCATCGTGGGCGCGGCGGAACAGTCCCAGGCGGGCATGATCATCCTGGGCAACAAGCGCCGCAACCACATGGAACGCGTGCTCGTGGGCAGCACGGCGGCGAGGACCATCGGGAAAAGCCCCTGCGACGTGCTGCTCATCCCCCAGGGGACCGTCGTGGATTTCAGGCGGATCGTGGCCGCCGTGGACGGGTCCAAATACAGCATGGCGGCCGCCCAGCGCGCTCTGGACCTGGCCTTGTCCTACGGAGGCGAGCTGTTCGCCCTGAGCGTCCTGGACGTGCCCGTCGAGCGCACCCTGATCTACGGGGTGCTGGAGGATGCCAGGGGAAAAGCCCTGGCGGCGCTCAAATCCCTCGGCAAGCAGGGGGAGACCTTCGGGGTGAAGGCGACGGCGGAGATACGCGAAGGAACGCCGTACAAGGTCATCGCCGAATACGCCGAGGAGGTCGATGCGGGATTGGTTTGCCTCGGAACCTTCGGCAAGACCGGCTTGCGGCGGCTTCTCATGGGAAGCGTCGTGGAACGGGCCCTTGTGTTGTCCCCGTGTCCCGTCCTTGTGGTCAAGCAGTTGGGCGAGGATGGAGTCCGGGATTTTGTTTGAGAAGAGTCGGCTAAGGCGAGTCTTTGCGCTCGCGCCGGGGACTCGCGGGACGTTGCGCTCCGCGGACCGGCCGCACGGGAAAAGCGCGATCGTCATTTTCAGGAAAGCGAGGTAACGGCATGGTGATGCGAATGATTTTTACGGAATTTCTGCTGGCTTTTTGCGCGGTGCATATCGCAAGCGAAATACAAAGCTATCTTTCCAGGAAATTCGCCGCATACCGGGGCCTTGCGGGCCGAAAGGCTGAATCCGCCAAGTCTCGGAACTGCGCGATCCGGGGCGACTGGTACGTCTATTTCCAGCGCTCCCAGCTGACCGGGGAGCGTTGCGGCGAGGATCGGAGCACGCCTCCGGATATGCGAAACGGGCGGCGCGCGCCGAGCCGGACCCGTTCCGCCGTTCAGCCCGCCTTCGCGGGAACGGATGGCCGGGTTCCGGTCCGTCCCAGGCTGCGTCTGGTTTTGTCCTGACAGGCGTATCCCAACGTTCGAACAAGAGACCGGCCTCAGGGCCGGTTTCTTTTTTGGATGACCGCGATTTCATTTTGCAGATGCAATCCCCCTGTCCGCCAGCGGGCACGGAGCCGGACAACGCGGTCACAGCCGCATGCGCGCCGCGCGCCCGCCGCAACGCCTGCCGCTCTGTCCGTGGGGAGGCGCGTCAGGCCACGCAAGGCGCCGTTACGAATCGGCGGGGGGAGGGGAGAGTTTGGCGACTTTTTCCTCCAACGTCCGCACCCGCGCGGCCAGGTCGCGTTCCTCGCATTCGCGAGCGGCGTTGGTCTGGACGGAATCGGCGATGATGTCGTCGAGGATGAGGGATTTCTCGAAATAGATCTTGATGAGCGTGCTCAAATAACGCCGTCCCATCTCGGACAGATGCAGGTTGGAGCTGCCCCAGGTGCGCCCCTCCCAGGAAATGGGAATGCGCATGATGTTGTAATTGCGGATGAGGGCGCTGAGCGACAGTTCGATGGTGATGTTGAAATGGCAGGCCCGATAGGGGCCGCATTCCCGGATGACCCGGGTCCGGTAGGCCTTGAAGGAGTTGGTCAGGTCGTTGCATTTCGTCCAGAACAACAGCTGCATGCACTTGTTGACGATCCGGTTGACCACAAGCTTGAACGGCGGATAATTCGTGACCTTGGACCCTTTCATGAACCGGGAACCGAACACGCAGTCGTATCCGGCCTCGATATATTCATAATACCGCACCGCGTCTTTGGGATCATCCGACGCGTCGGCCATGTAAAGCATGACCAAGTCTCCGGTCACGGCGTCGAGTCCCGCCCGGACGGCTCTTCCAAAACCCCGGGGCGGCGTACGGTCGACAGTGGCGATGCCGGGATCCTCGTTCATCAACTCCCGGATGACGGCCCTGGTGCCGTCCACGCTGTTGTCGTTGACGATGATGATTTCATAGGGAATGCCGCTATCCGCGAAGGCGGCGGTGAGTTTTTTCACCGTGGGCCGCAGGTTTTTTTCCTCATTGTAGGCGGGAATGACGACGGAGGCCGTCAGCTTGCGCGGGGTGGTCATAGGCGTGGTTCCTTTTCACGCCCGGCCGGTCTTGAGCGGGAGCCGCCGCTAGGCGGCGGGAGCCGGGCGTGGCGTCGCTGGGCGGGCATCATAATGATTTTCCCCGTGAGATCAAAGTGATTTCGGAAGGGAACCGGCGCCCAAGAGACCGGGTACGGGAGTGGGCGCGATGGGGACATCCGTCGCCCGAGAGACTGAGGCCGTCACGAGCCGTCCGAAGGCGGGTTCGGTCCGAAGACGAAATCGAGCAGCTTGCCCATCAGCCAAAAGGCCAGCGTGACCAGGATGATCCGCACGGGAATATCCGTCCAGGCGGGCAGGAGCCAGGCGGCCAAGGCGCCGAGCGATACGACCACGGTCACGCAGCAAATCAGCGAAAACAGCGTGAGGCACAGGAACCATGCTGCGGCCATCAAGGATTTCGGTTGACCGCATGCATGCCCGGGACCGGATTCGCGTGGGTCCGGTCCTTTTCCAAAGCGCCGATATTTCTTCCACCATGTGAACACGACGCCGCTCCTCGTGATTCCGGCCGAAGCCGGGCGCGGGTTCGCCAGCGTTCGATGCTTCCAAGATGCGAGTAAGCCCTGGGCGGGATTTCGTAAAGGAGGAAGGCCGGACAATCGCCTTCCGGCGCGGACCATCTGGGAAGGGGACAGGCGTGTGCGCCCCCTTTGCGGACGGGGCGCGGGCGCGCGCCTGGCGTACGCGCTCTGTCGATCATGGCCGCCAGGGCGCCCGCGAACGGTCCGGAATGCCGGACGCGGCGTTTTACCGCATCCGCACTGCGAGCGCATGTATGAAGAGGACGATGCGATCCATGCCTTGGCCGCATCGAAGGCCGGTCTCCAACCTCGACCAGGCGGTTTGCAGGGCGGTTGACGTGGTTCGCCGTTGGTGGATGTTCAAGGAGCAGGAAGGACGGATCGCCGTTCGCATCCGCGAAGACGAAGCTGGCCGGAAGGCGGCTGCGCGTTTTGTCCGCCGCCGGCGTCCCTTGCGCGTTTCACCGGCCGCCGGCGCGCGGGTTTCGCCCAGAACGGCGCTGTTCGCGGGGCGCTGCGCTAGTAGGAATGCTCCACTTCCAGGACCCGCATGATCCTATCCGCGTCAAAGGGTTCGTCCAGGAAATGATAGAGGCCTTCCAGGGCGCGTACGTCCTTGACATATTCGTCGTACACAACCCAGTAGGACATGTCGCTGTAGAGCTTGTAGGTCTGTTGCATGCGCACCAGGGCTTCGCGCAGGTGGGTCATGGCCATGGGATCTTCGGCCCACCATCCATCCTTGCTCGTGGCGGAGAGATCGCGCTCGTTGAATATGAAGGCCGCTCTGGGGAAAAAACGACGCAGGAAGGCCATGTATTCGAAGTACTCCTCATCGCTGGGGATATAGAGACTTCCGTAGCGAATTTCCTTGAATCCAACGACCCGATGGTGGGGTTCGGGTTTGATGACCTCTTCCCGGAAGGCCGTGAGGAGTTTCTGGGCGAAGAGAACGGGATCGATCCTGTCCATGCCGTACCAGGGGTCGTATGTATAACGGCGGTCCTTCCCGTAATGGTATCTTCCGTACTCAAGCGCATTGTAAGCACGGAATATTTCAAAGAGGGTCGAATAATTTTCTCCACGAACGAGATATCCATCAATGCTGTTGAGGACCCCTTGAAGTAAAGTTGATCCTGATCTGCCGTAGGTAATGATGAATACCGTGTCGAACCTGTTCATATTTTGCCTGCAATGATTCACAGTTGGAAGAAATAACGATGTTTTTGATTACACGACGCATTTTCCCAGATTTTGCGAAGTGGGTATATACTGGCGGATGTCGCTGAATACAAGAGAATTCACTTGTTTCAGGAAAATATTTTGTCGAATAAATTGAGATGATTATAATGTACTGTGGATTATTGCCGGCGTATATTCCCGCCGTTTCATATTTCGCTATCCGAGCGGACTGGCGTATTAGTCCTGCTGTATATGCGGCGCGTGTCCGTCCATGTACTATTCAACGCAAAGCGATTTATACTTATTTAAAAATGCGAGAATGCATTACGGTATGGCACATCTTTGAAATAGACGAGGGATGAAAGGAAGCCGCGGCGATGACCGTCGAAGCCGGGGAGCGTTTGGCCAGGCGATGAAAAACAGGGGGAGGCCATGCCTCCCCCTGTTTTGCGGGTATTAGTTGTACCCTTTGAGGTGATCGATGAAATCCGGCAGGAATGTGGAGATCACCGGCACATAGGTGATGAGAGTCAAAAAGGCCAACATGAGCAAAAGCCACGGGAAGGCGGCCCGAAGGACCCAGGTCAGGCTGCGGCCCGTGATGCCCGCCGCCACGAACAGGTTCAGGCCCACCGGCGGCGTGATCATGCCGATTTCCATGTTCACCACCATGACGATGCCCAGATGGATGGGATCGATGCCCAGTTTCTGGGAGATGGGGAAGAGGATCGGGGCCATGATCAGCAGGATGGCCGAAGGCTCCATGAAGTTGCCCGCGATGAGCAGCAGGATGTTCACCACGATGAGAAAACCCCAGGAGGGAAGGCCCCAACTGACGATCAGTTCGGCGATCTGATGGGGAATGCGCTCCGTGGTGAGCACGTGGGCGAAGATCATGGCGTTGGAGATAATGAACAGCAGCATGACGCTGACCTTCGTCGCCTCCAGGACCACCCGCCGTACATCGGGGTCGGTCACGCTTTTGAACGTGGCCGCCGTCATGATGCGCAGGTTGCGCATGACGGATTCCGCCAAGGCCTCGCCGGGTTTCCTCCAGGGCTGCCCCTTGATCGGCCCCATGTCCCGGTAGCACAGCACCGAGATGAAGTAGGCGTAGACCGCCGAGAGGGCGGCCGCCTCCGTGGGGCTGGCCACGCCGCCGTAGATGGACCCGAGCACGATGATGATGAGCATGAGTCCGCCCAGGGCGGTGAATCCGGATCGGGCGATGGCCTTGAAGCCGGGCCAGGATTGCGCCGGAAGATGCTTCACTCTGGCCACGATGTAGATGGCCAGCATGAGTCCGAGCCCCAGCATGATGCCCGGGATGAAGCCCGCCATGAACATCTTGGCCGCCGAGACCTGGGTGGCCGCGGCGTAAACCAGCATGACGATGGAGGGCGGGATGAGGATGCCGAGGGTTCCCGCGTTGCAGATGACGCCCGTGGCGAAGCTCTGGCTATACCCGGCCTTGACCATGCCCGCGATGACGATGCTGCCGATGGCGGCCACGGTGGCCGGCGAGGAACCGGACACGGCGGCGAAGAGCATGCAGGCCAGGACCGAGGCCATGGCCAGGCCGCCCTTGATGTGGCCCACGCAATCGATGGCGAACCGGATCAGCCTGTTGGCCACCCCTCCGGTGGAGAGGAAGGCCGAGGACAGGATGAAGAACGGGATCGCCAGCAGGGTGTAGTGTTCGGACAGGGTCGCATAGTACTTGAGCGCTATGGACGCCAGGGAGTCGTGCGAGAACAGGAGGATGGTGACGATGCTGGAAAACCCCAGGCCGATGGCGATGGGGAGTCCCGAAGCCAGGCAAAGGAACAGGATGATGAACAGGGCGGCGGTGGTCATGCTTTTTTGCCTCCCTGTTGCTCATTGAAGCGTTTGGCTTCCTCGGCCAGCTTCATACTGTCCTCAGCCTCGTCCGCCAGGCCGAATCCGCTGGCCTGGCCCGTGACCAGTTTGTACAAAAGAACCAGCAGCCGGTAGGCGATGAGGGAAAAGCCGAGCAGGAGCATGGCCCCATGAGCCAGCCATCTCGGGATGGCCATGTCCTCAAGCTCGATGCCCGTCACCCACATTTTTTCCGTGTACACCCAGGAACCGTACAGAAACAATCCGCAATAGATCAGTCCGCAGATGACGGCCGCCGAGGTGACGGCTCTTCTGGCGTTGGGGGAAAATGTCCGCACCAGCGCGTCAACGCCGATATGGGATCCCACCTTGAGGCCGTAGGAGGCCCCAAGCAGCACCATCCAGGCCGATATATTCAGCGTCAGATCCTGAGCCCACAAGAACCCCGTATTGAAGCAGAAGCGCAGGATGACCTCCATGAATACAAGGAGGGTCATCACCACCATGAGGAGAGAGATGAGGCTCTCCTCGAACTTGTTCATAAAGCTTGCGAGCATGACATGTCCCGAGTCTAGTTGTTGGCTGCCACGGCGGCGTCGATGTACTCCTTGCCGATATCGCCCTCAAACTGCTTCCACACGGGCTGCATGGCCTCAACCCACTTGGCGCGGTCTTCGGGGGTGAGCGTGGCCACCTTGCAGCGTCCGGAGTCGATGATCTTCTGCTTGTCGCTCACGTCCTTCTCGTCGGAAACCTTGTTGCCGTAAGCCACGGCTTCATCGATGCACTTCTTGAGTTCGACGCGGATGTCCTCGGGCAGGCCGTTCCAGAAGTCGCTGGAGCTGATGACCATGTAGTCGAGCAGGCCATGGTTGGTTTCGGTGATGTAGTCCTGCACCTCGTACATTTTCTGGGAGTACATGTTGGACCAGGTGTTTTCCTGGCCGTCGATGGCCTTGGTCTGGAGCAGGGTGAAGACCTCGGAGAAGGGCTTCTTGAGCGGCATGGCGCCCACTGCGTCGAACTGGGCGGCCAGCACGTCGGAG
Organism: uncultured Desulfovibrionaceae bacterium; assembly: GCA_937934715.1. Lineage (GTDB taxonomy): Bacteria > Desulfobacterota > Desulfovibrionia > Desulfovibrionales > Desulfovibrionaceae > CALGYO01. The sequence goes on along the minus strand of CALGYO010000060.1, from coordinate 44,814 downwards.
GTCATGATGCGGAATTTCAGACCCTTGGCGTCGGCCGGCACGACCAGGGGCTTGTTGGCGGAAAGCTGCTTCAGGCCGTTATGCAGGTAGCCGAGGCCGATGTAGCCTTTCTTCTCCATGGAATTGAGAAGCTCCTGGCCCTTGTCGCTTTGCTGGAACTTGTCCACGGCCGCCATGTCCTTGAACAGGAAGGGCAGGTCGAACAGCTGGAGTTTCTTGGTGTATTTCTCGAACTTGGACAGGGCCGGGGCGGCCAGTTGCACGTCGCCGAGCGCCATGGCCGAGAGCACCTTGTCGTCGTCGAACAGCTGGGAGCTGGGATAGACCTCCATGAGCACCTTGCCGGCCAACCGCTGGTCGCAAAGCTCTTTGAGTTTCACGGCCATGAGGCCTTTGGGCGTGTCCTCGGCGACGACGTGGGAAAATTTGATCACGATGGGCTCGGCCATGGCCGGAGCCGCGAGGAGCAGAAGCGCGCACGCAAACAGAAGGGTTTGGGCAAGGCGTTTGAGGCTCATGAGATTCACCATCCTTTGTTTGTGTTGAGGTCCATGAAACTTTTACCAATTGGATAGGATATGTCCGCACTCAAGAAAATAGTCAACGATTGATTGTTCAATCAATCGCTTCTAGCATGTTAGAAATATTAAAAAATGAATGAGTAAAAGAAGATATGCCTTGTTCTTTTGAGGCGATTTATTCCTTTTGCGGACTGATTGACCAATCAGTTCCAGGCTGCCGGTATTTCTTGCGCGCGCAGGCCGCGTTGCAAGGAATATGCGTTCCGTCGGCGCGATGTTGCGTGGCTTCGAATTCCCATGGGAAATCAATCTGATGGCCATGTGGCGTTCCAGCGTCGCGAGCGCATGGGGGAAAGGCTAAAATATGGCTGGACTTGTGCGGTGATTTGCGAAAAATAGATATGGCCGCGTCCGGGATTTCGCCGTAACCCCGCCTTGATTCGCCATATCGGGCGGCGTCCTTACATGGGGCATAGGCCTGCAGGCATGCGCTGGCGAATCCCTTGACGCCGAATTTATCGCCCGGAGGCGCGTCGTACGCGCCCGGCAAAGGAGCAAACTATGGTACAGGTCAAAAAAATACTGCTGGCGATGGATTTTTCCGAAGCGGCCGACAAGCTCGCCGAATACGCCAAGCTGTATACCGAGAAATTCGACGCGGAGCTGTACGTGCTCTACGTGTCGCCCACCATGAACCGTTACGCCAAGCTCTACGTCACCCCGAGCAGCATCGACGATCTCGTGGGCAAGATACTGGAAGGCGCCAAGACGGCCATGGACGAATACATGGAGAAGTATTTCAAGGGACTGAAGGCCAAGAGCATGGTGGAATACGGCTACGCTCCTGTGCGCATCATCGAGGTGGCCGATGAGATCGGCGCGGACATGATCGTCATGGGCACCCATGGGCGCAAGGGCGTGGACCGGATCCTGTTCGGCTCCGTGGCCGAAAAAGTGGTCAAGACCGCCAAGATGCCGGTGGTCACGGTCCGGCCCTTCTAGGTTTTCACCGCTGTTTTCGAGGAACCGCCGTTTCGGGCATGTCCCGGAACGGCGGTTTTGCGTTTATTGGGTCCAGGAAAAAAGCGTTTTCCGGGAAGCGAGCAGGAAGAGCAGGGCCAGAAGCAGCAGGGCCCAGACCACGGACATGATGACGGCCGTTTTTTTCGCCAGCCTGGCCTCCCGCCAGGACAGAGGCCGGATGCCTTGCAGCAGGAAGGACGCGGTCCCGGAAAGATTCAGGCAAATGACGTTGGCGGCGAAAAGCAGACCGCTTTTCGCGGCCTCGGTGAACGCGCCCATGCCCAGGAACACGCCGCAGGCGGCCAGGGGCGGCAACAGAGCCAGGGCCACCATCACTCCGACCAGAGATCCCGCGGCGCCCTGGGACAGGGAAACGATGGCCGCGGCTCCGGAAATCAAGGCCAGGGCCACGTCGGAGTAGCCGATGCGGGTCCGGCTCACGAGTTCCTGAGAGGAATCCGGAAAGACCAACAGGAAGCCCGCCGCGACGGACAAGACCATGCAGGCGGCCACGCCCATGGCCAGGCTTTTCAGGGAGGCCTTGAGCAGTTTGACGTCGCCCAAGGCGGCGGCCAGACAGAGGCCAACGTTGGGTCCCAGAAGCGGCGCGAGAACCATGGCGCCGATGATGACGGCCGCATTGTCCTTGTAAAGGCCCAGGATCGCGGCCAGGGAGGCCAGGGAAGCCATGGCCAGATAGCCCTTGCCCGGCAGGGCGGCGTCCAGCACGTCCGCGTACAATTCTTCCCTGCTGATTCTGCCCTTGTCTTCGACCGGCTTCTCCGCTTCGCCGCCGTCCTTGGCTTCGTCCGTCTCCTTGGACGTGGGCAGCCGCGGCAAGGTGGCCTCCGCCGGATAGACCACCACCCGGTATTCCTCATTGAAGGAGAAGATGTTTTCCAGCTTGTCCAGGACGCTCTCGGATTCCTGGACGTGTATGACCATCTTGAAGGACACGTCTTTTGCATCCTCCACGCTCGTGGCCCAAAAGACGTAGGCGTCCTGATCGCTGCGCTGTTCCAGGGACTGGCGGATGGTTTGGGCGCGCTGTCCGGGGGCGACGATCTCAATGACGCGTAAGGGCATGGGGCGGCTCCTGGAAGCGGGGTTGACGGGAAAAGCAGGCGCGGACGCGCGGGGATCCTACCCGGCGTACAGGAAAAACGCGTTTTTCCCCTGGCGCTTGGCCTGATACATGGACGCATCCGCCTTCTCGATGAGCTCTTCCAAGGAGTGGCCGTGGTCAGGGAAAAGGCTCGCGCCCACGCTCACTCCGAGCGTCACGGCGGCGCCGTCGATGCGAAAGGGCGCGTTGACCGCCTCGATGATCCGTCCGGCCACATGGGCCGTCTGGTCCGCGTCCTGTACCGTGGGCAAAAGCGCCACGAATTCGTCGCCGCCAAGCCGGATGACCCGGTCCTCCCCGCGCATGGCTTCCCGCAACCGCCGGGCGACTTCCTTGAGAAGCTCGTCGCCGAAGCGGTGGCCGTGGGCGTCGTTGGCGTTCTTGAAAAAATCCAGATCAAGGAAGAGCAGGGCCGCCCGGGACCGGTTCCTTCGCGCGGCCTCCAAGGCCAGGGGGAAATGATCCGCCATGTACAGCCGGTTGGGAAGCCCGGTCAGGGCGTCGTGGTAGGCGGCGTACAAGGGGTTGTCCGGGCCATGGGCGGATACGTCCTTGATCACGCAGAAATACCGGTCATGATAGGGGGAAAAGGCCACGTTCCACTGGGTGCGCTTGTAGGAACCGTCGCGGCACAGGAACCTGAAATCCATGTTCAGGGTGGAAATATCCGAGGTGATGAGCTGTTGCAGACAGGCCAGGTTCTTCTCCCGGTCGTCGAAATGCATGTATTCCAGCAGATAATTGCCTTGAAGCTCGGCCGGAGCATAGCCCGCGGTCCGCTCCCAGTGGGAGTTGACGTCCGTTATGCAGCCATCCATGTCCAAAACCGCCGCCATGTCGTGGCTGAGCGTCAGCCAGACGTAGCGTTCGATGGAAAAGAGGCGTTCGAGGGTTTCAGGATCCTCGCATTGCTCAAGAAGATCGCGAAACGACATGGACGGTTTTCTAGCCAATACGGGGGAGATTGTCCATGGATTACAAAATTGGAAAAAATGGGTTCATGCACGGGGGCGGCCAGGGGGAGATAACGGCCGGTTGCCCGGCGCGGGACGCCGGTCGCGGCCATCATCTCCGCCTTTTGCCGGCGGTTCCCGCATGAAGGGCCTTGAAGCCTACCGGGCCCAAGAGGCAGGTGCACAGGGCCAGGAGAATGACCGAATCCTTGGCCTCGGGCGTGAGGAATCCTTCCTTGAGGCCGATGGAGGCGGCGGCGATGATGAGACTCAGGCGCGCGCACAGAAGCGATCCGGCGCGCAAGGCGTCGCGAAAGCCCACGCCCCACAAGGGCAGGAAAAGACAGGGCAGGAATTTCACGCAAAGCGCCGCCAGAAGCAGCTTGACCGTGAAAAGAAGAAGTTCCGGGGAAAGCAGATTGGCGGCGTCGAAGCCCATGCCCACGTTGATGAAGAAAAGCGGGATCAAAAAGCCGAAGCCTATGGCGGAGATCTTGGATTCCAGGAGCTCTTTTTCCCGGAAGACGAAGGAGATGATGGCGCCGCCCATGAAGGCGCCGAGCACGGGTTCGAGCCCGGTCAGCCGGGACAGGCCCACGAAGACGAACAGCAGAGCCAGGGACAGGCGCACCCCCTGTTCCTGGGCGCTGTCCGAAAGCAGCAGTTTCCTGGCCGTCTCGGGATTCCACCAGGCCCAGAGCCTGGCGCCCCAGAGGGCGGCCGCGAATCCCGCGAACAGGGGCAGGGGGGCGAGAAAGCGCAGGGAGAAGCCGGATTGCTTCCATAAAATGAAAAAGGTGATGCCGAAAAGGGAAAAGAAATCCGCGAGCATGGCCGCGATGAGGATGATCTGTCCGAAAGGCTGGGCGCTTTCCCCGGTTTCCCGCAGGGTGGGCACGACCAGGCCCAGGGAGGTGGTGGCCAGCACGAGAAAAATGAAGGCGCCTTTCCCCAGGAGGCTGGCGCAGACGAGGGACAAGGCGAAGGTGGCGGCCAGAAGAAAGACGTGCAGCCATAAGCGGCGGCGATCCTGGCTTTTCAGCAGGGAAAAATTGATTTCCATGCCCGCGTGAAACATGAGGACCAGAAAACCGAGCTCCGCCAGAAAAGGAAGCCAGTCGCCGCCCACGTCCACGTTGAAGAGGCTTTTCCCGAGCGCCACGCCGAAGAGGATTTCCCCCACCGCCGAGGGAACGCGCAGAAAACGGCTCAGCCCCGGCAGCAGGGCGGCCGCGATCACGATGAGGATCAAGGCGCTTTCGTGGGGCATCGACGGCTCCGTCCTCGCGGCGACTATGGCGTCCCTGCAAAAAACACGATGGCGTTTGTTTAAGAAAAAAACGCAGTTCAGTAAGGCGTTATCCTCGAAGGAAGCATGCGCGTTCTTCGGGGGCGCGAGCCTATCCCGCCACGAGCAGCACCGAGCACTCGGCGCGGCGGGTCAGGCTTTCGCCGATATTGGGCGAAAGCAGCCCCTTGCCCCGGTTGGAGCTGCCCACGATCATCAGGTCGAACCCGGCGGACAAGGCGGTGATCTCCCTGATCGGATTGCCCTGTTTGACGATCTGGACAAACCGCGTCTGGTGGATGCGGGAAAGCTCCTTGACGCGTTCCAGCGTCGCTTCCATGGCGCCGTTTCCGCTTCCGGAAAGGAATTCCGGGGTTTCCACCATGACCAGGGATATTTCCGCGTCGCTTTGTCTGGCAAGATCCACGGCGATGTCCACGGCCAGTTCGGACATGGCCGTGGCGCTGAACGGCACGAGCATGCGCTCATAGGGCGCCGTTCCCCGGGAAATGAGCAGGGGGCGGTCGATATCCCGGGCGAATCCGGTCAGGGTCCGGCCGGTCAGGTTCTTTAAAAGCGATCCCTCGGGCGGCGAAATGACGGTCAGCCCGAAATCGCCGTCCCGGCACAGGGCTTTGGCCGCTTCGAACATGTCGCCCGTGGCGCGCCTCAGCTTGACGTTCATGTCCTGGGGCCAGGCGGCAAGCGCCTCGCTCATGTCCGGGCCTTCGCCCATCTGCAGGACGGCGGCTCCCCGGATATGGGAGGACTGCGCGAACTGGCGGCTTTCCTCTAGAATGGCGGGAATGGCCCCGTCAGGCCGTTTGGCGGTCACGATGAGCATGCCCGGGCCGTAGGCCAGGGGAAAATGCGGGCTGCCGCATTGCAGGAGGCCGCAGACCGAGTCGTAGACCGAGGTCCGGCCCAGGATGATGAGCCTGTCGTCGGCCTTGATGCGGTAGCCGGGGCCTGGAAAGATCAGGACGCCGTCGCGGAAGACGCCGGCCAGCCGGGAGTCCGGCGTGTTCAAGAAGGAGGCGGGCTTGCCGATGGCCCGCATCTGGTCCGAGGCGTTGATCTCCATGATCGCGCCCGGCCCGTAGGCCAGGGACGCGGCCCGGATTCGCGGGTCCTGGAGATAATAAAACAGGTTGGAAGCCACCAGTTCGCTGGAGCGGATGACGTGGATCCCGGCGGCCGAGAGGCTTTTCCGCCTCTCCTCGCCGCGAAGCAGGGCCGCGACGTGGGGAACGCCCTTTTCCCGGGCGAAAAGCGCCGCCGTCTGGTTGACCTGGTCGTCGTCGGTCAGGGCCAGGAGGAAATCGCACTCCTCAAGCCCTGCCTTGGCAAGGGCCACCGGACTGGAGGCGTCCTCGGCGTGGACGGCTGAAACGCCGCCGGAAAGAGCGGCGCATTTGTCAAGCCGCTCGGACGACTTGTCCACCAGGGTCAGGGTCCAGCCGCCGCCAAGCCGCCGGATGAGATCGCGGGTTATGGAGCCCGCCCCGCAAATGAGCGCTTTCATTGTGGTCAACCCCTTGAACGCCGTCGCAAAGCGCGACCGGGCGGCGAAATGTCCGCCGGCATATTGTTTGCGACATTCGCGCCGGCGTCAAGAAAGGATGGGCCCAGGCGTCCGGCCTTTCCACGCGGCCCAGGCTTGCCCGGGACAGGGAGCGGAAGGAGTACAGGAACGCTGCTCGCGGCGCTAACCAACGGCCGCGCCGGTTTTCATGCTGAGGCTGATCCTGCCGCGCTTGGCGTCGATTTCAAGAACCGTGACCAGGACTTCCTTGCCCGGAGCCGCGACCTGGGACGGATCGGACACGTAGCCGTCGGCCATCTGGCTCACGTGGACCAGCCCGTCCCGGTGGACTCCCACGTCCACGAAGGCGCCGAACTTGGTCACGTTGGTGACGATGCCGGGCAGGCGCATGCCCGGCCGCAGATCCTCCAGGCTCTCGACCCGCTCGTCGAAGGCGAAGATGTGAAATGCCGGCCGGGGATCGCGGCCGGGAGCGGCCAGTTCCCGCATGATGTCCGTCAGGGTGGGCAGGCCCGCGCCGTCGCTCACGTACGCTTCGAGCCTGATCCGGGACCGGGCGGCCGGATCGCCCAGAAAGGCGGACAGGGAAAGCCCCTGATCCCGGGCCATGCGCTCGGCCAGGGCGTAACGCTCGGGGTGCACGGCCGTGGCGTCCAGGGGATTGCCGCCGCGAACGCGCAGGAAGCCCGCGGCCTGCTCGAAGGCGGCCGGTCCCAGGCGCTTGACCGAAAGCAGGTCCTTCCGGGAGCGGAAGGCGCCGTTTTCCTCGCGCCAGGAGATGATGTTGGCCGCAAGCGCGGGCCCCAGGCCCGACACATGGGTCAACAGCTCGGGGCTGGCCGTATTGACGTCCACGCCCACGGCGTTGACGCAGCTTTCCACCACCTTGTCGAGAGCCCGCTTGAGCGCGGCCTGGTCCACATCGTGCTGGTACTGGCCCACGCCGATGGATTTGGGGTCTATCTTGACCAGTTCGGCCAGAGGGTCCATGAGCCTGCGGCCGATGCTCACCGCCCCGCGCACGGTCAAGTCGAGATCCGGGAATTCGCGGCGGGCGATTTCCGAGGCCGAGTAGATGGAGGCGCCCGCCTCGTTGACCAGGACGGCCGGAACGCCGAGGCGCAGGGATTCCACGAAGCGCAGGGTCTCCCTGCCGCCGGTCCCGTTGCCCACGGCGATGCTCTCGATGGCGTAGGCTTCGCAATATTTCCGGAGCGCGGCGCCCGCCTCCTCTTTTTGCCTAGCCGAGCCCAGCGGATGGATCACCCCGTGGTCGAGCAGGCCGCCCTGGGCGTCGAGAACGGCCAGCTTGGCGCCCGTGCGCACGCCGGGGTCCAGGGCGATCAGGCGCCTGGCGCCCATGGGCGGGGCGAGCAGCAGTTCCCGCAGGTTTTTCGCGAACACGCCGATGGCTTCCGCATCCGCCTTTTTCTTGAGTTCCGCCCTGGCCTCGGTCTCCAGGGACGGGGCCAGCAGGCGTTTGTAGGCGTCGCGCAGGGCCTGGGCGACCTGCCCTGCGTCCGGCCCTTGTCCGCGCAGGCGCAGGCGTTCCAGAAGCCCGATGGCCGCCTCCTCATCCGGGCGCAGACAGACCCGCAGGAATCCCTCGCGTTCGCCCCGGAACATGGCCAGGGCCCGGTGTCCGGCGATGCGGGCGAGCGGCTCCTCCCAGGCGAACCAGTCGCGGTAGGCCGCGCCTTCCTCTTCCTTGCCCTTGACCGCCTTGCAGGCAAACAGCGCCCGCCGTGCGAAAAGATCGCGCAACGCGGCCCGTACGCGCGCGTCCTCGTTGACCTCCTCGGCGATGACGTCCCTGGCCCCGGCAAGGGCGGCTTCCACGTCCGGGACCTCCTTGTCCGGTCTTACGTACGCAGCGGCGAGCCGGGCGGGATCGGCGCCGCGCTGGGCGAAAAGGGCCTTGGCCAGGGGGGCGAGGCCGCGCTCGCGGGCGATTTCCGCCCGGGTGCGCCGTTTTTGCCGGTAGGGCAGGTAGAGATCCTCAAGTTCGTTCAGGCCGGGAGCTTCCCGGAGGGCTTTTTCGAGCTCGGGCGCGAGGAGATCGCGTTCGGCGAGGGAGGCCAGCATGGCCTCGCGGCGTTTGTCCAGGGCGGCCAGCTCGGCCAGACGGTCCCGGATGGCCTCGACGGCCACCTCGTCCAGGCTGCCGGTGGCCTCCTTGCGGTACCGGGCGATGAAGGGGGTGGTGGCGCCGGATTCGATGAGCGCGGCCGCCGCCTGGATCTGTCCGGGAGTTATGCCGAGTTCGCGGGCTATCTGGTCCCTGTGGGCGTCGTTCATGAAAGCGTCCTTTGCGGAAAAAAGTTCGAGAGGATCTGGCCGGCGTCCGGACGTCCGGTTCTGTCCTCAACCGGCTTGCGGGGAGAACGCCTCGGAGAGGGATGCGCACAGGGCGCCGTCGAAAAGGAGCGCCCGGGCGGGCGCGCCTTCGGCGCCCGGAATGTTGAGCGGCGCGCAGACGAGCAGGTAGCGTCCCGGAGGCGGCTCGGCCAGATTCAGGCCTTCCAGGATGAGAATGCCCGAGGAAAGAAGGATGTTGTGCACCGGATACTCGGGATTCTCCGCGCCCTCCACGGAGCAGGCGTCGATGCCGGCCAGGCGGACTCCCATGGCCCGCAGGCGGTAGGCGCAATCCTGGGTGAGGCAGGCGAATTCCCGGTAATGGTTCGGATCCAGGCTGCGGCCCGTCAGCGAATTGCCGGTCTTGAACAGGGCGGCGTCCCCGGGACGCAGGCCCGATCCCTCGAGAGCGGCGCCGTTTATGCGCATGGTTTCCGGAAATTCCATCACCACGGCGGGCAGGACGAAATCCCCGGCGGCGTAAGCGCAAAGCCTGTCGCCGCCGGGGAGGATATGGGCCGGGAAGTCCACGTGCGTCCCGCAATGCGCGCTCATGCGCAGGGCCGAGGACTCGCAGTTATCCAGGCCGAAGCGCTGAAAGAGTCTGCGGGAATAGGGCGGGTCGCCGGGATAGACCACGGCCTGTTCGCCCAGGGCGACGCTGATGTCGTAGACGTTACCGCGCGGCATAGGCGATGATGGAGACGACCGCGCCCTGCGGATCCTGGATCACGCAGAACCGGCCGACCCCGGGGATGTCCATGGCCGGGAAAAGGACCTTGCCCCCCAGCTCCACGGCCTTGGCCGCGCTCATGTCCACGTCCTCGACCGTGATGTAGGCGCCCCAGAAGGGCGGGACAAAGGCGGGGACCGTGTCCGGTTTGGGCATCATGCCGCCGACCATCGTTTCCCCGAGCTTGGCTATCGAATACGGCATGGCGGCCGCCTCATGCTCCACGAATTCCCATCCGAACAACGCGCCATAGAAGGCCTTGGCGCCTTCCATGTCCGTGGTCATCAGCTCGTTCCAACTGAACTGGCCTATCCCTTTTTCCTGACAACTCATAACGCCTCCTTGAAAAGGTGTTGACGAATGAAGGGGTTGAACGCCGTGATAGACGTATGTGCGAGGCCTGGCAAGAGCCGCGGCCCTTTCTGACATCCGGTTCAGGCCAGCCTGGCGTCCCGCGAGTATTTGCGCAACAGCTTGAACAGCAGCGGGTAGAAGGCGTCCGGGTTTTCGTTCATGGGAAAATGTCCGCTGTCCGGCACGGCGAACAGCTCCGCCGCGTCCTGCTCGGCCAGGGACCGGGGGGGGCGTCCGTCCCCGCCGTGGATGTAGGCCTTGCGGCAGCGCAGGTTCAAGAACATGTCCAGCAACGCGCCGCTGTCCGCCCAGGCGGCCAGGGAGCGCGCGCTGTGGTACATGGCCAGGGGCAGGCTGTCCTCGAGCCGCAGGAGCCGGTTCAGGCGGGGCGCCCGCAGCAGCCGGTTGTAGGAGGAATCCTGGAGGAACCCCTCCAGGGGAAGGGACGCCGCCTTGCGGGTGAGCAGGCCGCAGTCGTCCCCGGTCAGGCAGCCCGCCACATTGACGAAGGAGATGAGCTGGTTGGCGATGCGGGCGGCCAGCAGAAGCCCTACGGCCCCGCCCATGCTGTGAGCCACGATATGAAAACGCGGTTTGCGGAACTTGTTGAGCACAGCCTCGCTCACGGCGGCGAAGGCTTCCATGGAATAAGGAAAGCCGTCCGGCCGGCAGGAGCCCCCGAACCCGGGCAGGTCGAAGGCCAGGAGGGAAAAGTCCCGCAATTCCGGCCGTTCGAAGGCATCGAGAAAGGATTCCTTGGAGCAGCCGTGGCCGTGGATGAAAATGACCAGATCGCTTGAGGCCGGCTTGCTTATGCAGGAAATCTCGCACTGCGCCTGGTCGATGGCGATGGTTTTCCGATCTTCGCGCATGTTCGCTCGTTATGGTTTCAAGCGGTTAAGAGGTATCAGGAGCGGCGGGAGGACTCAAGGGAAAAGCGGCCCGGCTTGCCGGTCCACATATCGGCCGGTCAAAAAAAAGCCCCCGCCGAAGCGGGGGCTCATCGGTCGAAGAGGAGGCGAACGCTAGGATTTGGCGTGGCACATGTTGTTGGAGCAGGGGGAAATCTTCATCTGCTCCTCGCCCTTTTTCTTGGCTTCGTCGTTCATCTCGGTGTGGCAGCCCACGCAGCTGCGCTTGGAATGTTTGTCGTGGAAGGCGCGGAAATAGGAATTGGCCAGCTCACGGTTTTTCATGTCGTCGTGGCAGCCCTTGGCGGAGCAGGACTTGACCGCCGAAGCGCCGTCCCAGGTGTGGTGGCACAGCATGCAGTCTTCCGCCATATGCAGCTCGTGGTTGAATTTCACGCCCACGAACTTGGTGGCCGCGGCGCCTTCGGGGCGCTTGAAATCGACTTCGGACGGCGGATCCTTTTGTTCGGCGTCCTGGGAAAACGCCACGGCGGCCATGCCGATTGTCAGAACCAAGCCGAGCAATACGGGGAAAAAGAGTTTCAAACGCATCCAATCCTCCTTGGGCTCCTGGGACTCCAGAGATCACGTAATTGGGACTTGCCGCGACGCAAAACACGATTACGGCCTGGAGGGGTCCCCTTCAGGAGCCGAAATCACGCAGGACGTGTAAAAATTCACATGTGAAAAGTCAATATGAAAGTGAGAAAAAATGGGCCGCTACGCTTCATCGGCCGGCGTCTTGCGGCGGGAAGGGCCGGGCCGCGAGGCCGTACGCCGCCCGTGCGGCGTTCGTATCCGCGAATGATGAGAGCGGCTTGTCGCATCATTACTTATTTCTCGACGGCCCTTGGCCGGAAAAACGCCAGGCTAGTTGCTGACAAAGCCGGGATCGTCCTGATCGAGGGCGTCCATGAGGCTTATGGTCAGCCGCAAGAAGTCCGATTCGGTCAGGATGCCCACGAGCTTTTTTTCGCTGACCACGGGCAGACAGCCGTATTTGTGGTCGAGCAGAAGCTCGGCCGCCTTGCGCAGGGACATGGCGGGCGTGATGAAGGTCACGTCCGTGCGCATGACCTCGCGGATGGGGATGGCGGAGAGGAGTTGGTCCTGGGCCGCCGGGTCGATCTTGGCCAGCTTGGAGACCATGGCCGCCAGGATATCGCGGTTGGTGACGAGCCCCACGAACATGCCCTTGGCGTCGACCACGGGAATGTGCCGGATTTTGGCCATTTCCATGGTCTGGCGGGCGAGATACAGACTGTCGTCGACCCGCAGGGATATGAGCTTGTCGGACATGATGTCGCTGGCGATGAGCATAAATCCTCTCCTTTTGGCCTATCGAATGTGGCGCCGGGCGCGCTCACTGTCAAGGCGAATGGCGGCGGGCGGCTTCGCCGGCTCGCCTTTCCCGCGTCTGATACGCCAACAGGTTATCGAACTTGCTTTTCTTGACCGTGACGTTACTATTCGGAAAGGTCGAAGCGGACGCGCCCTGGGGCGGCCGGGCCGGAACGGATTATTTGGGAGGCATGTTGGGCATCGACCCGAAACGCAGCAGGGAGCGCATGGCGCGCGAACAGATCGAGGCCCGGGGAGTCGGCGATCCGGCCGTACTCGCGGCCATGCGCCGGGTTCCCCGGCATCTTTTCGTGGAGGAAGCCCTGTATCCCCAGGCCTACGAGGACCATCCCCTGCCCATCGGCTACGGCCAGACCATTTCGCAACCCTATGTGGTGGCCTGGATGACTGAGCTTCTGGAAGCCGCCCCGGGCATGCGGGTTCTTGAAATCGGCACGGGCTCCGGCTACCAGGCGGCGGTGCTGGCGGAGTTGGGGCTTATGGTATACACGGTGGAGCGGGTGGAGCCGCTGTACCTGCAGGCCCGCGCGCGGCTGGCCAGCCTTGGTTACGACTGCGTGCGGTGCAAACTGGACGACGGAACCATGGGCTGGCCCGAGGAAGGGCCGTTCGACCGGATCATCGTGACGGCGGGAGGGCCCAAGGCCCCGGCCCCGCTCATCGAGCAACTGGCCGATCCGGGCCGTCTGGTCATTCCGGTGGGCCTTTCCAAACGCAATCAGAAACTTTACGTGATCCGCAAACAGGACGGCAAGCTTTTACGGCGCGACATGGGCGGCGTGATGTTCGTGGATCTCGTGGGAAAGCACGGCTGGTAGCCGGGCGTAAGGCGCCGGCCGTTTTCATATCGCAAGGAGAAGATGATGCAGACCGATTCCTCGTGCGCATCCTGTGGATCGAACAAAGGCGGCGAAGGCAAGGACGCCGGGACCGCCATGCAGGACGCGCTCATTCATTCCACCCTGGAGAAAATCCGCTACAAGATCTTCGTCATGAGCGGCAAGGGCGGGGTGGGCAAGAGCTCCATCGCCGTGAACCTGGCCTGCGCCTTGGCCGCGCGCGGCAACAGGGTGGGCATTCTCGACGTGGACATCCACGGGCCGAGCGTTCCCCGCATGCTCGGCGTCACCGGAAATCTCGAAGTGGACCGGGGCAGCCTGGTCATGCCGAAAAAATACAACGACAACCTGTACGTGGTCTCCATGGAATCCTTGCTGCGGGACCCGGACCAGGCGGTCTTGTGGCGCGGCCCCATGAAAACCTCGGCCATCCGGCAGTTCATCGCGGACGTGAACTGGGGGGAGCTGGATTTTCTGGTCATCGACTCCCCTCCGGGCACCGGGGACGAGCACATGACCGTGCTTCGCACCGTGCCCGACGCCTTGTGCCTGGTAGTCACCACCCCGCAGGAGGTCTCCCTGGCCGACGTCAGGAAGGCCGTGAATTTCCTGCAATACGCCAAAGCCAACATCCTCGGCGTGGTGGAGAACATGAGCGGGCTCATCTGCCCGCATTGCGCCAAGGAAATCGCCCTGTTCAAAAAAGGCGGGGGCGAGGAGCTGGCCCGGAAATACGGCCTGGATTTTCTCGGCGCCGTGCCGCTGGATCCCATCACGGTGGTGGCCGGGGACATCGGCAAGCCCGTGGTGCTTCTCGAAGGGGATTCCCCGGTCAAGGCGGCTCTCTTGGCCCTGGCGGACAATGTTGCCCAAAGCGCCTCCAACAGCCTTGAGGCCTTCGCCACCATGAGCAGATGATCCGGCGGCCGCCCGCGTCATCCGGCCCGGGCGGCGGTCGCATACCAAACTATTGAGGATCGAGACTTGTTCAATCTGGCCAACAACCTGACCCTGGCGCGAATCGCCGCGGTTCCTCTTATCGTGGCGCTTTTGTATTTTCCGGGAAAGGCTTCCTGTCTTCTCGCGGCGCTCATCTTCGTCCTGGCGGCCCTGACGGATCTGTTCGACGGGTTCATCGCGCGCAAATACAAGCAGGTCACCAACATGGGGAAATTCCTCGACCCCCTGGCGGACAAGCTGCTCGTTTCCTCGGTGCTCATCATGCTCGTCATGCTCGGCTGGGTGGAGGCCTGGATCGCGGTGATCATCATCGGCCGTGAAACCACGGTGACCGGACTGCGGGCCATCGCCTCGGACATGGGGGAGGTGATCGCGGCGGACAAGTACGGCAAGCTCAAGACCATTTTTCAGCTTTTGGCTCTGTGCCCGCTCATCCTGCACCATTCCTGGTACGGCTTCGACCCCAACCCGCTTGGGACGGGGCTGTTGTACGCCGCCCTGGTTTTGACCATCCTGTCCGGGGCCAATTATATCATGAAGTTTTACGGCATGTTGGGACGCGGCAAAAAGAACCCGTCCTGAACCGTCCGCTTTCGGCCGGAAGGCCTGCGGGACGAGGCGAAAAGGAAAAAACGCGTTGCCTTCCGGGCGTTGACGGCGTATGTGTCGGAAAGTATGTCGCCAATATTCCGAAGAACGGCCAGATTCGGCGGAGTAAGACGCAGCAGGGTTTCGAGAATGGAAGAACACACTGCGGGAAACCTCACGGCGCGCGTATCCAACTGTCTGCAGACCATTCTTGACCTCGAGCCGGACTTGGAACGCCTTCAGATGGGGCATGTCCTCATCAAGGAATTCAATGTGCTCAAATCCTTTCTGTCGAAAGTGGAACGCATCGAAATCGAGGAACAGGACGTCAGGCGCATCGAATCGGCCACGGAGAATTTTTTGCGGGAGCTCAAATCCCCGCTCGCTCTTCTTGAGCTGGAACGCATTCGCAACTACCTTGTGCAATAGCCATGCTCTGGAGAAGAACGATCCTCGCCGCCCTGGTCTGCTTCAACCTGTTTTTGCTCTATAATCTCATTTGGAGCGATAACGGCATCTTCGCCTATCTCGAACTGAAATCCCGTCATGCCCGCCTTGAGGAACGGCTCCAGGCCCTGAAGGACCAGTCCCTGGACTACAGCCAGGAAATCCGCTGGCTCAAGACCGACAGGGCCTTTACCGAGAAAATGGTCCGGTCCAGGATGAATTATTTGAAAAACAACGAAATCTTGTATCAATTCCCCAAAACGGACCCTCCGCGGGACAAAGGATTGGCGGCCGATGCTGACGAAAATTGATCTGTATCGGGAAGTGCTGGCCATTGAGCCCAATTCCAAGGTCTTTTTCCCGCTGGCCAAGGAGCTTTCCTGCCTTGGCCGGTTGGAGGAGGCCGCGGAGCTTCTGCGAAAGGGCATCGCCTTTCATCCGGATCATCTCGAAGCCAAATTCCTGTTGATCGAGCTGCTCACCCGCCTGGAGAAGAAGACCGAGGCGGAAACCGCCTTCTCCGGCATCGGCGAAATGCTCGCCGATTACCCGGCCGTTTGGGCTCTTTGGGCCGAAAAGGCCGCTTTCGCCACCAGGGACCCCTCCCTGGCCCTGCGATTCCTGGCCCGTTTTTTCAGGGACGGCTCCCTGACCTGGACCGCTGTTCTGGAGGAGGGCCTTTTCGGCCTGGCGCGTGCGGATGCGGAAAAGGAATCCGCTGCGGCGCGACCGGAACCGCGCGCCGAAACCGGACCGGCGCCGGGCCCCGAAGCCGCCGAAACGGCCGGGGACGCGTTTGAGGAGCCCGCGAGGGCCGTGGAGCCCCGACGGGAAGCCGCGTCCGCCGTTTCCGGGACCGAAGCGGATGAGGAGTCCGCCGGCGGCCTGCCCGAGGAGCTGACCAACGATCTGGCCGGGGATCTGGTCGAAGAGGCGGCCGCACAACCGGCGGCCTTGAGCGGCGAGCCCGAATCTCTCCAGGAGCCAGCGGACGAGAGCCAACCGCGCGCGTCCGAACCCGCGATGGGGGGCGCGCCGGAGCCGGAGGGACATGAGGACGCCGATTTCGCCGTTTATGCGCAAGACGCGGATGAGGCGGACGCGGCGGAAGACGCGGATGACAGGGATGACGAGCCCATCGCCGCCCTGCGCGGCGCCGACGAGGTGCTCGCCTTATCCGGCATCCTGGACGACGACGAGTCCCTTCTTGCCCCGGAGCCCATCGAGCCCGAGGCGGTGACCGGCCCGTATCCGTCCATCGAAGAGGCTCCTGCCAAGGAGAAACAAAGCGCCACGGCCAGCGTCAAGCTGCCGGACATGGGCGTACGGACCATGACCATGGCGTCCATGCTCGCCCAGCAAGGCGAAACGCGAGCCGCCATGTCCATCTACGAGGAGCTGCTCAAACTGGCGGCGACCGGCGAGGAACGGGCGCACATCGAGGAAAAGATGCGCGAACTGTCCTCCCCCGGCAAGGCGGGAGCGGAGGAAGCGGGGAGCGCATCCAGCGTAAAAAACGTTGCCGCCAAACGTTCCAAATCCAAGGCCGCCGGATTTCTCAAAGCCCTGGCCGGACGCCTGGAGGCCCGGGCCAGCGCCTGAGCGGGCGCCGGTTCCCGGCCGGGCGAAGCGCCGTTCCTTCCCGCGACGCATTCCGGCCTTCCGGGGGGCCCTTTGCGGCGGCGGATATCCGGCCGCCGCTCGCCGTGAAACCGGCCACGCCCGCATCCCTGGTGAAAAAACCGCATTGATAATCCTCCCGCGTCCGATTATATGCGCCCTGTGTTTCTTACGGCGCGAGGACGCCCCAACGGATAACCGACGAAGAGGACATAACATTGAAGCGCATCGCCGTTTTCTTGCTGGCCTGCCTGCTTTTGACCGCCTGCGACACCGCCAAAAGGACGTGGCGCGACACGAAAGGCATGTTCGATAAATACGTCGACATTGATCCTGAAATCGATCTGAAGAACGAGGGCATCGACGACAAGGGGCTGCAAAAGCTCGCCCGGCTTTTCGGTCCCGTGGATCAAAAACTCGAGGTGTTCCTGCGCGAAATACAAAGTCAGGACACCCCTCCCGAAGCCGAGTGGAGCGAAGGGCTTCTTTCCAGGTTCCAGTGGCTGACGGGACTGGCCGTTCTGGACGCCGAGGGGACGGTTCTCGCCCAGTATCCCCCGGTCGGCATGCGGGCCGTGGATTTCACGCCGCTTCTGGAATTCAAGGACCGTTACAAGGTTCGCCAATTGGCCGCGTCCATCCAGACGGACGAGCTTGGAACGCTGATCTACGTGGCCATGCCGTATTACAAGAACAACGAGTTCAGCGGGCTGGTCGTGGGGTATTTCGATCCCAGATCGCTCATCGATTTCTGTCCCGATCCCGGCCAGCTCTACATCATCTACCCCGATGGCGTTCTCTGGCCCGGTTCGGATCAGGCCCTGGCCGAGGCCATGCTGGCCTACGCCTGGAAAAGCGAACTCAAAGCCGACGTCCAGGGCGAGACTACGGTCAACGGCGTGACCTACGCCTGGCAGGCCCGCTGGATCGGCCAGATCGAAATCGTCTACGTGACCGAAATCAGCTCGGCCCGCGAGCAGGCTGAAAAGGCCGTCGAGGAGAAAAAAGCCGAGGAAGCCCAGAAGCCCGTCGAGGAACAAACCACCGAGGACGCGGCCGTCTCCCAGACCGTGACCCAGACGCCGGCCCAAGGCGGCGCGCCGGCCACGGAAACCGTGACGGATGCGGTGACCGTGACGACTGACGTCAAGGACGAAAACGCCGCCGGCGCCGTGACCGGTCAGACGGTTGAGGAACAAAGCGTCTCGGTTTCGGAATCCTTCCTGGAATATGTGATCAAGCCCGGCGATACCTTGTCGAAGATCGCCGAAAGCCATAAAGTGACGGTCGCCGATATCGAGCAGGCCAACGCGAATCTCGATCCCAAGGACCTGAAGATCGGCGCGAAGGTGCTCATTCCCAGAAAATGACGTCCGGAACCACTCGATTGGACGCCGCATCGCCCTGAACGCGAATACTGGAGGAACGCATGCCTCAGATCACCGTCACCGAACACGTCCTGATGCACCAGAAGGAATCCCCCATGGCTTCCGGACGGTTCACCCGTCTTCTGAACGAGCTTATTCTGGCCGCGAAAATCATTGCCCGCGAAGTGAACAAGGCGGGCCTGGTGGACGTCCTCGGCTTTACCGGGGAGATCAACGTGCAGGGCGAGCAGGTCCAGAAGCTCGACGAATACGCGAACAAGATCCTCATCCACCGCATGGAGCGCTCGGGCGTGCTCTGCGCCCTGGCTTCCGAGGAAAACGCCGATCTGGTGCGCATTCCCTGCGGATTTCCCTCGGGGAATTATTTCCTCATTTTCGATCCCCTGGACGGCTCCTCCAATATCGACGCCAACGTGAACGTGGGCACCATCTTCTCCATCTACAAGCTTGAGGAAGGGGTCAACACCGACAACGTGGGCGAACTGTTGCGCAAAGGCGCGGAACAGGTCTGCGCCGGGTATTTCCTCTACGGCACCTCCACCATGCTGGTCTATACCACGGGCAAGGGCGTGCACGGCTTCACCCTGGACCCCAGCGTGGGCGAATTCCTGCTTTCCCACCCGGACATCAAGACCCCGGAAATCGGGCGCGTCTATTCCGTGAACGAGGCCTACTGGAATTACTGGGACGAGCCCACCAGGGAGGCCGTGGCCTATTTCAAGGGCACGGACAACGAGCGCGGCAAGTCGTATTCCCAGCGCTACATCGGCTCCCTGGTGGCGGATTTCCACCGCAATCTCCTGTACGGCGGCGTGTTCATGTACCCGTACGACAGCCGCGACCCCTCCAAGCCCCATGGCAAGCTGCGTCTTCTGTGCGAGGCCAACCCCCTGGCCTTCGTCATCAAGCACGCCGGGGGCCTGGCCACGGACGGGGTCAACGACATCCTCGACATTCAGCCCACGGAACTGCATCAGCGCGTGCCCCTTGTCATCGGCAGCAAACGCGACGTGGAGAAGGTGGCGGAAATCTACAAGAAACATCGCGGCTGATGCTTTGTCTTGGGATCGAGACCTCCTGCGATGAAACCGGACTGGCCCTGGTTTCCGACGGCCGGCTCGCGCACGAGAAAATGGCCACCCAGGAGGATATCCACGCCATTTTCGGCGGCGTGGTCCCGGAGATCGCCTCGCGCGAGCATCTGCGGCTGATCGGTCCGCTTTTCACGCGTCTTCTGTCCGAGGCGGGCGTTCGCGCCCGCGACATCGAGGCCGTGGCCGTGGCGCGGGGCCCGGGGCTTTTGGGCGGGTTGATCGTGGGGCTGGCCATGGCCAAGGGGCTGGCCCTCTCCCTTGGCGTTCCTCTCGTGGGCGTCAACCACCTGCACGCCCACCTCATGGCTCCGGGGCTTGAGGAAGAGCTGGAGTTTCCGGCCATGGGCCTGCTCGTTTCCGGCGGCCACACCCAACTCTATCACGTCGAGTCCCCCTTTTCCTTCAAGCTCATGGGACGCACCTTGGACGACGCGGCCGGGGAGGCCTTCGACAAATCGGCCAAGGCGCTCAATCTGCCGTATCCCGGGGGCAGGCGCATCGACGCCCTTGGGTTGGGGATCGAACCCGACAGGGAGCTTTTTCCCCGGCCCTACATCGACAATCAGAATCTGGATTTCAGCTTCAGCGGCCTCAAAACCGCCGTGGCCAACCATGTTGCCGCCCATCCCGAACTGCGCGCCGCCGCCATGCCCCTTTCGGGCCAGGCCTTCGACCCGAAGGCTTGGCCCATGCAAACGCGCAGACTGTGCGCCTCGCTGACCTGGGCCATCGCCGACGCCTTGCGCATCAAGCTGGAGCGCGCCCTTTCGCTCGGGCTTCCCGCGCGCTCGCTCATCGTAGCGGGAGGGGTGGCGGCCAATTCCGTTATCCGCGAGACGGTTGCGCGCCTGGCGGAAAAGACGGGATTGCGCCTGTATCTGCCGCGTCCGGCCCTGTGCACGGACAACGGGGCCATGATCGCCTATCTGGGCGAACGGCTCATCAGCGCCGGACGCCGCCACGGGCTCGACCTGGACGCCATCCCGCGCGGACGGCCCATCCCGGAGGACTATCTGGCCGCCTCGTGAAGCGGTTTTGAAACAGCGATCCGATTGGCGATGCGCCGTCATGGCGCAGGCGTACGCTTGACGGGTTTGGCCTGTACGCCGTCTGCGCGCGCCGCTGGCTTGCGCCTGACGCGGCGCCGGGAAGAGGGCAGGCTGGGGAGCCGCTGTTTCCTAGGGAAAAGGCGGGAATTTCCCTTACTTGTTGACAGGAATCCAGAGGAGCCATACTTTCCAATACGATATGAAGCCGGGAGGTTGGGTTGCGCTTCCCGGCGATCCCCAGTAAAAACGCGGGGCGCGGCGTGATTTGAACATGCCGATAAAGAGAAGCCAAAAGGAGACGATCATGGCCATTCAGTTGAGCGATGGGAATTTCGAAGCCGAAGTCCTGAAATGCGATCTACCCGTTCTTGTTGATTTTTGGGCGCCGTGGTGCGGTCCCTGCCGGGCCATGGGACCGGTCATCGACGAACTGACCAACGAATACGCGGGCCAGGTGAAAGTGGCCAAGATGAACGTGGACGAGAATCCGGCCACGCCGAGCAAATACGGCATCCGCGCCATCCCCACCTTGATCCTCTTCAAGGGCGGCGAAGTGGTGGAGCAGATCACCGGCGCCGTGTCCAAAAGCAGCATCAAGGAAATGATCAGCCAGAAGGCCCTGTAATCCCATGAAAACCTATGACGCCGTCATTGTGGGGGGCGGTCCGGCGGGCATGACCGCCGCCCTGTATTTGTTGCGTTCCCAGGCCACGGTCGCGTTTGTGGAAAAGCTCTCCCCCGGCGGGCAGATGCTCATGACCCACAAGATCGACAACTACCCCGGCTATCCCGAAGGGGTGGAGGGCTGGAAGCTCGCCGACGCCATGGCGGCCCATCTGGATAAGTATACCCTCGACCGCTACAACGACGAGGTTTCCTGCATCGAACCCGGCGAGCCTTTTCACCGGGTGCGGGTCGGCGACGAGTGGATCGGCGGCAAGGTCGTCATCATCGCCACCGGCGCCAAATACCGGCCTTTGGGTCTGCCCAATGAAAGAAGTCTCGTGGGCAA
Source organism: uncultured Desulfovibrionaceae bacterium (assembly GCA_937934715.1). Classification (GTDB taxonomy): domain Bacteria; phylum Desulfobacterota; class Desulfovibrionia; order Desulfovibrionales; family Desulfovibrionaceae; genus CALGYO01. The sequence goes on along the minus strand of CALGYO010000060.1, from coordinate 23,642 downwards.
GGGGGTTTCCTATTGCGCCCTGTGCGACGGGAACTTTTTCCGGGGCCAGGACGTGGCCGTGGTCGGCGGCGGCGACTCGGCGCTCGAGGAGTCGCTCTATCTGGCCAAGCTCGTGAAAAAACTCTACCTGGTGCACCGGCGCGAGGATTTCCGGGCGCAAAAATGCTACCAGGACAGCTGCGCCGTGAATCCGGTCATCCAGATCATCCGTTCGAGCCTGGTCACCGCCATCAAAGGCGAGGACAAGGTCGAGGCCATTGAGGTCGAGAATGTGAAAACGGGCGAAAAACGGGACATTCCGGTGGACGGCGTTTTCGTTTTCGTCGGCTACCAGCCCCATGGGGATTTTTTTCCCGACGCGCTCGAAAAGGACCCCAAGGGATTTCTCCTCACCGGGCCAGACATGTCCACCAGCATTCCCGGCATGTACGCCGCCGGCGACATCCGGTCAAAACAGTGCCGCCAGGTGACCACGGCGGTGGGCGACGGCGCCTGCGCGGCGCATTCGGCCATCGCCTATCTGGAAAAACTCGGCGCGAAGGGCTGACGATCACGCTCCCAGGCTTTTATCCATAAGCCGCCCGGACGTCCCGGAACATGGCGTCCGGGCGGCTTTTCCCATAAAATCGGTCTGGGATTTTCTCATTGTCTCCCCGCCGGGCATTTGCTAAGACCTCGCCCGGTGGATAAGGCGCGATGACATACCTTTGGCATCAACCGGCGCTTACGCTGTTTTCGGAAAAAGAATGAAACGATTCGCCACAAAGGCTTTGCCCCTTTGCCTGCTGCTCCTGCTCCTCCAGGGATGCGGCATTATCGATTACTATTTCCTGCCTCCGGCCGAGGATACCGCCCAGGAGCTCTACGAGGGCGGCCGCGAGGCCATGTCGACCAAGGATTACTACCAGGCCATTGAGCTGTTCACCAAGCTCAAGGACCGCTATCCCTTCAGCCCCTATACGCCCATGGGCACCATCGCCCTGGGCGACGCCTATTTCCTTGAGCAGGACTATGGCCAGGCCGCCGATACCTACAAGGAATTCGAAGCGATGCATCCCAGGCATGAGGAAATTCCCTACGTCTTGTACCAGATCGGCGTGTCCAACTACAAACGGTCCGAGTCCATCGACATGCCCCAGAGCAACCTGCAGGAGGCTCTGCAGTATTTCTATCTCCTGGAGCAGACCTTCCCGGATACCGAATACGGCAAGGAGGCGGCCGACTACATCGTCAAATGCCGCAAGCGCCTGGCCGAGCATGAGCTTTTTGTGGCGGATTTCTACTGGAAGACCGACCGGTATGGCGCCGCCTGGAAACGCTATGTGTATGTCGTGGAAAACTATAGCGATCTTTCCGAGATTCAGGAGTACGCCAAACTGCGCGCCCAGTTGTCCTACCTCGAGTACCGCAAGACCCTGGCCAACGAGGAGCGCGAAAAGGTCGAAGGCGACTGGGCCGCCTGGCTCAAGCACTGGCTGTAGCATGACGGCGGGAGGGACGTTCGCCGCCCCTTCCGCCTTTTTACGGCCGCCTGACGCCATCGCCCCAACCGCGTTGCGGACCTTGCGGGCGCTGCGCGCCCCACGATTCACTTCCTTCGGCATGCGGCCAACTCTGTAAACGACGCGACCCTGGCCAAGCAATGGACGATACCGGGACCGAACGCATCTGGCCCGCCCTCCTGGGCGGACGCCGCCTTGACGACGGGGTCTTCGCCCAGGCCTACGCCTCCATTTCCCCCACGCGCCGCGCGCTCCTGAAAAGCTGCATCGCGTCCCTGTACGCCATGCGCCCCGGGACGGCCGTCCGGGATCGCCAAAGCGTGGACGGCTACGGCCCCGCTGGCTCGGTGCTGTTCCGGCAAGCCCCGCTCGCCTGGACCCTGGTCGTCACGGACGGCGCCTTCGCCTCGCCCGCGCGCCTTCTGGCCGCCTGCCTGCCCGCCCTGTGCGCCCGGATTCCCCATGTGGCCGTGTTGCGCGCCGGAGCCGGATCGCCCTGGCCCTTGCCCCTGGCTTTGGCTTTGGAGCTTGCCGGAGTGGAGGACGTCTTCGACGCGCCCGGCTTGGATGCGACGGGATCCGAGCGCGAGGCGCTGTGCGCGGATTTGCGAAACCGGCTCGGTCCGGGGCTTGTGGTCGATCTCGGGGCGAAGCCTTTTTTGAGCCCAGGCGACGCTGCGCAGGACGTCTTCCGGCCGGGCGCCGGGAGGGGCCTTGGCGCGTACGCGCCCGAAGGGACCCATTGGGATTTTGAGACTCTGGCCTTCGCCCATCCGGACCGGCCCATCGAGGTCTACGGACCGGGGTATGACGGGCGCCCGGGATGCGCGGCCATGCCGGGCGGTTTCGAGGATATGCTCGCCAAGGGATATGAGGCCGTTTACGCGCCCGCGCCGCTGGCCGCCAAGGCCCTGCGCCGGGTCCCGCTGGTCCTGACCCCGGGCAGGGAAGCCTTCTGGTTTTGGCCGGGGCTTGTCCCGGAACGCTTTCTGGATCGCCGTGCGGCCCTGTTTGACGCGAATGTTTCCCCTGAAGACCCGGAGCGCCCATGAGTTCGAAAAAAGCCAAGAAAAAAGACAAGCTGGAGCTGATCCGCAATATCGGCGTCATCGCGCACATCGACGCGGGGAAAACCACTCTGACTGAGCGGATTCTTTTCTATTCCGGAAAGATACACCGCATGGGCGAGGTCCACGACGGCACGGCCACCATGGATTTCATGCCCGAGGAGCAGGAGCGCGGCATCACCATCGCCTCGGCCTGCACCACCTGCCATTGGCTGGACCGCCAGATCAACATCATCGACACGCCCGGGCATGTGGATTTCACCATCGAGGTGGAGCGCTCACTGCGGGTGCTCGACGGGGCCGTGGGCGTGTTCTGCGCCGTGTCCGGGGTGGAACCCCAGTCGGAAACCGTCTGGCGCCAGTCCGAACGCTATGGCGTGCCCAAGCTCGCCTTCATCAACAAGATGGACCGGCTGGGCGCGGATTTCGAGAACGCGCTCGCGGCCATCCGGGACAAGCTGCGGGCCAACCCCGTGGCCATGCAGGTTCCCGTGGGCTCGGGACAGGATTTTACCGGGGTGATCGACCTTATCACCTTGGAAAAACTGACCTTCGACCCGGCGGACCAGGGTGCCACGGTGATCCGGTCCGCCCTGTCGGCCGCCGAGGCCGAATACGCCGCCCCCTGGCGCGAAACGCTCATGGACGCCGTGTGCGAGCACGACGACGCCCTCCTGGAAGCCTATCTCGCGGGCGAGGAGATCGATCAGGACGCGGCGCGCCAGGCCGTGCGCAAGGCGGTTCTGGAAAAAGCCTTCACCCCTGTTTTTTGCGGCTCCGCCCTGAAGAATATCGGGGTGCAGCCCCTGTGCGACGCCATCTGCCGGTATCTGCCGAGCCCCTTCGACCGTCCCGCGCCCTTGGGCCCGGCCGGGGAGGGGGGAGAGCCCGTCTCGTTCGAGATCAGTTCCGCCGCGCCCCTTTCCGCCCTGGTCTTCAAGGTCAGCATGGAGACCGGCCGCAAATTGGTCTTCCTTCGGATCTATTCCGGGACCATCAACGCCGGGGACGAGGTCTACAACGCCACCCAGGACAAGATGGAGCGCCTGGCCAGGCTTTTCGTCATGCACGCCTCGCACAAGGAAAAAAAAGAGACCGCCGGGCCCGGGGAGATCGTGGCCGCCGCGGGCGTGCGCTTCGCCCGCACCGGGGACACCCTGTGCCGCAAGGATTCCCCCATCATCCTGGAGAGCATCGGCGCCTACAAGCCGGTCATCTCCCTGGCGCTGGAGCCGCGAAACGCCGACGAGGCGGAACGCCTGACCGAGGTCCTGGAGAAGCTCCTCCAGGAAGACCCTACCCTTACCCTCGAAAACGACGAGGAAACCGGCCAGATCATCCTTTCCGGCATGGGCGAGCTGCATCTCGACGTCATTCTGGAACGCGCCCGCCGGGAATACGGCGTGGACCCCAGGGCCGGAAAGCCGCAGGTGGTCTACCAGGAAACCATCATGGCCACAGGCTCGGGCGAGGCGGAATTCGCCCGGGAACTGGCGGAAAAAGAGCATTACGGCCAGGTCGGTCTGGTCGTCTCCCCCCTGCCCAGGGAAGCCGGGCGCGACATCGTGTTCGAGGTGGACCCCGGGAAATATCCCGCCGCCTGGCTGGACGCCATCGCCGAAGGCCTTTCGGACAGCCTGCAAAGCGGCCCCCTGAAGGGCTTCCCTGTCCAGGACGTCAGGGTGCGCGTGACCGGGCTCAAGGTCGTGGACGGGCAATCCTCGGCCGTGGGCTACCGCATGGCCGCGCATCAGGCCCTGAAGAACGCCCTGCTGGCCGCCTCGCCTCGGCTGCTCGAACCCATCATGAAGGTGGAGATCTCCGTGCCCGAGGAATTCGTGGGCGACGTGATCGGGCTGCTCGGCGCCAAGGGGGCCAGGATCGAAAACCTCATCGACCGGACCGGACTCAAGATCGTGCAATCCCTGGCGCCGTTGCGTCAGCTGTTCGGGTTCTCCACGGACCTGCGCTCCGCCACCCAGGGGAGGGCGGGCATGATGATGCAGTTCGCAAAATTCGACGTGCTGGAGTAGTTGGACCCGTCTCATGTCTTCCACGAAAAACCGCATCGACCTTGAGGTCTCGAGGCGCTTCGACGTCCTGAAGCTTCTGCTCATGATCCTTGTGATCATGATCCACGCGGAAAAGGGCGTGCAGGCCTACGTCGACCCCGTTCCGGACTTCGCCCGCTGGGTCATCCTCTTTTTCGGCCACAACCTGTGCCGGGTGGCGGTGCCGCTTTTCTTCGCCATCTCGGGCTATCTGCTCTTCCTCAACTACGATCCGAGCCTGTCCGGCTATCTGGGGCTTTTGAAGAAGAAATTCAGGACGATCGCGATCCCTTTCCTACTTTTCAACGCGCTTTTCATCGCGCTCATCCTGATCTTTCACAAGATTCCCTACATCGGCGACGTCAACACCCTGCGCGAGCGGGGCTATTTCGCCATCCTGGTGGGCATCGGCGGCCATCCCGTCAACTACACCCTGTGGTTTCTGCGCGACCTCATGATCTATCTGGCCGTTTCCCCCATGTTCTACGTCATGGCCAAGGAGATCCCCTATACCGGCATCGTCATCTGGTACGCCTTGTGGAATTTCATGCAGCAGCGGGGCGTGCCCATTGAGCTGAGCGGCGCGTTTTTCTTTTATCTGGGCGGCGCGCTTTCCATGCAACGCGTCCCCCTTGGCGGCAAATCCGCCTATCTCTGGCCCGCGGCGGGGGTGTATTTCCTGCTCATGCTTGTGGGGGTGTATCTCGAGGACAAGGGCGATCTGGGCGCGCTCTTTTTCCTGATCCATCGGTTCAACCTCGTGCTCGGGGTCTTCGTGTTCTGGAACCTGACCGCCTTCCCCGCAATCCGGGACAATCGCAAGCTTCTTTCCCTGGCGGGCTTTTCCTTCTTCATTTATCTGGCCCATGAGCCGATTTTGTCCTACTGCATCTACAGTACCCGTTATCTCTTCGAGGTGGTCAGGCCCGGCGGGCAAATCGGCACGCTCATCTATTTCTTCCTCCTGACGGCCGTGGTTTTTTTCCTGGCCCTCAACCTCGGCAAGCTGTTGTTGCGCTTCACGCCGCGCCTGTACGCCGTGGCCACGGGCGCCCGGGCGCCCCGGGCGTCACAGGCGCCACGGACGGACGGACGGCGGTAGGGGCCATGCGCGACCCGGCGGCGTTTCCCATGAACGAACCCTCCTCCCGGGGCGCGCGCGGGCGCCGCGCTTTGTGCGAAACGATAAAGGCGGTCATGTGCGGATCATAAGCGGCCGGTTCAAGGGACGGGTCCTGGCCACGGCGGACGGCCCGGGCATGCGCCCGGCCATGGGCAAGGTGCGCGAGGCGCTGTTTTCCATGCTCGCGGCCAGAGGCGTGGATTTCGCCGCCTGCCGGGTCCTTGATCTTTTTGCCGGAAGCGGCGCCGTGGGGCTCGAAGCGGTCAGCCGTGGGGCGCCCGAAGCCGTATTCGTGGAAAAAAGCGCGTCCGTGGCCGCCACCCTTCGGGCGAACATCCGCGACCTTGACCTTTCGTCCAAATCCGTCCAGGTCTTCCAGGGCGCTGTGGACGCATTTTTCAAAAAACGCCGTGGCGAGGTCTTTGATTGCGTGTTCATCGATCCTCCCTACGGCAAGGACCTGCTCGTTCCGACCCTCGCGGGACTCGTTCGCGGCGGCTTCGCCGGGGACGGCGCCGTGATCGCGGCCGAGGTCGAGCTTGCCGTTGACCCGGCGCCCGAGGACCTTCCTCCCCAGTGCGTCCTTCTGGCCGGCCGGGTCTACGGGCAAACGAGGATATTGGTATGGCGTCTGGAAATGCCTGCGTAGCCATCTACCCCGGAACCTTCGATCCCCTGACCAACGGCCATGTTTCCCTGGTGCGCCGGGCCCTCAAGATTTTCGGCACGGTCATCGTCGGCGTGGCCGCCGAGACGGGCAAGAAGACCCTGTTCAGCCTCGATGAGCGGGTGTCCCTGGCCGGGGAGGTCTTCGCCGACGAACCCGGGGTCATGGTGGAGGGCTTCGACGGCCTTCTGGTGGATTATGCCCAGTCCCGGGGCGCGGACGTCATCGTGCGCGGCCTGCGCGCCGTGTCGGACTTCGAGTACGAATTCCAGCTGGCCCTCATGAACCGCAGGCTCAAGCGGGAAGTGGAGACCATCTTCATCATGACCGACTACAAATGGCTCTACATCTCCTCCACCATCATCAAGGAGGCGGCCAGGCTCGGCGGCGACATTCGCGGGCTGGTGCCGGACATGACCCTCAAGCGGCTGGCGGAAAAGTTCGGCCGGGCCATGTGACGGCCCCGTCATGAGCGCGCCGCGCATCATTTGCCTGGCCGGACCCACCGGAACCGGCAAGACCGAGACGTCCCTCATCCTGGCCCGGCGCCTTGGCGGGGCGGTGGTGAATTTCGATTCCCGCCAGGTCTACCGGGGCCTGGGAATCGTCACCGCCCAGCCCACGGCGGCGGAGCGGGGCGAGGTTCCCCATTATCTCTACGGATTCCTGCCGCCCGACCGGGAGGTCAGCGCCGGCGTCTTCGCCAAAAAAGTCCGTTCCGTCGTTCGCCATCTCCTGAAAAAGGGACTGGTCCCCATACTGGCGGGCGGCACAGGACTCTATCTGAAGGCCATCCTGGGCGGACTGGACGAGATCCCGCCCATCCCGGACGAGGTTCGGGCCCGGGTTCAGGCCCAGTGGGAACAGGAAGGCCCACAGGCGCTTCGCGCCCGGCTGGAGGAGATCGACCCCGGCTACGCCGCGAAAATCCATCCCAACGACCGCCAGCGGACCACCCGAGCCCTGGAAGTGGCGCTGCACACGGGCAGGCCTTTTTCCTCCTGGCACGGGCAGGGCCAGAGCGCGGGCGAATACCAGGCTCTGGTCATGGGCTTGCGCCTGGATCGCGAGGTCTTGGCCGATCGGCTGGAAACGCGCATCGAGGCCATGCTGGACGCGGGAGCCCTGGCCGAGACGCGCCGGGTTATGGAAACCTATCCGCCGGACGCCAGGGCGCTTACCGGCATCGGCTGCGCCGAGCTTTGCGCCCATCTTCGCGGGGAGATGGACCTGGCCGGGGCCAAGGCCTTGTGGCTCAAGAACACCAAGGCCTACGCCAAGCGCCAGATGGTCTGGTTCAAGAAGGAGGAGGGGCTCATCTGGTTCCCTCCGGGCGGGGGAGAGGCCATGGCCGAACTGGCCGCCGTCTTCCTGGCGGGCGCGTGAAGCCGCGGGGTTACAGCCCGCTTATGATCTTCAAGTGCATGGGCGTCAGATAATAGCGCAGGGCGGCCGCGCCCGGGGCGATTTTCGGCGCGTCCACGCAGGCCAGCCCGCCGTTTTCGAATTTGATCCTGGCCACGCCCCCGTCCGCGATGAGGGCGCTGGCGAGATTCTGGAGAAAGGGCAGGTGGGAGCACAGGAGCACGCCGCGGCGGGCTTCGAATTTTTTCAGATAATCCAGAGCCGCCGCCGGAAGCGACATGGGTCTGACCAGGTCCGTGGTGAGAATGGCCTTTTCCGGGTAGCCCGTTCCCTTGGCCATGAGACGGGCGGTCTGCTCGGCGCGCAATTTGTCGCTTGCGATGATGGTTTCGAAACAAACGCCCATGCGCGCGCAGGCCTTGGCGCTTTTTTCGATCTGCTCGGCGCCCACGGGGCTGAGCGGCTGGTTCGGATCGATCTCCTGGGAAAAACAGGCCCCATGTTGCATAAGATACAGTTCCATCAAACCCTCCATGGATTCGTAACGGCCAGGGCGGCCTGAACAAACCGTCTTCGAGAACTACATGAATCCGGCCGGGGTGAAAAGAACGGAGAAGACCATGCGGCGAATCTCGCGGCGGGAGGCCTGCGTCACCTTGGGCGCTTTTTTAGGGGCGCTGGCCGTACCTCTGACCTGTCCAGGCGCGCTGTTGGCCCAGGAAGCCTTCGAACTCAATATCAAGGGCCAGGATCTGCTCGCCAGGGGAAAGATCGAGGAAGCCGTCAAAATCCTGCGCAAGGCCGTGGCCGAGGATGCCCGCAACGAGCGATCCTGGAGCTTGCTCGCCAGGGCCTACGCCGCCTCGGGCGACCCCGGAGGCGCCCTGGCCTGTTATCAGCGGGCCCTTATTTTGAATCCCAGGGATTCCCTCACCCGGATGATGGTGGACATCCTCAGCCAGAATCCCCAGCCCAAGCCCAGGGACCCCAAGCTCGCCCTCAAGCGGCGCGAGGAGGGCGGCCGGATGACCGCGCTTGAAAAGGCGGCGGACGAGGAACGCCGGGCCGTCATGGCCGGGAAGGAGGTGGGCGGCTCCGGCGCCCCCCGGCCCTGGCGGTTGGTCATCGATCCGGGACACGGGGGCGATGACTTCGGCTGCGACGCGAATAACGGCCTGTATGAGAAACAGATCGCTCTGGACATCGGCCTGCGGGCGGCCCGCGCGCTGTACGCCCTGTGTCCCGAGGCGGAAATCTATCTGACCAGGATGGGGGATTACGCGGTTCCGGGGTATGTCCGGGCGCTTTTCGCCACGCTCTACGGGGCGGATCTTTTCGTCTCCATCCACGCCTCCTGCTCCCAGGACGAAAAGCGCAACGGAATGGCGGTCTATTCCTATGGCCCCAAGCCTTCCAACGAAGTGGCCGGGGAAACGGCCGTTCTTGAAAACCAGGCCATCGCCCGATCCGGCGGCGCGCAGGCGCCCGGGCGGACGGAAGACATGGCGCAAAGCCTGCTGCGCCGGCGGGATGAGAAGCTGTTCCGGGACAATGGCGCCAAGGCGGCTTCGGCCCTGGCCGGCGCCCTTTCCGCCCGGAAGGCGTATTCGAGCCTGCGTCTGGGAGAAGGCCCTTTTGCGCTGCTCGCCGCCGTACCCGCTCCGGCCGTTCTTATCGAGACGGGCATGGTCTCGAGCGTCTATGACGCCGGTCTGCTTGCGGACGTAGAAAAGCGGGAAGCCCTGGCCCAGGCGCTGGCCCAGGGACTGCGGGACGCTTTCGGTTGCGGCGCCGGAGGGGAGGGGGGGAAGCGAGGACAATAAAAAAAGCCGGGGGAGTCGCCCGCCCGGCTTTTGGAAACGCGAAGTCCCGGTTCGTCAGCTCTTGTCCGGAGAGTCCTTGCCGTTCTTGTTTGGCGTCACGTCGATTTCTTCGGGCTCATTGGTGGCCTTCTTGAAATTCTTGATGGCTTTGCCCATGCCCGCGCCGATCTCCGGCAGTTTGTTGGCGCCGAAAATGATCAAAACGATGACAAGGATGATGAGAAGCTCACTAAAGCCAATTCCAAACATATGTTCCTCCAGCGTTGCGTTGGCAGGTTATACGCATGGGGGCGCCCCAGGTCAAGGAGGGGTTTTTCTTGATTTGTCCCGCCCCGCGATTTATCGCCCTGGACTTCGGCGCGGGCCGCGCGCGGCCCCGGCGGACAGCCGCCGGGACGGGGCGGACGAACGCGGCGTGAGGACGAGAGACGCATGAAGGGACGGGTTATTCGCTTTCCCGGCGCGGGATGCGCGCATTTTGAAAACGGCCGCTGCCTGTATGAGGAACGCCTCAATCCAGGCCTGGACAAGGCCTTGCGCTGCGTCATCCTGAACCGCCTGGAGCGGGCCTATGACGATTTTTTGCGTCAGGCCGACATCTTCGAGCTTGGCGAGGGCGAGGCCCTGCGCATCTGGGAGGACCGCTTTTCGCGACTGGTCGGACAACAAAGCGATTGTCAGGATTACCTGCCCGGTGATAATGAAAATTTTCTGGGATGCGTCTTCGCGCTGGGCGATTTGTGCCTGAAGGCTTTTCCCCCGTGCGGCGGACAATGCCCGCGATTCGCCCCGCGCGCCGGGGCCAAAGGACACAAAACCCCGGAGTAGCCCCATGCTGTTCAATCTGGACGTCGCCGTCTTTTTCCCCAGTCTGCGGCCGGAACTGGCCCCGGCGGACGTTCGCGGCGCCGCGCTTTTCCTCAATCCAGGCATCGGGAGTCCACTGGAAGAAGAGACCGTCCGGTTCTTTCGTCCCGTCGATCCGCCCATGGACCCCGCCGCCGTCCGCATGGCCCTGGCCCAGTTCGAGAGCCTGGGCGAAGGGGTCAAGACCCCGCGCGATCTGGAAACCCTCCGGTCCATGCTGCGCAGCGATTTTTACAGCGAAACCTCAAGCGTCATCATGGCCGAGTTGACCGACCGCATGATCCCGGGACGTCCCGAGGCCTCCCGCAAACGGCTGATCAAGGCCCAGACGCTGCTGTGCCTGGCCTGGGTCCTGGAAGAGCGGGTGATGGAGCTTCGGGGGCTGAGCGACGGACTGGAGAAGACCTGGAACGCCTTTGGCGAGACCCTGGGCCTGGACGAGGACGACGCGGTCCGCGAATCCGCGCTTCCAGGCGAGGGCTTTACGCCCAGAGTGGCTTTCGAGAACGATTTCCGCATTCCCTGGACCGCCGTTCTGGAGGCCATGCTGGCCTTTTTGCCGCCGGACCGCCCTCTTTTCCTGACGGACGCAACCATCGCCGAAACCTGGATGGATCGGGGGTTGGGGCTTGAGCAGACCGATCCCGCAAGTCTCGAACGCGTTTTTCGCGACGCCGCCGTTCCCTCGGGGCTTTTGCACGTGGGAACCTACCCCGGTTACCGGCTGGCCTTGTCCAACCGTCCAAGCGCGGACAAACCCTGGCTCGACGCTCCCCGGACCGTCATCGTCAGGTCCCCCCTGGAGGCTTGATCTTGTATTTCTGCACCCATCTTTCCGCGCCCGATTATCTCGCGGACGTAAGGGGCGTCATCTTCGATTGCGACGGCGTCATGGTGGATTCCATGGATGCCAACCGGATGTTCTACAATCTCATCCGCGAGAAGCTCGGCATGCTCTCCATGACGCCCGAGGAGGAGGAGTACGTCCACGCCCATGCGGTCAAGGAGTGCATTCGCCGCATCGTTCCGCCCGAGCGCTATGAGGAAGCCTGGGAGATCAGCAGGAGTCTGGATTACCGGGATGTGATCCCCTTCATGCGCCTGGAGGAGGGACTGGTCGATTTTCTGACCATGCTCAAGCGCAAGGGCGTCAAGATGGGCGTGTATACCAACCGTACCTCCACCATGGACCTTTTGCTGGAAGTCTTTGATCTGCGGCATTTCTTCTCCGTCGTCATCACGGCGGGTAAATTGAGCCACCCCAAGCCCAACCCGGAAGGCGTGCACAAGATCCTGCGCATGTGGGGACTCGCCCCCCGCCAGGCGGCCTATCTCGGGGACACCTATCTGGACGAGCGCACGGCCAGGGCGGCGGGCATCCCGTTTTGGGCCTACAAGAACCCTTCGCTTCTGGCTTCCCTGCACGCGCCGGATTTCGACAGCCTGCGGGAATGCCTGGTCCATATCCTGCCTGAATCCGTTTCCTGACCCTCGGCGGCGAACGAGAACGAGACCCGGAAAGAGGCTTCGGCGCCCGCTCGTCTCCCGTTTCCGGGCGCGGATGGCGGGGAACCCTGTGGGGCCGGGCGTTCGCTCATGCTTTTTTCGAAAAAGCCTCTTGATTTACGCGGGGGGCTGTGCGAACCTGTTTTTGTGATTTTGGCGCCTTGCGAACGGCTGGGCGCGCAAGGAGTCGTAATGGAGATATTGAGCTTGTTTTTCAATGCCTTGGCCAGTGTGCTGAATATCGTTTTAACGCTGTATTTCTGGGTCGTGATCATTTCCGCGCTGCTCACCTGGGTCCGCCCCGATCCCTACAATCCCATCGTACGCTTTCTCTACGCCGTGACCGAACCGGTCTACTTCCGGCTGCGCCGGTGGTTTCCTTTCCTGGTGATCGGCGGTTTCGACCTGTCGCCCATCGTGCTGCTGCTGGCGATCCAATTCCTTCAGATGTTTCTTGTCCGCGCCTTGATGCGTTTGGGTTCCCCCGGACTGATGATGTGATTGAAGAGGGCGCCGTGACCATTTCCAAGGTCGAACTCCTGAACAAGACGTTTTCAAAAGGCTTGTTCGGGTATCGTCCCGCGCAAGTGGATCTTATTATTCAGGAAGCAGCTGAAACAATTGGACTTTTTGCGGAAAGGGAAAAGAATCTCAAGGATTCCGTTTCCAAATTGGAACGAATCCTGGCCGACCATCGGAGCCGGGAGGAGACCTTGCGCGATGCGCTGCTCACCGCGCAGAAGATGGTGGAGACCTTGAAGGAAAACGCCAGGGAGGAGGCCGCCCGGATCGTGGCCGAAGCCAGGCGGGACGCCGAGGTCATCACCGGCGAAGCGGAACGGCAATTGTTGAAAATTCGCGAGGAGATCGGGCTTCTCGCCCGCAGGCGGGCGCGTTTCGAAGCGGACCTGCGCGCCCTGATCGGCGGGCACCTTCGCCTGCTCGATGGCGGCTCCGGCGCCAGCGGCGGACGGGACGGCGATGAGAGCGTGGGAAGCGCCTTTCTCTTCAGCGAGGAGACGGCGTGAGCCAGCCATTGCCCGAATTCGTCACGCGCGACGTCAGCGGCGCATGGCGGGTGGAGGTGTGGGCCCAGCCAGGCGGGGCGAAGGACGTCATCGCAGGTCTGCGCGATGGGCGGCTCATGGTCAAGGTGCGGGCCAAGGCCGTGGACAACAAGGCCAACGAGGCGTTGGAAGCGTTTTTGGCGCACTGTCTGGGACTCAAGGCCAGGCAGGTGCGAATCGATTCCGGCAGAACCGGCCGCCGGAAGACCTTTCGCGTCGAAGCCGGGGCGGAACCCGATTGGTCCGGCGTTCTTCCCGATGGGACAGTGCGTTAACACATAACCCAAGGAGTCAGGATCATGGAACAAAGCGATCTGGACCTGATCAATCAGTACAGCGAGCAGGACGCGGAACTCAGGGGCCTGTACGAGGAACATATCGCTTTCGAGAAACTTCTTGAAAAGCTGGAAAACAAGCCCTACTTGAGCCCCGTCGAAACCCGCGAGGTAAAAGAGATCAAGAAGAAGAAACTCGCCGGTAAGACAAAGATCGAAGCGGTTCTCATGAAATACAGGAAAAACTAGGAGCGGGATCATGGAACTCAGCGGGGCGCAAATCCTTCTGGAGTCGCTCAAGCGCGAAGGCGTGGACGTCATTTTCGGTTTTCCCGGCGGCGCGGTCATAGACATCTACGACCAGCTGCCCAGCTACCCGATCAAGCACGTACTCGTACGCCACGAGCAGGGCGCCATCCACGCCGCCGACGGCTATGCCAGGGCCTCGGGCAAGGTGGGCGTTTGTCTGGCCACCTCTGGCCCGGGCGCCACCAACACCGTGACCGGCATCGCCACGGCCTACATGGACTCCATTCCGGTGGTCATCTTCACCGGCCAGGTGCCGACCCCGCTGATCGGCAACGACGCCTTCCAGGAAGTGGATATCGTAGGCATCACCAGACCCTGCACCAAGCACAACTATCTTGTGAAAGACGTCAAGGATCTGGCCCGGACCATCAAGGAGGCCTTCTATCTGGCGGCCTCCGGGCGGCCCGGGCCGGTCCTTGTGGACATCCCCAAGGACGTGCAGCAGGCGGTGACGGCCTACAAATATCCCAAGACCATCGCCATGCGCAGCTACAACCCCACCTACGAGCCCAACGTCAAACAGGTGCGTAAGGTGGCCAAGCTCATAAGCCAGGCGAAAAAACCCATCATCTACGCCGGCGGCGGGGTGATTTCCTCCAACGCCAGCGAGAATCTGACTTGGCTGGCCAGGACCCTGCGCATCCCGGTGACGGCCACCCTGATGGGGCTTGGCTGCTACCCTGGAGACGATCCTTTGTGGCTCGGCATGCTCGGCATGCACGGAACCTTCGCCGCCAACCACGGCATTCAGAACGCCGACCTCATCCTGGCCATCGGCTCGCGCTTCGACGACCGCGTCACCGGGAAGATCAGCGAGTTCGGCGCCAAGGCGACCATCATCCACGTGGACATCGACCCCACTTCCATCCAGAAGAACGTGGCCGTCCACGTGCCCGTGGTATCCGACTGCAAATGTTTTCTCGAAACCTTGCGGACGGAGGTGGAAGCCCTGGCCGAGGACGCCAAGGGCGGGGCCGACCGCGGCCCCTGGATCGACCTGATCACCCAGTGGAAGGCCGAGCATCCCCTTTGCTACAAGCCATCGGACGAGAAGGGGCTCATCAAGCCCCAGGCCGTGGTGGAAGCCATCTACCGGCTGACCAAGGGCGACGCCATCATTTCCACCGAGGTCGGCCAGAACCAGATGTGGGCCGCCCAGTTCTACAATTATCACACCCCGCGAACCTTCATCAGCTCCGGCGGGCTCGGCACCATGGGCTACGGCTTCCCCGCCGCCCTGGGCGCCCAGATGGCCTTTCCGGACAAGCTCGTCATCGACATCGCCGGCGACGGCTCCATTCAGATGTGCATCCAGGAGCTGGCCACGGCCATGTGCTACGAGCTGCCGGTCAAGATCGTCATCCTCAATAATTCCTATCTCGGCATGGTGCGGCAGTGGCAGGAGCTTTTCTACGCCAAGAACTACTGCGACACCTGCCTCGACGTGGCGCCGGACTTCGTCAAGCTGGCCGAGGCCTACGGCGCGGCCGGTTTCCGGGTGACCGATCCGGACAAGGTCGAATCCACGCTCAAGGAGGCCTTCGCCCTGAAACGGCCCGTGATCGTGGACGTGCGCGTGGACCCGGAGGAGAACGTGTATCCCATGGTGCCCGCCGGCAAGTCCTTAACCGAAATGATTCTGGTCTAGGAGGCCCGCCATGCGCCATATTCTCTCCATTCAGGTGGAAAACGAACCCGGCGTGCTCTCCCGGGTGGTGGGGCTTTTCAGCGGACGCGGCTTCAACATCGAGTCGCTCAACGTGGCCCCCACGCTCGTACAGGGACTTTCCCTCATCACCATCTGCACCATCGGCGATGAGCAGATCATCGAGCAGATCATCAAGCAGCTGCGTAAGCTCGTGACCACCCTGAAGGTGGTGGATTTGACCAAGGTCAAGTCCGTGGAACGGGAGATGATGCTTTTGAAGATGGACGCGGAAGGGACCAAGCGGGCGGAAATCCTGCGCATCGTGGACATCTTCCGCTGCAAGGTGGTGGACGTGAGCCCGGACGAATTGACCGTCGAGGTGACCGGCGACCAGGGAAAGATCCAGGCCCTGGTGAATCTTCTGCAGCGCTTCGGCATCAAGGAAACCGCCCGCACGGGCGCGGTGGCCATGAAGCGCGGCATGCAGGAATAGCCTTCCCGCTCCCGCTCCTCCGCCTGATGGCGGACGGCGCGGCGAGGGATGGATCGCCCGGCTTGCGCGCGTCCCGCGCGGCTTGATTTTTTTTTGAATTTGCCCGATTTTCGGGGCCGCCATATCGGCGATAAGGAGCGAAGATGAAGATTTACTATGATCAGGATGCGGATCTTGGATTGTTGGCCGATAAAACCGTCGCCATCCTCGGCTACGGCAGCCAGGGCCACGCGCACGCCCAGAACCTGCGCGACTCCGGGGTCAACGTCGTTATCGGCCAACGTCCCGGCGGTCCCAACTGGGATCTGGCCAAGGAGCATGGCTTTGAGCCGCTGACCGCCGCCGAAGCCTCCGCCAAGGCCGACGTCATCATGATCCTGGTCCCTGACCAATATCAGGCCGATCTGTACGAAAAGGACGTCAAGCCCAATCTCAAGGCCGGGGACATGCTCATGTTCGCCCACGGCTTCAACATCCATTTCAACCAGATCGTCGCCCCCAAGGACGTGGACGTGACCATGTGCGCGCCCAAGGGCCCCGGCCACCTGGTGCGCCGGGTCTATACCGAGGGCGCGGGCGTGCCCAACCTGGTGGCCGTCCATCAGGACGCCTCCGGCAAGGCGCTGGAAAAGGCCCTGGCCTACGCCAAGGGCATCGGCGGAACCCGCGGCGGCGTTCTGCTCACCACCTTCAAGGAAGAGACCGAGACCGACCTTTTCGGCGAACAGGCCGTGCTGTGCGGCGGTTGCGCCGAACTGATCAAGGCGGGCTTCGAGACCCTGGTTGAAGCCGGATACCAGCCGGAAATCGCCTACTTCGAGTGCCTGCACGAAATGAAGCTCATCGTGGACCTCATCTACGAGGGCGGTCTGGCCAAAATGCGCTATTCCATCAGCGACACCGCCGAGTACGGCGACTACAGCCGGGGTCCCCGCATCATTACCGACGAGACCCGCAAGGAAATGCGCAAGATCCTGAAGGAAATCCAGCAGGGCGAATTCGCCAAGGAATTCATTCTGGAGAACAAGGCCGGCAAGGCCCATTTTCTGGCCATGCGCCGCATCAACGCCGAACATCTCATCGAGACCGTCGGCGCCAAGCTGCGTGGCATGATGACCTGGCTGAAAAAATAGGCGGTCTCATGACTATCCCCTTTCCCCTGGTCACGGCATGCGGTCTTTATGCGCGCTCGGGACTTGTGGTCCTCGCCGTCTGCGTATTCGTTCTCAGCGGCGCGGGGACGCCATGCGTCGCCTGGGCTCAGCAAAACACGGGCCCCATGGCGACCGAGGTCGAGCAGCCCAAGGACAGCGAGCCGGAAACTTTCGGCGAGTGGATGGCGAAAGCCAGGGAAGGGGACCCCAAAGCTCAGTGCAATGTGGGCATATTCTATGTCAATGGGGATTCCGTCCCCCTGAACGTCCGGCAAGGCGTGGAGTGGCTGCGCCGTTCCGCGGATCAGGGCTTTTCCTATGCCCAGTATGTCCTGGCGGAAATCTACACCAGCGGGGAAAGCGATCTTGACGCCAATACGCAGGAGGCCTATTTCTGGGCCTCCATTAGCGCTGCGGCCACGGATTTGCCGGATAAGGTTTTGAGCAAGGCCGCTAAATTGCGTGATTTGAATCAGGACCGCCTCACCCAGGACAAGATACGGGCGGTTCAGGACAAGACCGCGGCATGGTGGGCGGCGCACGCGTCCAAGCCCTAGCCCGGCGTTTCTTGGAAAATCCACCCGTATTTTTTAAGAAAAGCGGCGTCTGGGATATATAGGGAACCAAGAGCGCTCATTCCGCTTCATGGATGCGCCGTCCGGTTCATCGCGGTCGTACCCGGCCGGAATTCGGCCACGTTTCCGCTCTTGCCGCAGGAGGCATCCGGCGGAACGCAAAACGAAAAATAGCGGGGCGGACCAGCCGGTCCGTCCCGCATTTTTAAGACCATGAAGCGAAAAGCCTCGCATACTTTTCTTCTGAGCCTGGCTTTTTTCGTCTGCCTCGCCGCGCCGTCCCTTTGCGGAGCGGCCGGGCAAGGCGCGCCCGCGCCGGACAAGGCCGGCGTCAAGGCCTTCACCGATTTTTACGACGCCCAAAGCCGGAAGCTCTATGGGCATCTTATCAAGGCGGCCGAGTACTGCAATACGCTGAACCCAAAGGATGAACAGCAACGGCCCCAGGACGCCCTGGCCATACGCGCCTCCCTGTCCGCCTGCTGGGAACTGTTTCTCAACGCCGGGGACATGGCCTATGTATACGGGAAGATGGACCCGAATTGTCCGCAGTCTCTGGACGCCGTCCGCGAACTCGTGCGCACGGGCCTGACGGTCGTGGCGGGGAAACTTGAAAAGGAGCTGCAATGGCTCAAGGTGGCGACCGATCGGGCCAGGGACATTCCCATTTCCCTCCAGGCCAAGCTCGCCGCCAAGGACATCGAGGAAACCGCCAAAGGATTCAGGGAATTGGCTTCGCTTTTTGACAAGCCTTCGCAAGATAAAACAGCCAGGGACGCGGCCCAGGGTCCGTCCTCGCATAGTACCGCCCCCACGTCCAAGACCGCGAACGACGCAGGAAACGCCGTTCCCGCGCAGGACGCGCAAGGCGGCGCCCAGGACGCCCCCGGGCAAGGAAGCGCGCAATGATCGATCGTTCGTTCTACGATATTCTCGGCTATATCGCCGGACTGCTGACCACTTTTTCCTTTCTTCCCCAGGTGATTAAAACCTACAAGAGCAGATCGGCCAAGGACATCTCGCTTGGCATGTACCTTATTTTCTCGACCGGCGTTGCCTGCTGGCTCATCCATGGGCTCGGCGTCAACTCCATGCCTATCATCCTGGCCAACATTGTGGTTTTCGGACTGGCGCTGGCCATGCTCCTGATGAAGCTCAGGTTCAAATAAAACCGGAGGGAGGGCGTATGCGTACGCTGACACGTTTGCTTATCGCCATCTTGACCGCGGCTATTCTTTCCGGCTGCGCCAGCACCTATCTCGTGCATATGAACAACGGTGAAAAAATGTACGTCGAATCGCCTATCGTCATAACAAAAGATAAGAAATATTACATTTTTTCCGTTAACGGAAGGAGGAAGGTCGTCGACTTCGATGACGTGTTCTACGTCGATAGAGCAGCTGAAGTCTGCTACGAGAACGAAAAGGACAAATCCTCCATCTGCTTCGAGTCGTTTTACTACGAGTAGAGACCCCGCGCCGTCGCGCTATAGGCTTCGTGAAAACATCCTTCCCCTCACGTGTCGCATTCTCGAAGAAAGCGCATGCCTTTTTCGAGGATCATACACGAATAGAATAATTATTTTGAAAAATCACGATGGGATTTTTTTGAGGAACGCCACACGAGGCCTCGCGTCCCGTCCTGACGCGCCACAGACGCTTCCCCCCCCTGCGGATGTCTCGCCCGTGGCCGGGCTCCGCATGCGGAGCGGGCGCCGCTTCATCCTGGACATCGGAACCGCCTGAAACGACGCTCCGCTTTTTCTCACGCATGATTGATGCGGGCCCCAGTCCGGGCTCAAGCGGTTCCACGTGGGAATTGCGGTGTTTCTAGCATGGTTTCGTATTGTTTCAAGGTATAGGCCTCGTTTCCAGTTCATGTTCCTGTTACGTGTCTAGAATCATAAAAATTACCATTTTTTCAGCATGTTATATCGTCAGCTCCAGGTAGATGTCCATCTTTGAGATCCGCCTCGTAATAGACGGTTCCTGGGATGGGATTGTACCGGTAGGGTGCGATGACGGAAAAGCCGAGCCTTTCGTACAAGCCCATGGCCGCGCGCATGCTGGGCAGGGTATCCAGACGCATGCGCCGGTATCCGGCCCGGCGGGCGAAGGTCGTGGCGGTCAGGGCCAGACGCTTGCCGAGTCCCAGCTTCTGGAAGGCCGGTCTGACATAGAGCCGCTTCATCTCGCACGCGCCGTCGGTTCCGTCTCCAAAGGCCCGGACGCCGACGCATCCGGCGAAGCCGGAGAAATCGTCCGCCTGGCGCGTATCCGCGTCCGCGCCGGAGAGGGCGGCTGTGGGACTGGCCAGGGCCAGGAAAAGACCTCCGCCGGGCCCGGCGTAGCAACCGGGGAGGGTTTCGAGCTCGGTCGCGAAGTCCTGGAAGGAAAGATCGACGCCGAGGCTGTCCGCGTACTCCAGGAAGAGGACGCGGATGGCGCGCAAGCCCAGGGGAAGCTCCTCCGCAGGTTTGATGACCATGGTCCTAGATGATGACATGGCGTCTGATGAAATGGACGACTTCCTCGGGAGAGTCCATGATGGAGAAGAGTTCGAGATCCGAGGGGCTCAGGTTGCCGTCCTCCACCAGACGTGACCGCAGCCATTCTTCCAGCCCCTTCCAGTACTCGCTTCCCATGAGCACGATGGGGAAGGGCTTGATGCGCCGGGTCTGGATGAGCACCAGCGCTTCGAACAGCTCGTCCAGGGTGCCGAACCCGCCGGGCATGGCGATGTAGGCCATGGCGTATTTCACGAACATGAGCTTGCGGGTGAAAAAATACCTGAAATCGCAGCGTACGTTGATGAACTCGTTGGCGGCCTGCTCCAGGGGAAGGTGGATGTGCAGCCCCACGGACGAGCCGCCCGCCGCCGCGGCGCCCTTGTTGGCCGCTTCCATCAGTCCCGGCCCGCCCCCCGTGATGACGCCGTAGCCCGCCTTGACCAGAAGTCCGGCCAGGGTTTCGGTGGTTTCGTACCAGGGCTCCCCGGGCTTGGTTCTGGCCGAACCGAAAATGGACACGGCGGGGCCGACTTCCCCCAGCGTCTCGAATCCGTCCACAAGCTCCGCCATGATCTTGAAAAGCCGCCAGGATTCCTGCATGGACAGATCGTCGATGAGGTATTGCCTGCTTGGATGCGTCATGACTCCTCCATCATACGGCAACTCCCTTTTCATCCTCGGGAATTTCGCATAGGCTGGTTCTCTGGGCGTTTTGCTCGCGCGTTCGGCGCGTTCGCCCCATCGCTCGCCTCGTCAAGGCGCGCGAAGCGGCTATATCGTGCACAAAAAAACGTATTTGTTCAAGATGTTCCGAAAACCTTCAAGGATTTCGGGAGAAAAAGGATCGTTTGATGAAAGTGAAATTTCTCGGCGCGGCCCGGACCGTGACGGGCTCCTGCCATGTGGTGGAAACGGATTCCATCCGCTTTTCCGTGGATTGCGGCATGCACCAGGGCAATGAGGAAATCGAGCGCAGGAATCTGGATACTCCGGTGTATCAGCCGCAGCATCTCGATTTCATCCTCATTACCCACGCCCACATCGACCATTCCGGCCTGTTGCCGCGCATGGTGAAAAAAGGCTTCAAGGGCCCCATCTACCTGACCCCGCCCACCAAGGACCTTCTGGAGATCATGCTGGCGGACAGCGCCCATATCCAGGAGCAGGAAGCCGAGTATTCCAACCTGACCCGCAAGCGCCGGGGCGTGAAAAAGGTGGAGCCTCTTTACGACATGAACGACGCTATGGCCGTGCCGCCGCTGTTTCGGGCTGTGGAATACGGCCAGGAATTCTCACCGGCCCCGGGCGTCAAGGTCCGTTACAACGACGCCGGCCACATCCTGGGCTCGGCCTTCATCGAGATCTGGATCGAGGAAAACGGCGACGCGACCAAGCTGGTTTTTTCGGGCGACCTCGGCCGGGCCAACGCCCTGCTCATGAAGGATCCGCAATACGTGGCCCATGCCGACTATCTGTTCATGGAAAGCACCTACGGCAACCGGGAACACAAAAACCCCACGGAAAGCCTGGCCGAGCTGGCCGAGGCCATCGCCTACAGCTATGAGCGGGGCCAGAAGGTCATCATTCCGGCCTTCGCCGTGGAGCGCACCCAGGAAATCCTCTACTGCCTGCATCTCATCAACAAGCAGGGCAAGCTTCCAGCGGACATGCCCGTCTACCTGGACAGCCCCCTGGCCATCAAGGCCACCGAGATCTTCAAGCGGCACCCCGAGTATTTCGACGCCGAAACCCAGGCCCTCTTCGACAAGGGCGAGGATCCCTTGACCCTGCCCAATCTGCATTACACCGAATCAAGAGAGAAATCCCGGGAGATCAACGAGACCGAAGGGGCGGCCGTGGTCATCTCGGCCAGCGGCATGTGCAACGCCGGACGCGTCAAGCACCATCTGCGCCACAATCTCTACAAGGACGGCGCGAGCATCGTGTTCGTGGGCTATCAGGCGGCCGGAACTCCTGGGCGCCGGATCGTGGACGGAGCCAAGCGCATCCGCATCTACGGCGAGGACGTGGTCGTGGCGGCCAAGATTTTTACCATCGGCGGCTTCTCCTCCCACGCCGGACAGACGCAGATGCTGGAATGGCTCGGCCGCTTCAAGCGGGACGCCGGAATGGAGGTGTTCTTGATCCACGGCGAGGCCGAGGCGCAGGATGTCTTCGCCGGGCTCATCCGCAAACGCTACGGCCTGACCGTCCGCATCCCGGACTATCTCGAGGAGTACGCCCTGAAACCCGGCGTGGAGCCCAAGGTCACCCTGGACGTGGAGCGGGCGCGACCGGCCATCGACTGGGGATTCATCCTGCGCGATACGGGCGGCAAGTTCGAGGAGCTTAATAGGCGCCTGGGCCAGATCGAGAAAAAGCCCTGGGTGGATCAGACAGACATCCGGCAGCGGGTGTTGGAGCTGAACAAGGATCTCATGGAAATTCTGTCGGAAATCTAGAACGCGCTTGCGGCGGTGACGGATTCTGGCGCGCCCGGGACGGACGGACCGTTTTGGGCGCGCCGTCGCCGTGAAAGGCCCATCGGGGATGGCCTTCGGAGAGAGAGTTCTTTTCCAGGGCGCAAAAAAACGCCGGACCGCGACGCGTCTTGCGACGCGCGCGATCATGAAAAAAGGGCGCTTTGTTGCGATCGGGAGCCTATTTCAGGCGGTAGGTGATCCGTCCTCTGGACAGATCATAGGGGGAAAGCTCGCATTTCACCCGGTCGCCGGGCAGGATGCGGATGTAGAATTTGCGCATTTTACCGGAAATGTGGGCAAGGACCTCGTGCCCGTTTTCGAGCTCAACGCGGAACATGGCGTTGGGCAGGGCCTCCTGCACCACGCCGTCCACTTCTATCGCGTCTTCTTTGGCCATAAGCCGTCGTACCTCCTGTTTTCCGCGGCTTCGTCCAAAGAGCGCCGGGACGCTCGCCGTGAAAATCTTGCTGATGAAGCCTTAAAAACCGAATTATAGTGATTATCGGGGAATAATCAAGATATGTCGCATCAATCCCAAGGCGCTTACCAAGGCGGGAGGCGTCTTGTCAATGCCCGCCCGATGCGTATACACGGCTTGGGGCGAAGGGGAAAGGGATGAGACGTCCCCGGCCCCCGGAGAAACAACCCGCCGCGACGGACGCTTCCGCGCGGCCCAAAGGGAGATCCTGATGTTCACGAAAAAACAGTGGGAAAAATACGCGGACGTCCTTTTGTGGGGACTCGCGACATCGCGCACGCAACCATACAAGCCGGGCGACGTGATTCTGGTCCAGTTCGATCCGGCGGCCGTCAAGCTGGCCGAAGCCCTGTTCGCCAAGATCCTGGATCTGGGCATGCATCCGGTCCCCAGACAGAACCTGACCGCGTCCATGGAACGTTCCTTTTACGGCAAAGGAAATGACGAACAGATCGTTTTCCACGCTCCGGGCGTGAAGGAACTCTACAAGCGCCTGAACGGCTCCATGCATCTTCTGGGACCCGAATCCCTGACCCATTTAAGCGGGATCGATCCCAAACGCATCGCCATGGCCGCAGTGGCCAGGAAACCCTTTCGCGACATCCTGGTCAAGCGCGAGGAGGCGGGTGAATACGGCTGGACTCTGTGCATGTGCCCCACCTCGGATCTCGCCCAAAAGG
>CALGYO010000059.1 GCA_937934715.1 uncultured Desulfovibrionaceae bacterium | reverse complement strand
CCCAGGAGATGCAGCCGATGCCCCGGCCGGAGTTGTTGCCTTCGTTAAACGACAGAAGCTCGGCCACGTCCTTGGCCCGCTCCGGGTTTTCCTTGAGCAGGCGCAGGTAGACCAGGGGGCCGTCCGCGTGGTTGTCCACGGTGAGCACTTCCTTGGGAAGCCCGGCGTCGAAAAGCTCCCGGGTCTTGTCCATGATCAGGTTGACCACGGCCCGCGTTTCCTCGTGGTCCAGGTCCTCATTGATGAGCTCCGAACCGCGCCCGGAATAGACCAGGTGGTAGAAGCAGATGCGGGGCACTTCCAGATCGCGCAGAAGCTGGAAGAGCACCGGGACCTCGCCCGCATTGCGCTTGTTGATGGTGAAGCGAAGCCCCACCTTGAGTCCTTCCGCCTGGCAGTTCTCGATGCCTTGCAGGGCCTTTTTGAAGGCGCCGGACACGCCCCGGAACCGGTCGTGGATCTCCTCGCCGCCGTCCATGGAGATGCCCACGTAGGACAGGCCCACCGCCTTGAGCTCCTTGGCCTTTTCCTTGGTGATCAGCGTGCCGTTGGTGGAGATGACCGCGCGCATGCCCTGGGATACGGCGTAGGAGGCCAGTTCCGTGAGGTCCTTGCGCACCAAAGGTTCGCCGCCGGAAAAGAGCATGACCGGCGCGCCGTAGGCGGCCAGATCCGCGATGATTTCCTTGGCCTTTTCCGTGCCGATGTCGTCCCGGCCTTCGGGGTCCACGGCCTTGGCGTAGCAGTGCACGCACTTGAGGTTGCAGCGCCGGGTCATGTTCCAGACCACGACGGGTTTTTTATCTTTTGAAAATTGAAGGAGATGCGAGGGGAGCTTGCCCGAATGCCGCCCGTAGCGCAGGGCGTCGGAGGCTTCCACGCCGCCGCAATACAATTTGGATATTCCGATCATGCCGCTTCCTTTTCGTGACGCTTAAAAAAAGAGGTCATAATACATTTTGGCCCAATGCGGTAGGGGTCCGGCCGGGCGATTTCCCGGACGGACCCCTGAAATGCGCGCAAGACGCCCCGGCTCAATAGGGCAGGTTGCTCCCGGAAACCGGGGCTGGCGGGGTTCCCGGAGCGGGAACCGGCGGATTGGGCGGCTCGGGAACCGGGGCGCCGCCGCCCGAGGCGTTGTAGTTCCAGTTGGTCACCGTGCCGCCCATGTCGGCGGCGAGCACGGTGATGATGCCGTAGAGGGGATCCATGGGCAGCCGGTTCTGGCGGAAAAACAGAATATAATCCTCGGTCAGGCCCTTTTCCACGCTGCCCGCGTGGGCCATGGACCAGACCCGCTCGCCGGTGGCCGCGTCGTAGGCCTCCACATTGAGCGAGAGCGCGGAATTGCCCGCCGATCCCCCGGCCAGGATATAGGTGATCCTGCCGGTGATCACCATGTTCACCCCCATCTTCCGGGCCAGGGCGATGGCCTGGGGCAGGGTTCCGTAGCGAAAGCGCGGCTCGTAGATGAGCTTGGGCATGACCCGGTCCCTGGTCCAGGTCTGCCAGAAGACCTGGGTGATCTGCTCGGCCAGCTCCTTGGGATAGTAGATATCCTGGGTGACCTCGAAGGGGATGATCATGGCGGACTGGGGAACCGGCGGGGAGCTTATGGGCTCGATGTAGACCTGGGGATTGTTCCGCTTGACCCAGGAGTCGATGTAGACCAGGGAGCGGTCGCTGACTTTCGGCTCCACGGCGCAGGCCGAGAGAGCCAGCGTCAAAGCCATGACGCTCAGAAGGGACGTTTTCATGGGGCGCCTCGCATCTGGCGCTCCCCGGGGCCGCGCTCCGGGGAATGCGCCGGGTTTTCGAATCCCCTTGCAATAACCGCGCCCTATTGTCGCAACTGGGTGGGGGCCGGGGCCTCGGAAACGGTCTTGAGCAGCTGGCTTTTGGACAGAAGCAGGCTTTCCCGAAGCTCCAGGCGTTTTTCCTCGGTCAACCGGCGAAACTCGGGGCGGCGGATCATGCGCGAAAGCTCCTCCATCTCCCGAAGAATCCGCCCGGCCTTGCGCTGCATGGCCGTTTCCTCGGGAGAGACCCGGGCCGCGATCTCCGCCAGTTCCGACAATTCCGCCGCCAACTGGCGGAATGCGTCCGGACGGATATCCCTGGCCAGCTTGCGTTTGGCCAAAAAGGCCCGCCATTTGTTCTTCAAAAGGGCGATCATGGCCGTCCCGCTCCTTCATCCTCCGTCCCGGGTCTCCGGACGCCGGGCCGTAACCCGAGCTTACCCGAAAAAGACCGCCCCGGGCCATATTTTTTTCCGCAGCGGGCCGTACTCAGACGCCGAACCCCGGCAGGGCCACCTTCAAAAACGCGCCAAAGGCGAACATGCAGATGGACCAGACGATGAAAATGGCCGCCAGGGCGTTGGCGTAGGGGCCGCCCTGGACCTTTTTCAGGCCGATGGCCTGCAAGGCGATGATCCAGACGACCACCACCGGCAGCATGACCAGACGCGTCACCGGCACGGCGTAGAAAATGACCGGCGCCGTGCTGTAGAAAACCACCCGGAAGGTTTCCGCCAGACCGCGTCCGGCGCATTGGAAAACGGCCAGAAGCCCGTGCAGGACCAGGGAGAACAGACACAAACCGCCCGCGAAGACCAGGGGCGTCAACAGAAGGGCCACGAAAAAGCCCGGCCCCGAAATGCTGGGCAGATTGAGCGCGGCGAGTTGATCGGCGTCCAGAAGGTTGGCCTGGGCGCCGATGAAGATCCACAGGAAATCCACCAGCAGCATGAATTCCAGGAGGATCAGGTAGAACGTCATGGACCGGCCCACGCCGCGTCCCGGAATCAGGGATTCAAAAAAATCCACGGGCTGGAACAGGATCTTCTTGAGGGTGAGCACGAAACTGGTGAAAAAGCCGCCCTCTCCGGTCCGTTCCCAGGGCGGTTCGCCGCCCTCCGCCTCCTCGGGCTCCAAAGCGGAAACCGGCTCCTCGGGCTGGTCCGGCGCGGGCGTTTCCACGCCCGGTCCGGGCCGCTTTCCGGGCTTTTCCCCGGCGCTTTCGTCATCCATGGCCTGAAGCCTGGCCCAGATGTCCCGCACCCCGTCCTTGTCCGCAGCCGCGGGGTCCGCAGCCGTTTCCGCAGGCTGCGGGGCGGGCGCCTGGCCGTCCGCTTCCGGAGCGGCCTCCTGTTCCGGGACGGGCGAAGCCTGCGCTTCACCGGCCTGTCCCGGCGCTTCTCCCGCCTGGGAATGCGGCGCGCCGGTTGGGGACTGGTCTTCCCCCTCTCCCGGCTCTTGCGCGCACGGCGAGGAAACGGCCCCGGAATCGGCCGCGGGTTGTGGCTCCGCGTCGTCCGCCGCCCCGTCCTCCTGCGGCACCCAGGTGGCCCTGGGGGGCGGAGGAAATGCGCCGGGTTCCGGGTCCGGCTCAGAGACCGCGCCGTCCTGGTCTGCCTGAAGCGGGGGGGCGGCCTGCGTTCCGGCCGGATGTTCGTTGGGTTCGACGGGTTCCGGCGCGGCGTCCGGCGCGGCGTCCGGCGCCGGCTCCTGGGGGACGGGCGCCATGGATGCGGCGTCTTCCCGGGTTCCGCAGGCGTCCGGGGCGGGGCCGGACTCCACGCCCGGTCCGGCGTCCCCGCCGGCGGCTGGTACGTCAAACACGTCCTGAACCCGCCGCGCCGGCCTGACCGGTCTGCCGATGCGGGGGGCGTCGTCCTGGGCGAAAGCCGGGGTATCGCGCTCCATCTCCCGGAATTTGAACCGGCATTTGCATCTGGGACAGGTGGCGATGGCCGAGGAGGCCGGCACCTTGTCGTCAGGCACGTGCCGTGAAAACCCGCAATCAGGGCAGGTTATACGCATGTCGCATCCTTGACGGCGGCCGCGCCCGCCGTGGTGAACGCCAGGCCGCAGGGTATTGGAAGAGCTTAGCCGCTCTGGAGCCGCAAATCAACCGAACCGGCGGGAGGCGGCCGGCTATCCCCCGGGAAGGATGGCGATTTCCCCGGTGACGGCGTCCGGACCCGGCTCGAAAAACGCCAGAGGCAGGGACGGATAGACCGCGTTTTGCCGGTGGCGCAGGGTTCCGCCCTGGGCCTTGTCGAAGATCGCGTGCTTGCGGGCCAGGGCGGCGGCGTCTTTCTGCAGGTTGCTCAGGTGATGGATGGGCGCCCACAAGACCAGGCCCGGGGATGCCCCGATCCCTTCCAGGCGCTCGTGCACGGGCCGGACATACCCGGCGCCCCGGCGCGTGAAAAGCCGCAATTGCGGATCCGGCCACAGGCCAAAGCCCGTCTTGACCCTGTCCGGCCCGGGATACAAGGTCATCCGGGGAAACAGGAAGCCGGAAACGGGCAGCGCGCACAGCCGGGGCAAAAGCGCCCGCATGACCGGCCCCGGCCGCTCGTCCGCGTCCAGGGTGAGCACCCGGTCGCTCACGCAGGCGGAGAGCATGAGGTTGCGCTGGGCGGAAAAATCCCCGGCCAGGGGGCGGGCCAGATGGATCGCTTCCCGGCCCGCCAGGGCGGGACTATGGGCCGCCCGGGGCGGCGAAACCGCGTCCCAGACCAGGACGACCCGCTTGCAGAACGCCGGGATGGACCGGAAAAAGTCCTCGAGATCCGGTTCGTCCGGATGGAGGATGGCCCCGAAATCGCAGGAAACCGGCGCCTCGTCCCCGATCCTTTCACCGCACTCCTCCCCGGCCTCCTCACTGACACAGGCGGTCCCCGAGCCGGTAAACAGGCGCCGCAGCCCGAGCAGGCGCTTTTTCCGCCCGGGATCGTCCCCCGCGACGTTCATGGCCGTCAGGCAGGCGCCGGGACGCAGTCCGGCCTGGCGCAACAGGCAAAAGATCGCCCAGTCGGAATCGTCGCACATGAGGGCAGCCGGACCGTCCGGGCGGCTGAAGGGAGAGTCCGGCGAAAACAGAAGGGCCCGCCCCCGTTCGGGATCGGGCTCGCACACGGTCAGCTCCATGCCGGGATCGAGGCTTTGCGCGGCCAGACGCGCGAATTCCGGGGAATCGAGGCCGAAAAGGATGATGGAGGATTTGCCCGCGTCCCTGGCCGAGCGGATAAGGCGCTCAGCCCGGGCGGCCGCGCCGGGATCGGCCGCGCCGGGATCGGCCGCGCCGGGATCGGCCGCGCCGGGATCGGACACGTTGGACGAGGCGGCCTCGCCCGGCCTTCCCAGACGAAAGCCAGCGATTTCAAGGCTGTGCAGAAAAAAACGCTCTTGCCGGTTCATGACCCCGTCAACGCTCCCCGCGAAGCTTCCGGTTCAGGCGCGGCATGCGGTCCGCGCCGGACGGCGCGCGGCCATCCGGCGCGCAACGCGCGCCCGAGAAGCGGCAAGGGTATCCGTCCGGGATGTCCCGGGCAAGCTCTATCGGTCCGAGGTATTCTTCTGGGCGCCCGCGTAGGCGGCGAAGGCTTTCTTGGCCGCGCCGGACGCGGGTGACAACGGCGCGGCGGGCGCCGGGGCCTGGCGCGGAACCGGTGCCGGGCGCGGGGTCGCGGGAGCGGCCTGGGCGGGCCGGACGCCCGAAGCGGAGGGAGCCGCCCCTGTGGTCCCGGCCTGGACAGGAGGAACCTGGACAGGGGGCGCCTGGACGGGGGCCGCCGTTGCGCCCGGGGCGCCTGGAGCGGCGGGGGCGCGCCTGGGGATGGCGTACACGTTGAATGCGGGCTTGGCGGCGGGCGCCTGTTCGGCCGCGGGCGTCTTCGGGGCGGCAGGAGCGGCCGCTTTCGGCGCGGCCATAGCGGCAGAGACGGCTGGGGCGGCCTGCATCCCCTGGGCGGCCTGGGCCTTCAGGGCGGCCGCGGGATTCATTCCGGCCATGGCGTTGGCCTGGGAAAAAGCGTCTCGCAGCCCGGACAGGATGTGCAGAACCTCGTCGACCTTGCTCACGTCCATCTTGAGATTGGCGGTGAGAAGCTGGGTGCTGCAGTAGAAGTACAGGCGTTGCAGGTTGGAGGCCAGTTCGCCGCCCTTGTTGGCGTTGAGGCTGCCCTGCAGCTCGGTCAGGATGTCCAGGGCCTTGGAGATGAGAATGCCTTTCTGGGCGTAGTTCTTCTCGGCCATGCGTTCCTTGGCCTGATTGAGGAACTTGATGGCCCCGTCGAACAGCAGGATGAGGATGTCGCCCTGGCTGGTGGTTCCGACCTGGGTCTGGATATATGTCTTCGCGGCGTTTTGCATACTGCCCTCTTTTATCAGTCGCTCAACTGGGCTATCTGGGATTCAAGCTGGGTCTGGAGGTTGTCGTAGGTGCCAAGCGTGGCGTCCAGACGCGCGAACCGTTCGCGCAGACGCGACTCCTTCAGGGCGATACGGCGTTCCTCGTAATCGATCTTGTCATTGATGCTCGTAATGATGTCGTCGTAGTTTTCCTCGAGAATGTGGAGCGGCCCGGACGTCTCGCTGGTCAGCCCCTCCAGCTCGTCGATGAGCTGACCGGTCTTGCCCTGCTTCAGGTAGGTCTTGCCCGAGTAGGTCCCGTCGGTCATGTTGACCACGTCGAGCACCAAACCCGACTCGGGATAGCCGCCCTTGGCCGTGATGGTCGTTCCGCTGACCTTGGCCTCGTGGCCGTTGATGGTGGCGGAGGTCACCACGCCGCCGGATACGGTGTAGCTGACGTCGTACTCCCCGGGCTCGGTGATGGTGTCGATGCTGGACGAGTATTTGAAATTGGTCGTGTTGGTGGACCCGACGCCCTTGGCGGAAAAAATAAGCGCCACGCCGTAGGGATCGTCCGCGAGGGCCTTGTCCAGGGTCTCGTCGTCGATGATGAGCAACCCTTCCGTGGTCGAGCCTTCCGTGGCGTCCGTGGTGATGCCGAGCTGGGCGAGGGAAACGTAATCGTCCAGTCCGTAATCAAAACCGATTCCCTTGGAGGCGACGATGTTCTTCAGGTTGGAATCGATCATCTGCACGCCGTAGTTGCCCGTCAGGATGGACGCCTCGTTGGAGGTCGTATCCACCTCGGTCAGGGCCTGGATGTACTGGCGGACCGTGTTCATCTGCTCGACGAAGGTCTCGATATTCTCCTTGACCGCGTCCGTGTCCGTGCTGGTGGTGAGCTGCGTGGTTCCCGTGGACTTGAGATTTATGGTCAGCCCTTTCACAAGGTCGCTTACGGTATTGCTCGACCGGGTGAGATAGGTGGCCGTGGGCCAGCCGTCCAGCCTGAGATGGGCATCCTGGTTGTCTTGCGTGGTCTCGAAAGCCGCGCTCGTGAAATTGCTCAACCCGGTGTTGGAGGCGATGGTGAGCGTGCTGGCCGCCCCCGTGTCCATGCCCCGGATCTGCAGATAGTTGCTCGTCCCGTCGTTGACCACCATGGCCTTGACCCCGGGATTGTCTCCGGCGGCGTTGATGTAGTCCGCCAGGTCCTCGATGGTGCAGGCGGCCGGGATGTCGACGGAATAGGTCGTGCCCTGATAGACGTATTTGAAGGTCGTGGCCGAGCTGGATGTGTTGATGTCCTCGGTCAGGGAATAGCCCGTGGTCGTCACCATGATCTTGTTCTGGGCGAGCTGGTCGACCTCGACGACATGGGTTTCCTCGGCGGCGTCGGCGCCGGCCGTGGCCGTGGCCACCGTGGACAGGGAGGAAGCGACCTCCTTCGTCAAAAACTCGCCCATGGAGTCCATGCCCTCAAGGGTGGTCTTGAGGGCGAGCATGGCGGTATTGAGCTCCTGGAACCCGGTGATCTTGTTTTCCCAGGAGGATTTCCACGTTTCGAGGCTGGTGATGCGCGTCTCTTCGACATCGATCAGCTTCGTGATCATGGAGTCGAAGTCCGTGCCGTTGCCAAGACCCGTGAATCGGATGGCTCCGGAAGTGCTTATGGTATCGGCCATGGCTTTTCCTCAGGAAGTTTTTTCCCGTCTCATCGCTCCCCGTAAGCCTTTAGCAATTCCGGCGCCAGCCCTTCTCCCGGCGAGCGAAGGCCGGACCGCGCGCGGCGGCCCAGCCTTCGCCGGCGCTAGGCGCCGCCGGGATGTCGCATTCGCTTAACCCATAAGCTGCAAGGCCATGCGCGGCAGGCTGTTGGCCTGGGAAAGCATGGCCACCGCGGACTGGGTCAGAATCTGTTCGCGCACGAATTCGGTCATCTCCGTGGCCACGTCCACGTCGGAGATTTGCGATTCAGCGGCCTGAAGGTTCTCCGCCTGGATTTCCAGGTTGGTGATGGTGTTTTCAAGGCGGTTCTGCAACGCGCCCAGGTTCGCGCGGATCTTGTCCTTGGACAGGATGGCGTTGTTGATCTTGTCCAGGGATTCCTGCGCGGCCTGCTGGGTCGAGATGCTGTTGCCCGCCGCAAGACCGACGCCCAGCGAGGAGGCCGTGGCCTTGTTGATCTGCACGTAGTAGTAGTCCTCGGCGGAATCGTTGGCCGTGCCGAAGTGGACCTTCAGCTTGCCGGTGGACTGCAACTTGGAGCCGTCGTGGGTGCTGCTCGAAAGATTGCCGTTCAACAGGTAGATGCCGTTGAAGTCCGTGGCGTTGGCGATTCGGGTGATTTCCGAGGCCATGGCCTGATACTCGGAGTCGATGATGAGACGCTGATCCGAGGAGTAGGTGCCCGTTGCCGCCTGTTCCGCCAATTCCTTCATCCGGATGAGCTTTTCGTCGATAACCCCGAGCGCGCCGTCCGCCGTCTGGATCATGGAAATGGCGTCGTTGGCGTTCCGGACGCCCTGGTTGAGAGAGGCGATGTCCGCGCGCATGAGTTCGCGGACGGCCAGACCGGCCGCGTCGTCGGCGGCCGTGGTGATGCGAAGGCCCGAGGACAGACGCCTCGTGGACACGGACAGGGCGTTATAGGCCGTGTTGAGGTTCCGGGAGGCGTTCGCAGCCATTAAGTTGTGATTGATGACCAAAGCCATGGTTTTTTCCTCCTTGAAGAAATGATCGGCTTCCTTGCCGTTTTACGTTGCGCCCGGCGGCGCGGCAGGGACTACGCCCTGTCATTGATGCTCTTATCGACCTTGCGCCCCCTGATCTTTAGAGATCGGTCGCATTTTTTCCCCGCGAACGCGTATTTTGACCCCGGGTCCGGTCCGGAGCGCAAAAAATCGGCGGCGGCCGGGCTTGCGGCCGCTTGTTTCGCGATGGTCGCGGGATGGAAAGGGAAATCCGGGGATAACGGGCGGAGGAAATTATTTTGCGGACGTGGCGGTCAATTCCTGGAAAAGCCGGTCCGCGCTTTTGGGGGAAAGGCCCCGGGACGCGGCGATGGCGGCAAGATTTTCCTCGGCGTCCGAGGGGCGCAGATACAGCGGCGCGGGCGCGTCCATGGACCAGACGCCCTCAAAAGCGGCGGCCGCCAGGGCCCCCGGATCGGGAACGGCGTAGCGCGCGGGAAGAACGGCCGCCTCGGGCAGGCCCCCGGTCAGTTCCGGGCCGAAATGGGCCGCCCCGCCGCCCGCGACCGCCATGGGACCGGACGACGCGGCCGCGAGAAGCCGCATCCTGGCCGTTTCCAGGCAAAGGGCCTCGGGCGGGCCGGCCGCCCTGGGCGCCCGCCCGGGGGCGGCGTCGAACTCCTGGAGATAGACCTGGGCGGAACGGGAATAGACGGCGATGAACAGGCGCCCCGGCGAGACCTCCGCCGCGCCCCGGGCCAGGACGGGCAGGTAATCGAGTCCGGCCATGGGAAGTCCCGCCCCGAGGGCGATTCCCGACCCGAAAGCCAGGACCGAGCGCAGGCCGGTGAACGAGCCCGGCCCCCGGACGCAGGCCACGCCGCCGAGGGTTTCCGCCGTCAGGCCGTTTTCGTCCAGAAGCCGCGCGGCCGCGGGCGCCAAGACCGGCATGGCCCGGCCCGAGGCGTCCACGGACAGGGAGGCCATGGCCCGGCCCGCGCGGGCCAGAACGAGGACCAGCGGGTCCTCCGGGCCGCTCAGGATAAGGACCGGCCGGTCCATTGAACCCGCCGGACCCGCCAAATCAGGCGAAGATGCGCGAGATGTCATTGTACAGCGCCAGCGCCATGAGCAGCAGGAGAAAGACCAGGCCGAACCGGGTGGTGATCTGCTGCCAGCGGATGTTCACCGGCCGGCGCATGACCGCCTCCAGGGCGAAGAAGAGCAGGTGCCCGCCGTCCAGCACGGGAATGGGCAAAAGATTCAGGATGCCCAGGTTGATGCTGATGAAGGCCATGAGCGCCAGGACGTCGGCCAGTCCCCGGTCCGCGCCCTTGCTCACCTGTTGGGCGATCATGATGGGGCCGCCGATCTCGTTGAGCGGCACCACGCCCTGGATGAGCTTGACCACCCCGGTGACCGTGAGCTCCACGAAATACCAGGTACGGTCCAGGGCCTCCACGGCGGAGGAGCCCGCCCCAAGCGGCAGGGTGACCACGGCCTCGCCCCGGGTGATGCCCAGAAGCGGAACCTTCACGTCCTCGCCGAAAAGAGTCTTCATCGTCTGGATTTTCGGGGTCAGGGTCACGTTCACGGTCTTGCCGTCCCGGTCGATGACGAGCGCAACGGGCTTGGCGCCGCCTCCCCGGATGGTTTCGGACAGCTCCCGCCAGTATTCGATCTTCACGCCGTCGATGGAAAGAACCTGGTCCCCGGACTGAAGGCCCGCCTCCTGGGCCGCGCTGCCGGGCTGCACTTCGCCCACCACGGGCAAGAACTCCGGCACGCCCATGCTGAAGATGAGGCCCCAGTAGATGAGCCAGGCCAGGAGGAAATTGAAAAGCGGTCCGGCCGCCACCACCAGGGCGCGCTGCCAGGCGGGACGCAGGCAGAACCAGGTCTCCCGGCCGAAGCCCTCGGGCACGGGCTCTCCCGCGTCCTGGCCAACCAGCTGGACGTAGCCGCCCAGGGGGATGGCGGACAGGATGTAGCGGGTCCGGCCCCTGGTGAAGCCGAACAGCGTGGGGCCGAAGCCCAAAGAGAAGACGGGCGCGCCGATCTTCAACAGGCGCGCCACGAGAAAATGGCCGAGTTCATGAAAGAAGATCAGTCCGCCAAGGACCAGGATCACGGAAAATATGCTTTTGGGGTCCATTGTTTTTCCCGGCGTACGCCTCGCGGGTTAAGGAAGCGGCGGCGCCATCGTTTCAGGATGCGGCTCGCCGGCGTCGCGCGCGTTCGCGCGTTTCGCGGTCAAGTTCCAATATAGCATCCAAATCCGGGACGTCCACCCCCTTATGTCCGTCGAGCGCGGCCCGTATGCGCTCCGGGATGCCGGTAAAGGGGATTTTCCGGTCCAAAAACAGCTCCACCGCGATCTCGTTGGCCGCGTTCAGCACCACGGTATGGCTCGGTCCGGCCTCAAGCGCCTGGCGGGCCAGCCGCAAACAGGGAAACGCGTTCTCGCGCGGCGCCTCGAAGGTCAGCGAACCGATCTCGACGAGATCGATGGGCTTGAGGGAAAGCGGCGCGCGCTCGGGATAGGCCAGGCAGTAGGAGATGGCGATGCGCATGTCCGGCGGGCCCAGATGGGCCAGAAGCGAGCCGTCGTGAAAGGCGGCCAGGGAATGCACGATGCTCTGGGGATGCACCGCCACCCGCACCATCCGGGAGGGCATGCCGTAAAGCCTGCAGGCCTCGATCACCTCCAGCCCCTTGTTCATGAGGGTGGCCGAGTCGATGGTGATCTTGGGGCCCATGGACCAGTTGGGATGGTTCAGGGCCTGCTCCACGGTCACGGTTTCGAGAAAGGCCGCGTCTTTTTGCCGGAACGGCCCGCCCGAGGCGGTCAGGATGAGGGAGGAGCATTCCGGCAGATCGCGCAGGCCGTGGCCGCCGAGCGCCTGGAACAGGGCGTTGTGCTCGGAATCCACGGGCAGGATGGCCGCGCCGGTCTCCCGGCAGGTTTCGCGGATGAGGTCCCCGGCCAGGACCAGGGATTCCTTGTTGGCCAGCGCGATCATCTTTCCCGCCCTGGCGGCCGCCAGGGTGGGCGGCAGCCCGGCCGCGCCCACGATGGCGGACAGGACCACGTCCGCCTCGGGCAGGGAGGCGATCTGCGGATAGGCCCCGGGCCCCACAAGGATTTCCGGCGCGTAGCCCGGCGGCAGGAGCGAACGCAGCTCGTCCGCCGCCTCGCCGGTCAGGACGGCCAGCGCGGCGGGTCGCCAGCGGGCGGCCTGTTTGGCCAGGAGCGCGGCGTTGCGTCCCCCCGCAAGACCCAGAATCGTGAACAGCTCGGGATGTTCCTCGGCCACGGCCAGGGCGCTTGCGCCGATGGAGCCCGTGGCGCCCAGGATGACCAGCTTTCTCGGGAAGCCCGGCGCGTCGCCGGGACCGGGCAGACGTGAAATATAGCAAGGCGGGGAGGCGCTCATGCCGTCCTCCCGGCGTTTTCGATTGGTTGCATCTCGTACATCCATGCCTTGGGGTTGTCGAAATGAAGCGCCGTCCGGCGTGGCCGGTTCAGGCGGCGCCGGCGGACCGGTTCTGGGCGACGCCGAAAAGGGCCAGGATTTCGGCGATGCGCTGGGGAAGATTGGTGGTCACCTTGCCCACGGCCGCAAGATTGATCAACACCAAAAACACCGTCTTGAAGGTCGCCCGGACCCAAAGGGCCTGCAAGGCGGTCCTGAGGTCCTCCTCGAGATGGAGCAGTTCCAGAAGACCCCGGAACTCGTCGATGGTCCTGGACTTGAAAAGCAGCATGTCCGGGTTGTCCGGATCCTCGTCCCAGATCTGTCTGCGCCGTATCCGGTTGAGCTTGAGGGCCTCGAGCTTGTCCGCCTCGGCCTTGGCCGTTCGGCGCGTCCGCACCGTGCGGATCTGGATCTTGCCCCCCTCGGGCTCGGCCTTGTCCCGCAATATGCGCAGGAAATAGAATTCCAGGATGACCAGCAGGACCTTTTCCAGGCGATCGCTTTCGAAATTGCCCGTCATCTTTCCGACGAGCCCGGCCTCGCGGGCGTCCAGCTCCTTGAGGGCCAGGGGGAAATCCCGCCGGGCCACCGCCGCCGCCATGGAGGCGCCCACGCACAGGGCCAGAAGCTGCTCCCGGACGAAGGCCCGGCGGGCCAGCTCCCGCTGCGCCTCTTCCGCCCCGTCCGGCAGCGCGGCGTCCTTGGCGAAGGCTTCGAGAAAGGCCCGGGCCGCCGCGTCGATGGCCGCGATGGAGGCCGCGTGCGCCACGTCGGCGGGCGTGGCCTTGACCGCGGTCACGGGGTTGTCGGGGGAGGACAGGATCGAGCCGACGAATCCGCGTATCTGCTGGCCCTCCGGGCTGTCGCGCCGTTCCTCGAAATACCGCTGGATGCGGGTCTTCTGGATTTCCTTGTCCGTGCCCGGCAAGAGCTTCAGCGCCTCGTCGAAGAAAAAACGCGCCGCCAAAAAGCCGCCCTCGCGCGAAACCGCGTAGCGGCCGTCGCGCACGCTCTGCGCAAAAGCCTGCTCGGCCTTGGCCTTGATGAACGTCTCCACGTAGGCCCGCCAGTAGCTTTCGTCGAATTCGAAGCTCTCGGTGATGCGCTCGATTTCCCCGAGGGACGCCTCGCCGAAATGCCGGATCACCGCGTCGCTGAAATTGTCCTTGATGAGCGAGGCCGAGTACACCACGCCCTGCACGCATTTGAGAAGGATGGTCTCGGCGTTGACCAGTTCGACGCAGGCCGCCTCGGCCGCCCGGCCGTCGCCGGTCTTGCCGTACCGGCCAAGCGCCACGAGAAAATTGGCGATCCGGTCCTTGACGAATTCCCGGCCGGGATGGGCGCCGCTCGTACGCAACAGGATTTCCGTGACGCTATGCCGCTCCACCTCGAGCAGGGGATATTCGTTGATGCGGTCCTTGTTGAGCCGGATGAACTCCAAAAACATCCGCTCCTCAAGCACCTCGCGCAAGGTTCCGGCGCCCTTGAGTTCGTCCAGGCGGGCGAGATAGGCCGCGATCCGTTTGTCCCTGTCCCCAGCGGAAGTGGCGATCCGGTCTTGGAATTCCATAGGCGTTCGCTCCGGCGAATAAAGGCTGGCGGGCGTCCCGGCGCCGTAGGGGGGACTACCCGAAAAACGCGTGCGCCGACCGTAGGGCGGCGTATGCCGGCGCGGCCAGGACGAGCCCGTCAATCCGGTCCAGAATGCCTCCATGTCCGGGCAGAAGACTTCCCGAGTCCTTCACGCCCGCCGCCCGTTTCAGGGCGGATTCGTAAAAATCGCCGAACTGGGCGGCCACGTTGATGGCGGCCCCGGCTCCGAGCCAGGCCCATGCGGAAGCCTGGCCCAGGATGAGTCCATAGCAAAGACACCAGGCCATGGTCAAAAAAAGGCCTCCCAGGCTGCCCGACCAGGTCTTTTTCGGACTCACGGCGGGCCAGATCTTCGGGCCGCCCAGGATGGAGCCGCTGTAATAGGCGCCCGTGTCCGCCACGATCACCGCCGTCAGGGCGAAAAGCGTCTCCGTGGGCGAAAACGTCAGGAAAAAGCCGAGGGAACAGGGCAGATACAAAAGACCCGCCGCAATCGGTCCCGGCCGGGGACCCTCCCCCGCGCCGCCATCCCCGCTGTTCCCGTCGCGTTCGCCGCCCCTTTGGCCAGCGGTCGCGAACCGAACGAGAAACCCCATGTTTTCAAGCCAGTAGGCCAAGAGGAGCGCGCCGAAGCCGTAGGCCGGGCCGCCCCGGAAAAATCCCAGGAGCGTCAGCGCGGCGAGCGCCCCGCCCGCCACGCGCAGTCCAGGTCCGGCATTCGGCGCCGCCATACGAAGATACTCCGCCATGCCGAGAACGCACGCAATAAGCATGAGAAGGAAAAGAAACCAGCCGCCCGCGAAAATGGCGGCGAGAACGACGGGCAGCCCCACGGCGGCGGTGACGAGACGTTTTTGATGCGAAGACAATTCCATGCGGCGGGGTTCCTTGGAGAATGCGGCGGTCCACCATGAACGCGCCATGAACCATGCTAGGGCATTTCCCGGTTTCCGGCAATGCCGGGAAACGGCTCCGGCGCATCACCCGGACGGGGACGAAGCCCCGGGATGCGGCGCTGGACGGCGAAGGCGGGCGCGGCCGCCAGCCGCGCCTATCCCCCGGCGGGCCGGAATCCCAGGGCCCAAAGATCGAAATACGGCGCGTCCCGCTTTTCGACGCGCACGTTTTCAAAACCGGCCCCGGCCAGGGCAAGCGCCAGGGTTCGGTCCGTGAATCCGGTATGGTGGGCCATGTACGCATTGCCCCGGGCCAGGGAGGGCCGGTGGCCGTAGAGCATGTCCAGCGGGGAAACCGGTCCGGCGGGCGAGACGCATATCGGCTCGAGAAGCGTTCCGGCGGCGATGTACGCGGCGACGGCCTGGAGATCCGGACAGGAGATGAGCGCATGGCCGCCGGGTTTGAGGACCCGGTAAAATTCAGCCAGCGCGAGGGGCGTCTCGTGCGGATACAGATGCTCCAGGTTGTGGCAGGAAAAAACGGCGTCGTACGCCCCGGACGCCGTCTGGGGCATGCTTCTGATATCGCCGGTGATGTCGGGTTGGACGTTCGGGTTGATGTCCAGGCGGATTTCCCGCCAGTCCCCGCCCCGATAGATCTCAGGAAGCGGACTGGCGTTCCTGAATCCGGAACCGACGTGCAGTATGTATTTCAAGGCGTTCCACCAACGTTTCGTGATGCGTTCCAACAGGGCGTGGGCGGGGAGGAAGGCGCGGCGCGGACCGCGTTCCGGCTTTCGCGCGAAAAACGCTCCCGCGAAACGCCCCCGGCAGGGAAAACGAGCGCCGCTCTCACGCCGCGCGCCCGGCGCCGCATGCCCGGCATGTACGGCATGTACGCCGGACGCGACCTCCCGCTCCGGCGACGCCGCCCGGGACAGGGCGCCGTTCCCAACAGGCGCGCAGACGCCTTCTGCGGGCGGCAGGCTTGGTCAGCGGGATGCGCGCCATAATGAGCGGGCTCTTTCGTCAAGGGCGCCGCGCTAGTCCCACCACTGCGGGCTTTCGAACTTGGCGGGCAGAAGTTCGGCCAGCGCCGGAATGATGCGCGCCTCCAAGAGCTCACGCGAACGGCCCTTCAGACTCTTGTAATACGCGCTCACCTCGGCCATGAACCACATATCGCCCTCGTCGAACCCGTCGTCGATGAGCATGAGGTATTCGAATCCCGGACCGAAACGCGCGGCGGCCACCACCGGATCGGCCTTGGAGGCGAAGACCGCGAAACGCCGGAACACCTGGCTCAACGCGTTTTTCGAGGTCTCGTCCATGTCGAGATCCATCTGGAAGGTCAGGGTGATGTAGCCAGAACCGTCCGGCCGGACATGGTCCGCGGCCTTCAGCACGCCCTCCTTGGGCGCCAGGTTTTCGCCCAGCTCCACCGCCAGCCCGGCGAACGCCATCATGTGCTCGCCCGCCTTGATCGCCTTGAGCTGCTTTTTCAAATCAATGACACGATCGCTCATGGGGCCTCCCGCGACGCATCCGGCCGCATTCCCTTGTTTCAAAAGGCATTCCGGCAACCTATGGCGTAAAGCATCCTCCCGGTCAACTCCCGCCGCCATCCCGGTTTCCATCCGCTCCGCCCCGCTTGCCCCTAAGCCCGAAACCCCGGCCCCGTTCCACGGCCTTGCCGCCGAATTTGTTCCGGATGGCGTCCAGGGCCTTGTCGAGCCGCCGCGCCCGCTCCACCCGCCCGGCGTTCGGGTCCTCCAGGAGAGACAGCCGCCGCGGTCCGCCCCCGAACTGGGAAACGCCCGCGCCGATGAGCCGGACAGGTCCGGCGAGCTTCTCCGCCCGCAACAGCGACAAGGCGATCTCGTAAATGATCTCGTCCGCGTCCACCGGCTCGTCCACCGTGCGGCTTCTGGTGATCTGTTTGAAATTCGCGTACTTGAGCTTAAGCGTCACCGTTCGCCCGGCAAGCCCCAGGGTCCGCAGCTCCCGGCCCGTC
Source organism: uncultured Desulfovibrionaceae bacterium (assembly GCA_937934715.1). Classification (GTDB taxonomy): domain Bacteria; phylum Desulfobacterota; class Desulfovibrionia; order Desulfovibrionales; family Desulfovibrionaceae; genus CALGYO01. Next base: position 9,920 of record CALGYO010000059.1, on the reverse strand, counting down.
CGTTCGCACTGGACCCACAGCCAGCCCGCAAGGTCCTCAAGCCCGGAAAGGTCCCGGGAAAACGTGGTCTCCGCGCTCACGGACTTGCGCTCGCGGCCGGGCGACACCGGGCTGTCGTCGATTCCCCGGGCCTTGGCCAGAAGGTCCAGGCCGTGCTTGCCCAGTTGCCGCTCCCAGAAGCCTTCGTCGTAGCGAAGCATGTCCCCGGCCCGCTCCACGCCCAGACGCCCGAGCGCGGCCAGGGTCCGGCCGCCCACCCCGGGAATCTTCCCCACCGGCAAGGCCGCCAGGACCGCCGGAACCTCCTCCGGCTCGATGATGGTCAGCCCATCGGGCTTATTCATGTCCGAGGCGATCTTGGCCAAAAACTTGAGCGGCGCCACGCCCACGGAACAGGTCAGGCCGATTTCCTCGCGCACCCGCGCCCGGACCGTCTCCCCCCACTGCCGGGATGGACCGAAAAGCCGCTCCGTGCCGGTGAGATCGATGTAGGCCTCGTCCACCGAGGCCTGTTCCACCACCGGCGCCAGGTCGCGCAAGAGATCCATGATCCGGCGGGAGACTTCCGCATAGCGGCGCATGCGGCCGGACAGGAAATGGCCCTGGGGACAACGCCGCCGGGCCTCGGCCACGGGCATGGCCGAACGCACCCCGAACACCCGGGCCTCGTAGGACGCGGCCGAGACCACCCCCCGCAGGTCGCGGCCGATGATCACCGGCTGGCCCTTGAGCGAGGGGTCGTCCAACTGCTCCACCGACGCGAAAAACGCGTCCATGTCCAAATGCGCGATCCGGCGTTGCATGCGCGATGACGCCTCCGGCGTGCGGGGGGAAGGGGAACCCCTCTTTTGAGGAAAGAGGGGTTCCCCTTCCCCCCCGGCCCCCCCATCCCTTCCCCAGAAACCTTTTTCACAGGAGGAGCCGTGGGTTGCGCGCGGATGGGCGCGCCTCCCCTGAGGAAAGCGAGGTTCCCCTTTCCGGGTTCCTGTTGGGTTATTTACGACGTTCCGGGGCTGTTTGGCAGCCTCTTTTTTGGGCGGTCCTCCATCCGAGGGGCCGCCGTTTCAAGACCGCAAGCAAAAAGTTACAGCGATTATCTTGAAACATCGAAAAAAAACCCCTATGCTTGAAAGAGGTCCTCGCAGCAGGACCCGTACGGCATCCATACATCCTTCCACATGGGGCCTTTTCACGAAAAAGGGCTTCCGGTCTGGCTACCCGGAAGCCCTTTTTCTTTGGAAAACCTCGCGCGGCCCAGGGCGCCGCGTTCCCGCTATCCCTTTTTCGCTTCCTTGGCCCAGGAATCGCGAAGCCCCACCGAACGGTTGAAGACCGGAACCGCGCCCTCGGGACCTTCCGCGCCGTCCGGGTCCTTCACGAAATAGCCCTGGCGCTCGAACTGGAAGAACTCCCCGGGCTTGGCCGAGGAAAGGCTCGGCTCCAGCTTGCAGCCGGCGAGCCGGGTCAGCGACTCCGGGTTCAGGTAGTCGATGAAATCGCCCTTGCCCGCGTCCGGCAGCTCCTTGGTGAACAGCCGGTCGTACAGGCGGACCTCGGCGTCAAGCGCGTGGGCCGCGCTCACCCAGTGCAGGGCGCCGCGCACCTTGCGGCCGTCCGGGGTGGAACCGCCCTTGCTCTCGGGGTCGTAGACGCAGCGCAGTTCCACGGGCTGGCCGGCCTCGTCCCGCACGACCTCCTTCAAGGTCACGTAATAGGCGTAGCGCAGGCGCACTTCCCGGCCCGGGGCGAAGCGGAACCAGTTCTTGGGAGGGCTGTCCATGTAGTCCTCTCGCTCCACGTAAAGGACCTTGGAGAAGGGAACCTTGCGCGAGCCCATGGCCTCGTTTTCCGGATGGTAGGGGAAATCGATCTGTTCCACCGCGTCGTCCGGGTAGTTCTCGATGACGAGCTTCAGGGGATTGAGCACGCCCATGACCCGGGGAGCCCGGGCGTTCAGGTCCTCGCGCAGGCAATGCTCCAGAAGGGAGATGTCCACCAGGTTGTCCGCCCGGGAGACCCCGATGCGGGCGCAGAAATCCCGCAGGGCCTCGGGGGTGTAGCCCCGGCGGCGCAGGCCTTTGAGCGTGGGCATGCGCGGATCGTCCCAGCCCGAGACGTGGCCCTCCTTGACGAGCTTTATGAGCTTGCGCTTGCTGACCACGGTGTAGCCCAGATTGAGCCGGGCGAACTCGTACTGGCGCGGACGGCTGGGCGTGGGAATGTTGTCCAGCACCCAGTCGTAGAGCGGCCGGTTGTTTTCGAACTCCAGCGTGCACAGGGAATGGGTCACCCCTTCGATGGCGTCCGAGATGCAGTGGGTGAAATCGTACATGGGGTAGATGACCCAGGCGTCGCCGGTGCGGTGGTGATGGGCGCGCTTGATCCGGTAGAGCGTCGGGTCGCGCATGACCACGTTGGGGCTTTTCATGTCGATCCTGGCCCGCAGCACCCTGGCGCCGTCCGGGAACTCCCCGGCCCGCATGCGCCGGAAAAGGTCCAGGTTCTCCTCCACGGAGCGGTTCCGGTAGGGGCTGTCCTCGCCGGGCTCGGTCAGGGTCCCCCGGCGCTCGCGGATTTCATCGGCCGTCTGGTCGTCCACGTAGGCCTTGCCGGTCTTGATGAGATGCTCGGCGAATCCGTAGAGCTGCTCGAAATAGTCCGAGGCGTAGAAAAGCCGGTCCTCCCAGTCGAAACCCATCCAGCGCACGTCCTCCTTGATGGATTCGACGTATTCCGTCTCTTCCTTGGCCGGATTGGTGTCGTCGAAGCGCAGGTTGCACTTGCCGCCGTATTCGGCGGCCACGCCGAAATTGAGGCAGATGGACTTGGCGTGGCCCACGTGCAGGTAGCCGTTGGGTTCGGGCGGGAAGCGGGTCTGGACGCGGCCGTCCGCCTTGCCGGAGGCCAGGTCCTCCTCGATGATCGTGCGTATGAAATCCTTGGATGGACGCTTTTCTTCCTCATCCCTGTTCGCTTCGTTCGCAGCCATAAACCGTCCTTGCGATCATAGTATGTCGGTGCGTGGCGCCTGTCGGCGCATCAGCGGGAAAATACGGAAATTGCCTGCCCCGGTCAAATGGCCCGGCCGGGTCGGGCACAAAAGCGTAGGCGCCCGATAAACAATTTTGTACAATTGAGAAGCCAACCAGGGCCGACGCGCGGTTTTCCAGGAAAAACCGCTGGCCCGAAGGTTGCATGATAACGACAATTCTCGAAAGACGGGACCCCTTCATGAAAGCCAACGCCTCCGGCGCCAGTCCAACAGGCCTTTTGGTCGAGACCTACGGTTGTCTGTTTTCCGATTCCCCCAACGCCATCGTCTTCAGGGATGACGACGGCGTGACGCAAACCGTGAACAAGGCGTTCGAACGCCTGTTCGGGTACGCGGCGAGCGAGGCCCGGGGCCGTCCCCTGGCGGAGCTGCTTCGCCCGGACCGGACGGGCGGTCCGGACGGAGCGGACGGCGGGGAATGGGACGCGCCCCGGGAATGGGAAGCCCGCGACGCGGCCGAGAACATGGAAACCCGCCGCAAGCGCGCGGACGGGCGCCTGATCGACGTGAACTGTTCCTATTTCCAGGTCCCTGAAACCTGCGGCCAGCCGGGCTGTTTCATCATCTACCGGGACATCGCCAGCCAGCGCGAAGCCGAAGCCAGGACCCGGGCCGCCGAGAAGAAATATCGCGGCATCTTCGAAAACGCCGTGGAAGGCATCTTCCAGACCACGCCCTCGGGCCGGTACATCGACGTGAACCCCGCCCTGGCCTCCATTTACGGATTCTGTTCCCCCGAGGAGCTCAAGGAGCATTTCAAGGACATCAAAAGCGAGCTGTATGTGGAGCCCGGGCGGCGCGACGATTTCGTGCGCCTCATGGAACGCGACAAAAAGGTGGCCGGGTTCGAATCCCAGGTGCGCATCAAGGGCGGGGAGATCATCTGGATCACGGAGAACGCCCGGGCGGTCTACGGAGAGGACGGGAAGATCGCCTATTACGAAGGCACCGTCATGGACATCACCCTGCGCAAGCGGGCCGAGGAGGCATTGGCCCAGCAGCGCGCCTATTTCACCCAGCTTTTTGAGAATTCCCCCCAGGCCATCGTGCTCATCGACGCCAGACGCAACGTGGTCGACTGCAACAAGGGATTCGAGGAGCTTTTCGGCTACCGCTGCGAAGACATCAAGGGATTCGGCATGCGCCCCTTCATCGTGCCCGAGCCCCTTCTGGCCGAGTGCGAGAATTTCCGCAACGGCATCCTCTCGGGCGCGTCCTCCCAGCGGGAGACCACCCGCCGCCACAAGGACGGCCGCCTGATTCCCGTGTCCATGATCGGCATCCCGGTGCGCATCGCCGGGGAGCTTCGGGGCATCATCTACATTTACCAGGACATCTCCGAGCGCAAGACCTTCGAGGAGCAGATCACCCACCAGGCCTTTCACGACGCCCTCACCGGGCTGCCCAACCGCACGCTTTTCGCCGAACGCCTGGAACGGGCCATCGAGCGCTGCAAGCGCCGCCCCCAGTCCCACTACGCGGCCCTCATGATCGACCTCAACAAATTCAAATCGGTCAACGACAGCCTGGGCCACGCGGCCGGAGACCTCCTGCTCAAGGAGGTGGGCAGGCGCCTGACGGACAGCGTACGCTCCGTGGACACGGTGGCGAGGCTCGGGGGCGACGAGTTCGCCGTCATCCTGGAGGAGCTTTCGAGCGCCAAGGAAGTGGTGCGGGTGGCCCGGCGCATCCTGTCCATCCTGTCGCGGCCCTTCCGCATCGGCCGCACGGACGTGGTTCCGGGAGCGAGCATCGGCATCGTGGCCCGCATCGCGGGCTACGCCACGGCCGAGGAGGCCCTGCGCGACGCGGACATCGCCATGTACCGGGCCAAGGAACAGGGCAAGGGGCATCTCATCTTCGACGCCCACATGCGCCAGGAGATCCTGGATTCCATCAACATGGAGACCGAGCTGCGCGAGGCCATCGACAAGGGCGGCCTGGTCCTGCACTACCAGCCCATCGTGTCCGTGGCGGACGAGCGGCTGGAAGGCTTCGAGGCGCTGGTGCGCTGGGACCATCCCCTGCGCGGCATGGTGCCGCCGGACAGGTTCATCCCCCTGGCCGAGGAGACCGGGCTCATCGTGGAACTCGGCAAATGGGTCATTTCCGAGGCCTGCTTAAGCCTCAAGCGCTGGCGCGACGCCATCGCCGAGGCGCAGGACCTCTCCATGAGCGTGAACGTGTCCATCCGCCAGTTCGCCAGGAAAGGCCTGGTGGAGCATGTGGCCCAGACCCTGCGCAACACCGGCATCCCTCCGGAATCCCTCAAGCTCGAGGTCACGGAATCCGTGATCATGAGCGACGCGGACCAGACCCTGACCGAACTTGGCCGCCTGAAGGATCTGGGCGTGCAGATCGCCATCGACGATTTCGGCACGGGCTACTCGTCGCTGAGCTACCTGCGCCACATGCCCATCGATCACCTGAAGATCGACCGCAGCTTCATCAGCGGCGGGGACAACGCCGAGGAAAACAGGCAGATCGTCAGCTCCATCATCAACCTGGCCAGGAGCCTGGGGCTTTCGGTCATCGCCGAGGGCGTGGAGAGCAGGGAGCAGCTGGACCGGCTGCGGACGCTTTCCTGCGACAAGGCCCAGGGCTACATGTTCTCCCGCCCGGTGGACGGGAAAAACGCCGAGGACATCATCCGCAAGACCAGGGTGCGCGGCTGCCTGTTCGACTGACCGCCGGTTCCGGGACCAGGCGCCTTTCCCCGGGCGCGCCGCGCCGTTTCGGAAAAAGGCGCGCATACCCCTCCCCGGGACGCCCGCTCCCGCGCCTTCGCGAACCCGCGTTTCGTCCGGAAGGAAGATGCGCCCTGTCCGCCCGCTCCCGCGCTTTCGCGAAGGCGCGGCCGGCCCGGCGGATCGCGCTTCGTTCCTTTAGGCGCGAGCGCCGGGAATGCGGCCCTCGCGTCGCGTCCTTGCAATGAGCGGATGCGAATCTTGAGGATACTCCATACAAGCGTGTCTTTTTTCCTTGAAAAACATCGGCATGCGCTTCAAGGACGCGACCCTAGCGGCTTGAGATGGCGTCGATGGCCCCGAGCAGGGCGTCGAAGGATTCCAGGCTGAACAAGATGAGGGCTTCCCCGCGTATGCGGTGGTCCTTGATGTTGAACATGGTCCTGGCCAGAAGGATCCTGCCGGACATATCCTCCTGGGCGTCCAGGAGGTCGCCGATGCGCCCTTCGGCGTAGGCGGGGGTGGCGTAGGCCAGCTTGACCTTCATGATGTTGGCCACCGATCCCATGACCCCGTTCAGGACGATGTTGCCGATTTCGCGCAAGGTTTCGGCGCGAAGCGAGGAGTCCTCCGCGTCCAGGCCCTGGGGCTGCAGCGCCAGGGAGGCCAGTTTGGAGGCCCCTTCCTGGGAAAAGATCAGCGAACTCACTCCAGAAAAACTGCCGGAAAACACGATGCGCACCGAGGCGAGCATGTCCTGGCGCTGGCCGTAGGATGAGGCCATGAACTCGCCCGGCGAAAACACCTGCAGCTCCGGCGCCTGCAACTGCACATGGGCGCTCACCATCCGGTTGAGCATGCCCGCCGCCCGCCCGACGCCGATATTGATAAGCTCCAAAAGGACATCTTTCTGTAACGGAGTCAATTCCATGCGTCCTCGCTTGGTTGCGCCATGTTCTCGTGATGTTCGAACCGGGCCGTGGCGGGCCCGGCGTCTTCAGGCCGGATCGTCCCCGGCGCCCCGGGAGGCCTCTTGTCCGGTCAGGCGCAACGTCTCGATCTCATGTTCAAGCCGTTCCAGGGCCGTCGCCGCCGCCCGGGCGCCCTCTTCCCTGGCCGCCCGTTCCAGCGCGGCGGCCGCGGCGGCGCAACGCTTGGCGCCTACCGTGGCCAGCGAGGATTTCATGGTATGGGCCTGCATGGCCGTCCCGGCCATGTCGCCCCGTCCTATGGCCGTGGCGCATTGTCCGATCCGGGATGCGGCTTCCACAAAGGAAATTCGCAGAAGCATCGTGAAATCGCGCTCCGTGATGGCCAGCCGCCGCATGGCGCCCTCCCGGTCGAGGACGGGCGCGTCGTCAAAGGACGCCTCGGCGGGAGGTTCCGCCGGCGCCGGGCTTGGGGCGGCCGCCGCCCGGCCGGGCGCTCCGCGAAGCGTCTCCACCGCCGCCGCCAGCTCCTCGAACTCGAAGGGCTTGCCCACGAAACAGGTCATGCCCGCCTCCTCGCAGCGCTGGCGAAGCTCGGTGGACACGTGGGCGGTCAGGGCGGCCACCGGAATGTCCGGGTCGAGGACCCGCAAGGTCTCGTACCCTCCCGAGCGGATGTTCCGGCAGGCGGTCAGCCCGTCCATGACCGGCATCTCCAGGTCCATGAAGACCATGTCGAACGGCTTTTCCGCCAGGGCCTTTATGGCCTGCAGGCCGTTGACCGCGGTTTCGCACAGGCAGCCGAGACGCTCCAGCTGCAGGACGGCCACCTTGACGTTGACGGGATTATCCTCGGCCAAAAGGACGTGAAGCGGCCCGGCGCAAGCCGCCTGGACGCCGGAATCCCTGGTCCGGGGAGCGGTCCGGCCGCTCTCGCCCGCCTGACGAAACGCGGCCGTGAACGTGAACTCGCTGCCGCCCTGGGGCAAGGGCCGGGCGGATATGTCGCCGCCCATCATCCTGACCAGCTGCCTGCAAATGGCCAGCCCCAGGCCGGTGCCGCCGTATTGACGGGTGATGGCCCCGTCGGCCTGGCTGAAACTCTCGAAAATCTCCGTGAGCTTGTCCCGGGGCACGCCGATGCCCGTGTCGGTCACGGTGAAACGCAACAGGACGGCGCCCGGATCGTCCCGGCAGGCGCCGGCTGTCTGCGCCCGGATGACCGCCCCGCCCTTTTCCGTGAACTTGACGGCGTTTCCGGCCAGATTCACCAGCACCTGGCGCAGGCGCCCGGCGTCGCCGTGAACCCTGCCGGGAACATCCGGGCCGATCTCTACCGTGAGGGAGAGATGCTTGCGGGCGGCCTCCACGCTCAGGGTCTTGACCACGGCGTCCAGAGTCTCCCGTATGTCGAAATCCGCTCCGGCAAGCTCCATCTTGCCCGCCTCGATCTTGGACAGGTCCAGGATGGAGTTGATGACGGTCAGCAGATGCCGGGCGGCGTCCCGGGCGGTTTCCACGTATTCGCGCTGGGCCGGCGTCATGGACGTGCCGAGGACCACCTCGGCCATGCCCAGGATGGCGTTCATGGGCGTCCTGATCTCGTGGCTCATGTTGGCCAGGAAATCGCTCTTGGCCCGGTTCGCCCTGTCCGCCTCGTTCTTGGCCAGAAGCAGGGCCTGGGTGGTCCTGGCCCGCTCGATGCCCATGGCCAGCTGCTCGGCCACGCTGGCCATGAGATCCAGGTCCTTTTTCCCGTAGGCGCGCTGGTCGTCGAAATGGGAAACGGCCATGACGCCGAGTATCTCCTGGCGCACCCGGATGGGCACGCCGAGCCAGGCCTGGGGCGGCGAGCCCGGGCAGGTCATGCCGGTAAGCGCCATGACCCGGCGGGTGACCAGGGTGGGGTGCATGGTCCGAAGCACCTCGATGATCACGTCGGCGGATTCGAAGTCGCTGAAATTGTTCCGGTCTATAGGAATGAGCTTGGAGCTTATGCGCTCAATGGGCGGATAGGGCGGATCGATCTCGTTTTCGAAATAGATGAATTCCAGCCGGTCTTTTTCCTGATTGATGAGCGCGATGAAAAAATTCTCAGCAGGCAGGATTTCGCGCAAAAGGCCATGGACCAGGGAACACAGCTCCCGCATGTCCGACAGCGCGCCCACCACGCTGGAGACCCGGTAGAGGATGGAGGTGGCTTTCTCCGATTCGCGCAGCTCGGCCTCGATCTTCTTGTGGGCGCTGATGTCGCGGCCCACGGCGGCAAGGAAACGCTCCCCGCGCGAATTCTCGTAGCGGGAGCGTATGAAGAAGAAATGCCTGGGCCGGCCGTCCACTCCGGTCAGCGAGGCCTCGTCCGCAGCGGGGTCGCCGGTTTCGAAGACCCGCTCGTCCGTTTCCCACATGCGCTCCGCCGTCTCCTCGGGAAAGACCCGGCGGTCCGAGCGCGCGCCGAGCAGGGCGTTGCGGGGACGTCCGGACATGGCGCACATGGCGTCGTTCACCAGAATCCAACGGTGCTCCCTGTCCTTGACATAGAGCAGATCCGGGACGGAATTAATGATGTTTTCAAGATACTTGCGACCTTCGCGCAGTTCCTGTTCCATGACGGCCCGGCGGATGGCGCCGCTCAACAGTCCGGCGATGGCCTTGGAAAACTCCTCCTCATCCCTGGTGAATGCCCGGTCCTCGTCCGCAAATTCCAGGATCACCGCGCCCCAAAGGCTTTCCAGGGCGAGCACCGGCGCGATGAACGCGAAGATCGCGCCCCGGCCTTCGAAAACCCCGCGCCCGGGTTCGGCGAAATCCCTGATCCGTCCCTGAATGGTCTCGCCCCTGGACAGGCGCGGGTGAAGTCCGCCGAACAGGCGCGAAGGCAGGACGCAGGACGGCCCAGCCTGCGGATCCGCGGACCATGCAATCTGTTCGAGGAGAGGGCCGGGTTCGGCCGATTGCGGGGACGACGTCAGCGAAACGCTGAGCCGCCTGGCGCCGATGGCTTTTCCAAGCCCCCCCAGATCGGCGGTCTTGATATCCTCGATGCGGTTCGTCCCGAGAAGCCGCCCGGTGAACCGGTTGAGCGCCTGCATCAGACGCGCCCGCCGCTCTATGGATTCCTCGGCCAGCTTGCGTTCCGTGATGTCGCGCAAGGACGCCGCCACATACCGGGCCCCGGTGTTTTCGTCCCTCCAGGGGGAGTAGAGATCGGAAGAGCACACGTCTGAACTCCAGTCACGGCTACATCTCGTA
>CALGYO010000058.1 GCA_937934715.1 uncultured Desulfovibrionaceae bacterium | reverse complement strand
GAGATGTAGCCGTGACTGGAGTTCAGACGTGTGCTCTTCCGATCTGGGCCGTCTTCGGGGTGGCGGCGGTCAAGGAGCTGTTCAACGTCTATTTCCGTACGGGACGTCTTGACGTGGCCAAGGCGGCGAAGGAGCCTCGTTTCATCCCGGAGACCATGCGCTGTCTCGATGCGCTGGCCATGTTCAAGGAAACGGGCGCGTCGCTGGCGGTGGTGGTGGACGAATTCGGGGACGTTCAGGGCGTGGCCACCCTGCGTTCGATCTTCCAGGCCATTGTGGGCGAAATCGGCGAGAGCGGTCGCGGCGGACAGGACCAGGCGCCGGAAACCCAGGACGGCGTCCTCATGCTCGACGGCGGGACCCCCATGGACGAGATCGCGGAACTGACGAGTCTCGGGGAGGAGGCGGACGGACAGGGCTTTTCCACCCTGGGCGGATTCGTCATGGCCCGGCTTGGACGCGTTCCCAAGGAAGGGGAGGGCGTGACGGCCGGGGGCTGGCGGTTCGAGGTCGCGGCCATGGACGGGCGCCGGGTGGGCAAGGTCCGCCTCGTGCCTCCGGCGAGCGGCCGCCACGGCGGCGAAAGCTGAGCGTGGGGAGCGGGTTCAATATTTCGGTACGAAAAACGGCGAAACGGCCGCCCGGAGTTCTCCGGACGGCCGCTTCAGCTTGATGACAAGGTCCTCGCGCTTGCCTGAGCAAGAGCGCGCGGTTTTTAGCCGAAGTTTTCCTCGAAACGCTTCCAGTACTCCTCGATGGTAAAGCTGTGCTCCTGGGTGCCGTGTTTTTCCACGGCGTAGGCGGCGGACACGGCGCCCATTTTGGCCGCCTCAACGTCGCTTTTGCCCAGGCCGAGGCCCTTCAAAAAGCCCGAGCGGAAGGAGTCGCCCGCGCCGGTGGGGTCCTTGACGTCCGCGACCTTGGCCGCGCGCACGGCGTGTTCTTCCCGGCCCTTGCGGATGAGGGCGCCTTTTTCGCCGAGGGTGGTCACGATGGTCCCGGCCCGCTCCAGGAGCTCGCCCTTGGTGAGCTTGCAGGCGTTCATGATGAGCTCCAGCTCGTAGTCGTTGGAGATGAGGTAGGTGGCGCCGGTGAGCATTTCCGTGAGCTGCTCGCCGGAAAAGGCGGTGATGTTCTGGCCGGGATCGAAAATGAACGGCGTACCCGCGTTCTTGTAGATTCTGGGATAGGCCTGCATGTCCTCCAGGTTGCCCGGGGCCACGATGGCGATGGAGTCCGCCAGTTCCGCCGCGTCGAAGGCGTATTCCGAGGGGTATTTCATGGCGCCCGGGTTGAAGCCGGTGATCTGGTTGTCGGACTGGTCCGTGGTGATGTAGGCGCCCGCGGTGAATTCAGAAGAAATGGGTTTCACTCCGGCCAGGGAGATGCCCAGGGAGGCGAACCATTTTTCGTACTGGGCGAAATCCTTGCCCGAGGCGCCCAGGATGACGGGGTTCTCGCCCAAAAGCTTCAGGGTGTAAGCGATGTTTCCGGCCGTGCCGCCGAATTTTTCCTCAAGACCGTCCACCAAAAAGCACACGTTCAGAATGTGGATCTTGTCCGGGAGAATATGATCCGAGAATTTGCCGGGAAAGGTCATGATGCGGTCGTAGGCCAGAGAGCCGGATATGAAAAAGCGCATGAAGGGTCTCCATGAAAGAGCCCGCCGTCACAATAACGGCCGAGGCGTTTACGGGGTACGGGTTTCCTTGCCGATCCAATCCAGAAAAGCCGGTTCTCCGTCCGTGATGGGGAGCGTCACGATGCAGGGAACTTCATAGCTGTGCAGGCGTTTGACCTCGTCCATAAGGGGGCGCGCAAGCTCCTGTCTGGTCTTGGCCAGGATGACGGCTTCGTCGGCCTGCTGGACCGCGCCTTCCCACCAATACATGCTGGTCATGGCCGGGAGGATGTTCACGCAGGCGGCCAGGCGTTCGGACACCAGGGCTTGACCCAGTTTTTTCGCTTCGTCAATATCTTTCGCGGTGATGTAGACAAGCACGTAGGACATGCCGCCTCCTGGTTATTTGCAAAAGGGAACGCTTTTGGACGTTTGCCGGATGAGATAGTTGTACGCGGCCAATTGGTCCTGGGGGGAGAGCTTGGCGCCCCGTTTTTCCACCATTCTGGCGATGGTGGCGGCCCAGTTCTTCTCGTCCTTCAGGTCGAGCCCACGGCACAGACGCCGCAGGTCATGGCAGCCCGAACACTTATGCGTGACCACATCCCGGCCGCCAGCGGCCTGGACCGAGGGGGCGGACGCCATGCACAGCCAAAAGGCCGCCCCAAGACATATGGCCCCGATGGCCGGGCCTGATCGTCTCACCGGTACCTCCCCGGCCGCGTCAGCGGCCAGGCGAAGCATACGCCGGCCGCGTCTTTTTGCAAACCGCCGGGCGGCCGCGTCCGAATCCGGCGGCCGGGGCCTTCGTCCGGAGGCCGTCATGGGGTCTTGCCCTTGAGGCCGATTGGCGCCACACTTCACGGATATCCTTCGCCGCGTTTTCGCCTGACAGTTATGAATCGTCACAATCCGCTCATGCGCATGTTCCATGCCTTGCTCGACGCCATGGGGTCCGAGCGCCGGCATGCCGGAAATCCGCCGTTCGAAACGGCCGTGGAGATCCTTTTGGGACGCGGCGTCAGCCCCGCCAAGACGGAGCCGGTCATGGACGGCCTGCGCCGGGCCGGGCTGCTCGATCCGGCCGCGCTCTACGCCCTGGGGGAGGCCGGACTGGCCGAACGCATCCGCCCGGCCGGGCATTATCGCCAAAAAGCAGGCCGCCTGCTCCATTTCCTGCGTTTTTTGCGCGAGGAATGCGATTTCGACATCGAACGCCTGGCCGCCTGGCCCCTTGAGGACGCCAGGGCGGCGCTTGCGGCCGTCAGGGGAGTGGGGCCTGAAACGGCGGACGCCATTTTGCTCCTCGCCTGCGGCTTCCCCGTGTTCCCGGTGAGCCAGGCGGCGGCCCGGCTGGTTTTGCGGCATGGACTGGCTTTCGAGGAGGCGGGCTACGAGGATATCCAGGATATCCTCATGGGCGGCCTGGATGGCGACGCCAGACTGTATGCGGCCATGTACGGACTGATCGCGCGGACGGGCCGGGAATTCTGCAAGCCCAAGGCCCCGCTGTGCGCGGCCTGTCCGCTGGGGCGGTTTCTCGAATGATGGGATTGACGCGTCGCCGGTTCTGGCCCTTGCGCCTGACCCTGGCCATCCTGATCGCCCTTTTTGCGGCGTCGCCGGTTCGCGCGCAAAATCCCGGGGACATCAAGAAGAAGCTGGAGGATCAGCGGCAAAGCGCGGCGGAGCGCAAGGCCGCCCTGGAAAGGCTGGCCAGCAGGGAAAAGGGCGTCAGCGGGAATCTGGCCGATATCGACCGCGAGGCCGCCGTTCTGGCCGAACGCATCGCGGCCCAGGAAAAAAGCATCCAGGAGATCGAGCGCCAGGAACGCAAGCTGGCCAATGAATACGCCGCCCTGGACGCGGACAGGCGCCAGGCCGCCGAAAGATTGACGGGGATCATGCGGGCGCTTTGGCCCGCCCATTTGCAAAACATGGAGAACAAGACGGCGGGGCTCGATTCCTGGGAGGAGGCCGACCGGCGTTTCGCCTGGCTCGCGGCCTTTTACGGCGCGGCGGGGGAGGCCTACCAGGAGTACAAGGACAAAAGCGGGGCGCTCGCCGCCAACATGGCCGCCCAGGACGCCGCTCGGGAGAAACTCCTTAGCGAGCGACGCCAGGTCAACGCCAACAACGACGAACTTTTGGCCAAGCGTCTGGAAAGGATGCGCGAACTGCGCAACCTGCGCAAACAGCGCATCGACGCCGAGCAGGACCTCAAGGACATCCTGGGCGTCATCGGCAAGCTCAACTACCAGTTGGAATCCCTGGGCGGAACGGAGATTTCCGCCATGAAGGGGCGTCTGCCCTGGCCGGCCAGGGGGCGCGCCATGACGAGCTTTTCTCCGGACGGCGGCGCGGGGAGCAGGGGGCTCGGGCTTGCCCTTCCGGCTGGAACGAAGGTTGCAGCGGTTCACGCCGGAAAAGTGGCCCACGCCGAGAAACTGCGCGGCATGGGGGACGTGGTCATTGTATCGCACGGCGGAAATTACTACACCGTGTATGCGTATCTCTCCGATTTGAATGTAAAAACAGGGGACGCCGTCGTGGCTGGACAGCCCCTGGGCGCTGCCGGATACTATCCGGCGGCTGGCGGGCCTGGAATGTATTTTGAATTGCGTTTTCGGGAAAAAGCCATTAACCCCGAGCAGTGGTTGTCGAAATAGTCCTGACGCGCCGTTTGGCTTCCGCTTGCGCCGGTTTTCCGGCGATGGAGCCTGACTGAAACGGATGCTGAGGAACATGCATTGGAGGCATGTATGCGGTTTTCACGAAAAATGTTCGCCATATTTCTCCTTTTGGGGCTGTTGAACGTCATATCGGCCTACGGCGCCGAGGAAGACCGGTTCGCCCCCCTCAAGCGATTCAGCCAGGTCATGGATCTGGTGGAAAACCATTATGTCAAAGATGTGACCCGCAATGACCTCATCGACGGCGCCATCGTGGGCATGCTTCAGCAGCTCGATCCCCATTCGAGCTTTTTGAGCAAGGATGAGTTCAAGGAAATGCAGGTGAGCACGTCGGGTGAGTTCGGCGGCATCGGCATTGAGATCACCATGGAGAACAACCGGCTCACGGTCATCTCCCCCATCGACGACACTCCGGCGGACAAGGCCGGTCTCAAGGCCGGCGACATCATTCTGGAAATCGACGGCGAATCCACCCAGGACATGACCCTCATCGACGCGGTGAAGAAGATTCGCGGTCCCAAGGGCAAGGCCGTGGGCCTCACCGTGCTGCACAAGGATTCCCAGAAGCCGGTCAAGGTCAAGGTGGTGCGCGACACCATACCCATCGTGAGCGTCAAGGATACCGAGCTTGAGCCCGGCTACCTTTTGCTGCGCCTTACCCGTTTCAATGAAAACACCACCGCCGAACTGCGCGACGCCCTGGAAAAGTACAAGAAGACCGGCCAGCCCCTGAAAGGCGTGATCCTCGACCTGCGCAACAACCCCGGCGGACTCCTGGATCAGGCCGTCAACGTGTCCGACATCTTCCTGCCCTCGGGCAAGATCGTGTCCATCAAGGGCAAGGACGCCGACCAGCGCAAGGATTTCGAAGCCAGAAACGATTCCGCCGACGTGGACGCGCCCATGGTGGTGCTCATCAACGCCGGGTCGGCCTCGGCCTCGGAGATCGTGGCCGGCGCGCTGCAGGACCGCGACCGGGCCCTGCTGGTGGGCGAGAAGACCTTCGGCAAGGCCACGGTGCAGACCGTGATTCCCCTGTCCGACGAGTCGGGCATCAAGCTCACCACCGCCCTGTACTACACGCCCAAGGGCCGCTCCATCCAGGCCCAGGGCATCGAGCCGGACATGGCCATCCCCTTCGAGGCCCCGCGTGACGACGAAGGCAAGGCCGGCCTGGGCGTGGTGCGCGAGGAGGACCTCTCCGGCCACATCGAGAACCAGAACGGCAAGTCCGGCAACGGGGGCAAGGACAAGACCCCCGAGGCCAACGGTCTGCTCAAGCGCGACAACCAGCTCCGCCTGGCCTTGCAGCTGGTGAAGCAGCTGCCGCGGCTCAAGCAGATCAAGTAGCGCCGGAGGCTTCCGCCGCAGCCATGGGCCAGGGCTTCAAGTCTCCCTTCCCGGTCTCGACGCGCCTGGTGTTCTGGATCTGGGCGGGCTGCGCCCTGCTGGTGATCCTGGCCCTGGTCCTGGTCCCGCCGCGGCCCGCCCCGGCGCCGGCCCCGCCTGCCGCCCCGGCACCGGCGCAGGCCCCGGCCCCGGAGCAGCCCCCGGCCCCCTCTCCGGCCCCGGAGCAGCCCGCCGCGGAGGCCTCGCCGTACGAGGAGC
>CALGYO010000057.1 GCA_937934715.1 uncultured Desulfovibrionaceae bacterium | reverse complement strand
TGCGCGACCTGTTCGTCCAGGGCAAGAAAAACGCCCCCTGCCTCATCTTCATCGATGAAATCGACGCGGTGGGCCGTCAGCGCGGCGCCGGTCTCGGCGGCGGCCACGACGAGCGCGAACAGACCCTGAACCAGCTCCTCGTGGAAATGGACGGCTTCGAGTCCAACGAGGGCGTCATCCTCATCGCGGCCACCAACCGTCCCGACGTCCTGGATCCGGCGCTCTTGCGTCCCGGCCGCTTCGACCGGCAGGTGGTCGTGCCCACCCCGGATCTGCGCGGCCGCCAGCGCATCCTGGCCGTGCATACCAGAAAGACCCCTCTGTCCGAGGGCGTGAACCTGGAAACCCTGGCCAGGGGCACTCCCGGCTTTTCCGGCGCGGATCTGGAAAACCTCGTGAACGAGGCCGCCCTTCAGGCCGCCAAGGTGGGCAAGGACAAGGTGGACATGGAGGATTTCGAGGCCGCCAAGGATAAGGTGCTCATGGGCAAGGAGCGGCGCAGCCTGATCCTCTCCGACGAGGAAAAGAAGACCACCGCCTACCACGAGGCCGGTCACGCCTTGGCCGCGCGCATGATGCCGGGGACCGACCCCATCCACAAGGTGTCCATCATTCCGCGCGGACGGGCGCTCGGCATCACCCAGCAGCTGCCCGTGGACGAACGGCATAACTATTCCAAGGAATTCCTGCTCAACAACCTGGTCGTGCTCATGGGCGGCCGGGTGGCCGAGGAGATCGTGCTCGACCAGCTCACCACCGGAGCCAGCAACGACATCGAGCGGGCCACGGGCATGGCCCGGAACATGGTCTGCAAATGGGGCATGAGCGAGGATCTGGGGCCCCTGGCCTACGGCGAAAAGGAGGACGAGATCTTCCTCGGCCGTGAACTGGTCCACCACAAGAACTTCAGCGAGGAGACCTCGCGCCGCATCGACGCGGAAGTGCGCCGGTTCGTGGAAGAGGCCCACTCCAAGGCCAAGAGGCTGCTTTCGGAGAACATCGACGCCCTGCACGCCATCGCCGGCGCTTTGCTCGAGCGCGAAACCATCACCGGCGACGACGTGGACCGCCTCATGCGCGGGGAAACGTTGCCGCCCATGGAGCCCAAGTCCCCAAACGGCGGCGGCAAGGCCGGTTCCGGAAGCGAAGCGCCCGCGGGCGCGGCCGCCGGGACCTCTCCTGGCGCGGCCAGCGCTTCCGCTGACCCGGCCGGGCCCTCCCAGGCCTCTCAGGCGGCCGGGGAGGGGGGCGAGGAGTTCTCCCTGGAGCCGGACCGCAAGCCGGGCGGCGACGAACCCGGGGCGGGAGGAAACTGAGCGTGGAAGGCTCCGGCGGACGGTTTTGGCGCGTCCTGAACGGAAAGATCCTGTCCGGTCCCTTTCTCGTGGCGGGAATCGTCAACGTCACGCCGGATTCCTTTTACGACGGAGGCCGCCACGATTCCACGGATAAAGCCGTGGAACACGCCATGCGCCTGGTCGAGGACGGCGCGGACATCCTGGACGTGGGCGGAGAATCCACCCGGCCCTACGCAGATCCGGTGAGCCTGGACCAGGAGCTCGGGCGGGTCGTGCCGGTGATCTCCGGGATACGGGAACGCCTGCGGCTTCCCGGCGGCGAGCGCGTGAGCGTTTCCGTGGATACCTACAAGGCGGCCTGCGCCTCGGCCGCCATCGAGGCCGGAGCGGATATCGTCAACGACGTTTCCGCCTGTTCGCGGGACCCCGGTCTGCTGGACGTCCTGGTCCAGTACAAACCCGGCTACGTGCTCATGCACAGCCAGGGCGACCCATCGGTCATGCAGGACGCTCCGCGCTATGACGACGTGATCGCCGACATCTCGGCGTTTTTCGAGAAGAACCTGTCCCGGCTGGTCGCGGCCGGACTGCCCGAGGAAAACATCGTCCTGGACCCGGGCATCGGCTTCGGCAAGCTGCTTGCCCACAATCTGGCCATCCTGAGGGACCTTCCGGCTTTTCTCTCCTTCGGCCGCCCGCTGTACATGGGGCTTTCCAACAAGTCCTTTCTCGAAAAAAGGCTGGGACGGACCGTTTCCGAACGCGGCACGGCCACCACGGCGGCCACGGCCCTGACCGGGGCCAAGGGCGCCTTCATCCACCGTGTCCACGACGCGGCAGCCGCCGTGGACGCCTTGCGGCTGGCCGCCGAACTCTTCCCCGCCGTCTTTACGGGAAAGACGGCGCCGCGCTGACCGGCCCGGTCCGCCGGATTCCCGCGCCCGCAGGAGGACGTCCATGCTCAAGGAAGCCGATCTGGCCGCGTTCAAGACGCTCATCGAGGATGCGCTGCCTTTCCACGCGCTTCTCGGGGTGAAGCTCGTCTCCATCGAACGCGGAAAATGCAGCCTCATGATACCCTACCGGCCGGAACTTCTCGGAGACGTGCGCAGAAAGGCCCTGCACGGGGGCGTGTTGTCCATGCTGGCGGACGCCTGCGGCGGTTTCGCCGTGTGGAGCATGTGCGGGCTGGACGACAAGCTCGCCACCATCGACCTGCGCGTGGACTATTTGAAGCCCGCCCTGGAGACCGGCGTGGTGGCCGTGTCCCATGTGCGCCTTCTGGGCAACCGGGTGGGCAACGCCTCCACGATTTTGCATCCCGAGGGAAAGCCGGACCATATCCTGGCCGAGGGCCGTTCCGTGTACAATATTCGCCGGAGTTAGCGCGGCGTCCGCGCGAGTGGTCCCTGTCCATTTTGTAATGAAAAACGCCTTGAAGCCCGCCAGGCCGCCAGGCCGCCCGGATAATGGACGC
Source organism: uncultured Desulfovibrionaceae bacterium (assembly GCA_937934715.1). Classification (GTDB taxonomy): domain Bacteria; phylum Desulfobacterota; class Desulfovibrionia; order Desulfovibrionales; family Desulfovibrionaceae; genus CALGYO01. Next base: position 49,239 of record CALGYO010000057.1, on the reverse strand, counting down.
GCCGCCCCGCCGCCGGGGCTTGCCTGGCCGGGCCTGTCGGGAGTATCGAGCGCAAACGCTGGGGCGGTTCATCGAGACGCCAGCCGGAGCTTCGGCCGATGGCCATGACGGAATTTTTCGACTCCATTTTCTTCTCCTGGCGCGAGGCGCTCGACATCGCCATCGTGACCTTTCTGTTCTACCGGGGGCTGCTTCTCATCAAAGGGACGCGGGCCCTGTCGGTCATGCACGGCTTTCTGGTCATCCTCATCGTCTATTACCTGTCCGGGGAATTCGGCCTGGTCACCCTGCACTGGCTTTTGACCAATTTTCTCGGCTCCATCTTTTTGGTCATCATCATCCTGTTCCAGAACGACATCCGCAAGGCCCTGTCCCGGGTGGGCGCGGGCCGGTTCCTGTTCTGGCCGCGCCAGCAGGATTCCCTGGAGGCCGTGCTGCGCGAAACCACGCTCGCCGTCTCCAAGATGGCCGCCGCCAGGATCGGGGCGCTCATCGTATTCGAGCGCAACGTGCCGCTGGGCGACGTGGTCCAGCGCGGGGTGACCGTGTCGGCCGTGGTTTCCAAGGAACTGCTCATGACCATTTTTCATCCGGACACCCCGCTGCACGACGGGGCCGTGGTCATCCGCAACAGGAGCCTGGCCGCGGCGGGCTGCATCCTGCCATTGGCCTCGGGCGTGAAGCTGGATTCCGCCTACGGCACCCGGCACAGGGCCGCCCTCGGCGTCACCGAGGAAAGCGACGCCCTGGCGGTGGTGGCCTCCGAGGAGCGGGGGCTCGTGAGCGTGGCCGAGGCTGGGGAGCTTTCCGGTCCTTATGACGAGGCGGGCCTTTTGGAGCGGCTTCGGGAGGGATTGTGCAGAAGATCGTGAAGCCCAACTGGCAGTATCTTTTCCTGGCCGCGGTATTGGCGGTTTTTTGCTGGTATCTGGTCACGGGCCGGGAAAAGGTGGACGTGTGGGCTCCGGTCCGGGTGGAGATGACCGGGGCGCCCAAGGGGCTGTTCATCAAGGAAGGCATGCTCAATTCCGTGGAAGCCCTGGTCCGGGCGCCCAAGGGCATGGCCGGCAAGCTCAAGGACGTTCCCCTGGTCTATTCCCTGGATCTCTCCCGGTTGAGTCCCGGCCGCAACACCATCAATTTCGATCCCAAGACCATTCCCGTCACCAAGGTGTTCACCGTGGTGGAGATCCGGCCTTCGCGCATCGAACTCGATGTGGAGCGCCGCATCACGCGTTCCTTTCCGGTCAAGGTGGTCCTGAAAAAGGCGCTGCCGTCCAACCTGTTCGTGTCCAAGGCCGCGACGAAGCCCCAGGAGGTCAAGCTGACCGGGGTCGAGGCGTCCCTGGACCGCGTGCAGGAGATCAAAACCCAGCCCCTGACCCTGGAGGACCCCAAACCCGGCCCCTTCAAGGACAAGGCCGCCCTGGACGTGCCCGAGGACATGGAAGCCGATCCGGTCAGCGTGGACGTGCAGTTGGAAATCGCGGTCAAGCAGTCCGAGACGACCCTCAAGGTCCCCATCATGATCGGGGAGCTTCCCGGCATGAGCGTTTCCATATCGCCGAGGACGGCTTCGCTGACCGTCCGTGGGCCGTCGGACATGGTGGACGCGCCGGATTTCAAGGACAAGGTGGAGGCGGTTTTGGAGTTGAAGTCCGGGCAGGGCCCGGGTAAGAGCGAGTCGGTTTATCATGTTCGCATTCCCCAGGAATGCGAGCTGGTTTCCGCCGACCCTGAAAAGATATCGGTGACGCTGAAAAGAAACGCCGAGCCGGACAGCCACGGCGGTCCGCCGCAAGGACCGTGACGGGGCGGACGCGGCGCCCGTCAGGGCTCGCGCGGCGCGACGCAAGGGAGAAAGGCATGACGCAACGGTTATTCGGCACGGACGGATTGCGCGGCAGGGTGAACGAGGAGCCCATGACCCCGGGAACGGCTCTGCGGCTCGGTCTCGCGGCCGGGCAGCGCTTTCGCAACGGCGCCAGGCGCCACAGGGTGGTCATCGGCAAGGATACGCGTCTGTCCGGCTATATTTTCGAATACGCCCTGACCTCGGGGTTCTGCGCCTCGGGCATGGACGTCTTCCTGGTCGGCCCCATGCCCACGCCGGCCATTTCCTTCCTGACCCGCAGCATGCGCGCTGACCTCGGGGTGGTCATCTCCGCCTCCCACAATCCCTACATGGACAACGGCATCAAGCTGTTCGACAGCCGGGGCTACAAGCTGCCGGACGCGGTGGAGGACGAGATCGAGGAACTCATGCGCACGGATTGCGGTCCCTGCGAGTTTCCCCAGCCCGGCGGCGAGGGCAGGGCGCGCAAGATCGAGGACAGCCCGGGACGCTACAACGTCTACCTGAAAAACACCCTCCCCCTTGATCTGAATTTCGAAGGTCTGAAAACCGTCATCGACTGCGCCAACGGCGCGGCCTACAAGGTGGCCCCGCTTATCCTGGAGGAGCTTGGGCTTTCCGTCGTCAAGATCGGAACCCATCCCAACGGCGTGAACATCAACGACAACGTGGGATCCCTGCACCCCAAAGTGACCGCCGAAATGGCGCTCAAACACGGGGCGGACGTGGGCATCGCCCTGGACGGGGACGCCGACCGGGTCATTCTGGTGGACGAAAAAGGCGAGATTCTCGACGGCGACCAGATCATGGCCATCTGCGCGGACGATCTCATGGAGCGCGGGCTGCTTCCGGGCGGCGTTCTGGTGGCCACGGTCATGAGCAACATGGCCCTGGAAATCCACATGCGCGAGCGCGGCGGCCAGCTCATCCGCACCCCGGTGGGCGACCGCTACGTGGTCGAGGCCATGCGCGAACGCGGGGCGGCTTTCGGCGGCGAACAGTCCGGGCACCTCATCTTCCTGCGGCATTCCACCACGGGCGACGGCCTGTTGGCCGCGCTTCAGGTCATCCGCATCATGCTGGAAAAGGGCAAGCCCCTGTCCGAGCTGGCCCACCGCCTGGTTCCCTTTCCGCAAAAGCTGGTCAACGTGCGGGTGGACAAGAAAATTCCCTTCGACCAGGTCCCCGCCGTGACCAAGGCCCTGGAAGAGGCCGACCGGGCTCTCGGCGGCAAGGGCCGGACGCTTTTACGCTATTCCGGTACGGAATCCCTGGCCCGGGTCATGGTGGAGGCCGAGGACGAAGCGCTGGTGGAGCGCCTGTGCGACGACCTGGCCCAGACTCTGCGCCAGCATTTGAAATAACCAAGGCGCCGTTTCGCCAAAGGGAAAAAGGGTTTTCCCACTGGACGTTTTTTTGTAAACAATTTAGGTTCCCGCTTGAACGGGGGCGCGCTTGTTTTAGTTTCGTCATCGCCGGTCGGGGGGCGGGCGATGACGGGCGGGCCGCCTCTCGCGCCCCGGCATTCGCCCTGCCGGGCAAGCCCGGACAAGGCGTGGCCAATGTGTTATGCCAAGGAGAAGGACATGGAGATAAAAAAAGTCGTCATACCCGTCGCCGGATGGGGAACCAGGTCTTTGCCCGCCAGTAAGAATATCCCCAAGGAGATGCTCCCCGTCTACAATAAGCCTGTCATTCAGTACGTGGTCGAAGAGGCCCAGGCTTCGGGGCTGACCGACGTGGTCTTCGTCACCAATCAGAACAAGACCATCATCGAGGATCATTTCGATTACAACCTCGCCCTTGAGGACATGCTCAAACGCAAGGGCAAGGACGAGATGCTGGCCAAGATCCGGGAAGTGGCCGAAATGGTGAACATCATTTCGGTGCGTCAGAAAAAACAGCTGGGACTCGGACACGCCGTGCTTTGCGCCCGGGAAGTGGTCAAGAACGACCCCTTCTGCGTCATGGTGGGCGACGACCTCATGTTCGGCATGGAACCGGGCATCAAGCAGCTCATTTCCGTGGCCATGACCGAGCACATGCCCGTGGTCGGCGTCATGGAAGTGCCTTCGGAAAAGGTGTCCAACTACGGCATCATCGAGGGCGAGGAGTTCGCTCCCGGCATGTACCGGGTGCGCAATCTCGTGGAAAAGCCCAAGGTCAACGAGGCGCCTTCCAGGCTGGCCATCGTGGGCCGCTACGTGCTGTTCCCGGACATCTTCTACCATCTGGAAAAGCTCACCCCGGGCCACGGCGGTGAAATCCAGCTCACCGACGGTCTCAAGGGCCTGGCCGGAAACAACCGGCTTCTGGCCGTGAAAATCCAGGGACAGCGCTTCGACGCGGGCGACTGGGCGGAGTATCTGACCGCCAACATCTATTTCGCCCTGCACGACGAGGTCCTGCGCGACGCCCTTGTGCCGCGCCTCAAGGAACTGCTCCCCTTCTAGCGCTTCCGGGAGCCCACGGACAATCCTGCCGCCCGGGAGATGGCCTCTCCCGGGCGTTTTTTATCGCCGCGGCGCCTATGCCCCAATTCGTTCAGGCCGCGCTCTTGAGCGCTCCCTTCGCCTCCCTGACCTACGCGGTCCCGGACTTCTTCGCCCATCACCCTTTTCCCAGGGGGCTGCGGGTCCTCGTCCCCCTGGGAAAGACCCTGCGCGCCGCCGTGATCGAGAGTCATGCCGGGGCCGTTCCCCAGGGGGTGCGGATCCGGGATCTGGTCTGGCCCCTTGAGACCGAACCCCTCCTGGACGAGATCTATCTGGATATGGCCAGGAATCTGGCCGGGCGGCAGATGCTTTCCCTGGGGGGCATTCTGGGCAACCTGTTGCCCACCGGCCTTCGAACCTCCAAGACCTTTTTCGAAACCCTGGAAGCCGGACTGTGGAAATCCCTGGACGCAAAGCGGATAAGCGGCCTGCCGGAAGCGAGGAAAAGAGAGCTGGCGCGCCTGTGGGACGAAGGCGGCATGCGGCCGAAGATCTCGGGCCAGGGCGGAGAGCCCCTGTTCGCCCTGGCGGCCCAGCCTCCCTGGCCGGTCAGGCCGGGCGCCAAGAGCCAGCTGGCCATCCTGGATCGCCTGTACGATCAGGGGCCGGCTCCGGTCTCGCGCCTGCGGGCGGATTTGGGCGCCCAGTGCGTCGCGGCTCTCAAGCGGCTCGTGGAGATGGGCGTCGTCCGGCCCGTTCATGACGAGAACCCGTCCGGCGGGGAAATCGAGGCGTTGGATGAGGCCGGGCTTGCGCCGGATTGCGGGGCCGCCTGCTTCGCCGCGCCGCTGACCCCGGACCAGGAAACCGCCATGAGCGCCCTGAATCCCGCCCTGGACGCCTTTTCCGGCGAAATCCGCCTGCTGCACGGGGTGACCGGCAGCGGCAAGACCCGGGTCTACCTGGAGCTCGCCAGACGCTGTCTGGCGGCGGGCAGGCGGGTGGCGCTGCTCGCCCCGGAAGTGGCCCTGGCCGCCCAGCTTCTGCGATCCGTCAAGGAGGCCTTTCCCGGGGAGCGCGTGGTCTTCACCCACGGCTATCTGCCGCCCTCGCGCCGGGAGGCCGCCTTCCGGGAAGCGGCGGCGGAAAACGGCCCGCGCATCGTGGTGGGCGCGCGCTCGGCCCTGTTTTTGCCCGTGCGCGATCCCGGGCTCATCGTGCTCGACGAGGAACACGACGCCTCCTTCAAGCAGGACGAGCGCATGGCCTATCAGGCCAAGGAAGTGGCCTTCTACATCGCCAAGCGCACGGGCGCCCTCCTGGTCCTGGGATCGGCCACCCCGGACGTGAAGACCTACTTCGCCGCGGGCGCCGGAGCCGCGCCCAAGGTCGTCATGCAGACTCGGGCGGGAGAGGGCCAGCGGCCGGAAATCGAGATCGTGGACATGCGCGGGGCGGTCAAGACGACGCTGACATCCAGGGAGCGCGAAACCGGCGACCGGGCGGGGGTTTTGACCGGACGGGCGGCCGAGGCCCTGCGCGAGACGGTCAAGCGGGGCGAGCAGGCCGTGATCATGCTCAACAGGCGGGGGTACGCGCCGCTTCTGTACTGCCTGTCCTGCGAGCGGACCCTGCGCTGCCCCCAGTGCGATCTGGCCCTGACCTACCACAAGGGCCGGGAACGGCTGGTCTGCCACTACTGCGGCCTGATCAAGGATTTCCCCTCGCCCTGTCCGGATTGCGGGAGCGCGGATTTTCTGCCCATGGGCGTGGGCTCGGAGCTTCTGGAGGAGCAGCTGGCCGGGATTCTGCCCGCCGGGGCCCGGGTGTTGCGCCTGGACAGGGACAGTTCGCGCAAGACCGGCAGGCTGGACGAGATCATCGCCCAGTTCGCGGCGGGCGAGGCGCAGGTGCTGGTGGGCACGCAGATGCTCTCCAAGGGGCACCATTTCCCCAAGGTCACCCTGGCCGTGGCGGCGGACGCGGACATGGGCCGCAATCTGCCGGACTACCGGTCCGCAGAGCGGACGTTCCAGCTTCTGGTCCAGGTCTGCGGCCGGGCCGGACGCGGCGGCGCCGGGGGCAGGGCGCTCATCCAGACCCGAAACCCCGAGGATCCTTTCTGGAAATTCGTGATCGAGGGCGATTACGAGGGCTTTTACGAAAGCGAGCTGGAAAAGCGCCGCCGCTTCTCCTACCCGCCCTTTTCCAAGCTGGGGCTCATCCGCCTGAGCCATCCCCGCGACGACGGCAAGGGAGCGGCCCTGGTGGCCGGGCTGGGAAGCGTCCTGCGGGAACAGGCGGCGGCCGCCGGGGTGACGGCGCTTGGCCCGGCCCCCGCGCCCCTTGGGCTCATCGCCGGACGGCTGCGTTTCAACTGTCTGCTGAAGGCCAAGGATTGGCCCGCCATCCGCCGGGTGTTCGCCGCCGTGAAGGCCGCCGCGCCCTCTTCGGGCGACCTGCGCGTCAGCCTCGATCTCGACCCCGTGGACATGCTCTAGCATCCGCCGGTATATCCCTGGCCCCCAAGAACGGACCTCGCCCTGTCCTGCCTCCGCGTGGCATAGCCGTGGGCGGGGTTTGATCGGCCGTCGGCGTCGCAATGAATGGGCGCCCCCGCCGCCCGGTCAAACCCCGCCCCCGGCCCTGTCCGTATTTCTTCGTCCGGCATCTTGTTTATTTGGAATCTTGAGCGGTTGCTTTCAGATGATCCAGACGGGCGTCCGGGGTGGTCTTGGGGAGGCGGTCCCGGACCATGGGACGAGCATCCCGCCGCCCAAGTATTAGGGCGATTCCCGCCGGTCGAAGAGGATCCCGGATTCCGCCGCGCCGTCGCTTCCTCCCGCCGGCCCGGCCCAGCCGGTCGCGCTCACCGCGTCCGCATTGCCTTTTTCCGGGTTCAGGGACATATTCGTATTCCGATATGAACCACCGCCGTACGCGGACAAGGAAAAGGAGCCTTCGCATGGCCGAATTCCAAAATGACGACGCAGCCCTCATGCGGGGCGTGGAACGAGTGATGGAGGATCGCAGGAAAAGCGGCCTGGAAGGGCTGGTGGGAGGCCTCGAATGCGTCATCATAAACGTCGCGCCGGACGCCTTGACCGCCGCCGCGAATGAACTGCTGCGCTATACCGGCCTGGAACTGCGCACCTCCATGCAGGGGCCGGACCGGCGCATGATCGTGCTGGGCCTCGAAGGCGGCGCGGATTTCCTGGTCACCTGCCGCACCGGCGGCGACAATCCCTTCGCTCTCTTCAACCGGGGCGCAAAGACCGAAAACCTCCTGGACCCGCGCCTTGAGACCTACGTGTTCAAATGCAACGACATCGACCGCTACGTGGACATTCAGAAAAAGCGCGGGGTGCGCTTTTTGACCGGCGAACCCGTGCGCGGCGTGCATTTCGACTACATCCAGACCGCGCCTTCCCGGTTCACCGGCAATTCCATCGGGCTCATCCGCTGGAAAAAACGCGAGGGCGATTACCTGTTCCCGGGCTTCGACCAGGTGGACATGTGTCTGGAAAAGCCCGCCCTTTCCCACCTGCGCAACATCAAGGAACTGGACCACGTGGCCACGCGGGTACGGGCGGAGGAGCGCGACGCCGCCATTTTGGAGTTCATGGAGCTGACCAATTACCGTTTCGATTTCGCGGTCTACGTGGAGTCGCTCAATTCCATCACCAACGTGGCCCGGCTCTCCAAGGACGACTACGCCCAGGTCTTCACCTCGGGCATCTCGCCCTTCACCACCTTTGAGAAATCCGGCCCCACCGAGCGCTTTATTTACAACTACGGCGTGCGCGCCCACCACATGGCCTTCATCACCGAGAACATCGACGAGACCGTGGCGGCGCTTACGGCCGACGGCATGGGTTTTCTCTCAGATCTGGTGGGTTCCGAGGAGGAAGGGCTCAAGCAGATCTTCTCCAAGCCTTCGCCCACGACCCTGCTCGTGAACGAGTATATCCTGCGCTATGGGGATTTCGACGGATTTTTCACCAAATCCAACGTGACCCTTCTCACCAAGGCCACGGACAAGCAGTAGCCGCCGATGCGCTCCCGGGCCCCCGGCGTTTTTTCGTGAAACGCCGGGGGCTTTGTTCATTCCGGATCCGGGCCGGGAACGGCCGCTCTTGGCGCCTTGTGACGGATGCGCTACAATTTGCGAAATGCACGCGTTCGAGGGGGATCATTTGGGAAAGTTGTCCGTTGAAAAACTGAAGGTCGAACCCGAGTTCGACATGATGCTGTATCTTGAAATTAGCGGCTCCAACCGGCTGGATCACGAACTGATGGACCTGTTCGAGACGAGCTGGGAAGCCTGGGCGCCGCATTTCAAGGCCGTCAAATTCACGCCGGAAGGGTCCAGGAAAGGCGTATTGCTCGTCTATCTGGACAAACGGGCCGAGGAACTGGTGGAGGAAGCCTGGCAGCGTTCCCCGTCCCAGGGCTTCGCCCTGCATAATCTGGCCATCACCATGGTCATGACCGCCGTGCGCCAGCTCATCCCGGAAGTGGAGGAGGGCGCCTGCGCGCCGATCACCCCCCCGGACCGGGACGTCAAACGGCGCTTCGAAAAGCTCGGTCTCGAGTGGAAGGAAGAGGGCGCCATGAACCGTCAGTACGCGGTCTTCACCCCGATGCCGTATTCCGGAGGCTGCAAGATCTGCATGATGCGCGAATCCTGCCCCAGAAGCCGTTAACGCTGATAGCCGCGCCCAGGGGGCGCAGGAGGATGTTGTTATGGCCGCGCCGTTTTCCGCATTCCACATCGCGAACATGCGCTGCGCAAACAGATTCCTGCGCTCCGCCACCTGGGAGGGGATGGCCGACGAGTTCGGCGGCGCCACACAGGCCCTGGCCGGTTGCTTCGCCGGATTGGCCCGGGGCGGGGTGGGCGTCATCGTCACAGGCCACGCCTTCGTCACGCGCCAGGGCCAGGTCAGGCCCCGTCAGCTCGGCGCTGACGACGAAATCCGCCTCCCGGGGCTTTCCAGCCTGGCCGCGGCCGTTCACAAGGAAGGCGCCGCCCTGGCGCTGCAACTGGCCCATGGCGGCTGCCGGGCCGGGGAGGCCTACACCGGGATGGACGCCGTGGGCGCCTGGCCCATCTACGCCAAAACCGGCGATCTCGGCCGGGCCATGACCCTGGAGGAGATCGCGGCCGTTCCCGGACAGTTCGCCCGGGCCGCCGCCCTGGCCGCCGAGGCGGGCTTCGACGCGGTCCAGATCCATGCCGCCCACGGCTACATGCTGAGCCAGTTCCTTTCCCCCCATTACAACAAACGCAAGGACGCCTACGGCGGGTCCCCCGAAAACCGCGCCCGGCTCGTACGCGAGGTCGTGGCCGCCGTGAAGGAAGCGGCCGGGGGCATGGCGGTCCTCATCAAGATCAATTCCGAGGATTTTCTGCCCGGCGGCCTGAAGCCGGAGGAATCCCTGGAAGCGGTCGCCTCCCTGGAAGCGCTCGGGCTCGACGCGGTGGAGATTTCCGGCGGAACCATGGATTCCGGCCGTCTCGCCCCCGTGCGCCCGGTGGCCGCCGGCGGCGCCTACTACCTCGAAGCGGCCCGGCTTTTCAGAAAACGTCTGTCCATCCCGATAATCCTCACGGGAGGAATCAGGACCTACGCCGAGGCCGAGGCCATCCTGGCCGAAGGCGCGGCCGATCTCATCGGGCTCTCCAGGCCGCTCATCCGCGAACCCGGACTCGTCGGCCGGTGGATGACCGGAAACCACGCTCCCTCGCCCTGCGTTTCCGACAATTTGTGCTTCAAGCCCGCCCTGGATGGGCGCGGGATCGCCTGTCTCACGGCCGAGCGCGAGGCGGCCCGGAGCGGGCAAGCGTAGGGGACGGGGACGCGGCGGGCAGGAGAGGAAAGGCGGTAAGACGGCTTGGCGGCGCCGGTTGGAAACCGGACCGGCGCCGGAAAAGCGAAGCGGGACGGCCGGGACGGCGCCCAGCCGGAATCAGGCCCCTTCGGCCTCGGGGGAGCTCAGGTAGACCGCGACCTGCTCCGGGTCGAGCGGGCGCGAGAAGAGATAGCCCTGGCCGGTTTCGCAGGACAGCCCGTGGAGCATGTCCGAATGCTCCTCGATCTCCACGCCCTCCGCGCACACGTCCAGACCGAAATTGTGGGCCAGGTTGATGACCGCCTGGACGATCTCCCGGCTTTTGGCGCTGCGTTCCATCCGGCTGACGAAGCTGCGGTCCACCTTGAGCGTATCGATGGGAAAGGCGTGCAGGTAGCTCAGGGACGAATATCCCGTCCCGAAATCGTCGATGGAGAGCTTCACGCCGAGCCCCTTGAGGCGCTTGATCTTGAGGATGCACAGTTCCGTGTTTTCCATGAGCACGGATTCCGTGATCTCAAGCTTCAGGTTCCCCGCCGGAATGCCGGTTGCGCGCAGGGCGTCGGCCACCAGCCTGTCGAAATGCGGCTCCGCCAGCTGCCTGGCGGAAATGTTCACGTTGATGTTGAGTTCGCGCATGTGCGGATAGTCGGTCCGCCACTGGGACATCCGGGTACAGGCCTCGAACAGGACCCAGCGCCCGATGGGCGAAATCAGTCCGGAGTGCTCGGCCACGGAGATGAAATCCGCGGGCATGACGCAGCCCCTCTCCGGGTGGTTCCAGCGGATCAGCGCCTCGAATCCGGTCAGCCTTCTGGTCTGCAGGGAGATGATGGGCTGGTATTGCAGGAAGAACTCCCCGCGTTCCAGGCCTTTGCGCAGTTCCTGCTCCATGACGATGGCCTTGACCGCCTCGTCCAGAAGCTTGGTGTGGAAGAATTTGAAGCGGCAGCGTCCGCTGTCCTTGGCCCGGCGCATGGCGATGTTGGCGTTTCGCAGCAGATCCTCGGCCCGGTCGTAGTTGGTGGGGCTGATCACGATGCCCATGCAGGCCGTGATGTTCACCTCGCCCTGGCCCAGGGTGAAGGGCCGCTCGATCTCGGCGATGATGCGCTTGACCACCGTGACCACGTCGCGGCCCGTGCCGATGTCGTCCAGGATGATGGCGAACTTGTCGCCGCTTATGCGCGAGATGGAGTCCGTGCCGCGCAGGCAGCGCATGAGCCGCCTGCCCACCCGGCGGATGAGCTCGTCCCCCGCGGCCGGTCCGAAGCGGAAATTCACGGACTTGAGCTTGTCCACGTCGAAATAGACCACCGCGAACCGGTAGTCCTCGTGGCGCTTGCCGCGCTCCATGGCCTGGCGGATGAGCTCCATGCAAAGCGCCCGGTTGGCGAAGCCGGTCAGGGGGTCGTGCAGGGACGCCCTCTCGAACCGGGCTTCCAGGGCCTTGAAATCGCTGATGTCCCGAAGGGCGGTGCGCAGCCCCAAAAGATGGCCGCCGCTGTCCAGGCATTTGATGGAGCGGCATTCCAGATAGCGGTCCGCTCCGTCCGCGCGCAGGATGCGCAGCTCGAAGACGGTCTCCGGGTCCGGGCTTGCCAGCCGGTCGCGCAAGGACAAAAAGGCGAAGCCGTTGTCCGGGTGGATGAGCTTTTTGAGAAAATCCGGGTCCTTCAGGAAATCCTTGGACGAGTACCCCGTGAGCGTTTCACAGGAAGGGGAGGCGTAAAGCGCTGTCCCGTCCGGACCGTGAAAAATCGCGGCCTCGTGGGAGTAATCGGCGATAAGGCGGTAGAGCTTTACCTGCTCCTTGATGGCCTCGACGCTCTGGTCTTTTTCATCGCTTCGTTGCGCGGAGAACGACATGAACTGCTCCGTTTGGGCCAAAAGGCCAAGCCGCCCGAATGGCGTCGCCAATGTTTGAAACGTACCGGATTCCGCAAAGGATGAAAAGCGCCTGGCGCCTCCCCGCTTCGATTGATTTCGTCTTGCGGCTTGTCATTATTCGTAAACAAGTCTAACCCTTTCCTCAAAAGGCCCCGTATATTGGCGACTTCAACCAGGGAGCAGTGCATGGCGGCGAAGAAAAATCCCTCCACGGCTATTTTCAAGGCGATGAAGGAAAAAAGCGATCTTTCCAAGGAGGCGGCGCTTCGCGAACTGCGCGCCTTGTCGAAGGATATCGCGGCGCTTGAGCAGATACTGACCGGCAAGAAGAAAAAAGGGAATTTTTCCCTGTTCGACGTGATCCACGGGGCGTTCGAGATTTTCCGCAACGCCTCGGTGGTCTTCGAGACCGAGCTTCTGGCCGGGGACATGGAAAAATCCATGGGCGGGGCGCTGGCCGAGGAATTTCTCGAAAAACACGGCGCCACGCTGTTGAAAAAACCCGCCGGCTGGCACTGGATTTCGGCCCAGGGCGAAATGCATTTTCTCGGCAAGGCCGACGAGGCCGAAAAAGCCGCCGAAAAGCTGGGCGACCTGGTTTCCGGTCCCAAACGCGGCAAGAAAGCTTCCAAAAAAACCGACGCCCAGACCGAAGCCCCCGCCGGGGACGAGGAGATGGCCGAAGGAGAGCTTGGAACCTAGAAGGCCTTCCCGCATCCGCCCATGAGCGAACTTCGCGTCGGAACCTCCGGCTGGTCCTATCCCAACTGGAAAAGCCGCTTCTATCCCCCGGGACTGCCCCAGTCCGGCTGGTTCGCCTATTATGCCGGGCGCTTCGACGTGGTGGAGATCAACAACTCCTTTTACCAGTTCCCGAAGCCCGAAACCGTGGCGGCCTGGCGGGAGGCCGCCCCTTTGGGCTTCGTCTACGCGGTCAAGGCCAACCGCTACATCACCCACATGAAGAAGCTCAAGGCGCCCGAGGACGCCTGCCTGCGTTTTCTGGCCATCGTCAAGGAGCTTCGGGAGACCCTCGGGCCGGTCCTTTTCCAGCTGCCTCCCCGCTGGCGCTACGACGGGGAGCGCCTGGCCGGTTTCTTGCGGGCGCTTCCCTCCGGCTTTCGCTACGCGTTCGAATTTCGCGATCCGTCCTGGGTGAACGACCATTGCCTCGGACTGTTGGCTGACAAGGGGGCGGCGCTTTGCTCCACGCATCTTGACGGCGCGCGCGTGACCGGCCGGGCGGGGGCGGATTTCGCCTATTTCCGGCTGCACGGCCCCGAAGGCCCCTATCAGGGCCGCTACGGCCGGGAAGGACTCGCCCCCTGGGCTGAGGCCATCCGCAAGGAACGCGAGGCCGGGCGCGCGGTCTACTGCTTTTTCGACAACGACCAGGAGGCCTTCGCCGCCGAGGACGCGGCGGAACTCGCGGCCATGCTCGGTCCGCCCCCCCCGGGCGGACGCTCCTGACAAGCGCGGCCGGAAAGGGTAGGGTGGGGCTTCGTCACACGCCAGAGAGGTTTCCCCCCATGTCCCAAAGTCCCCTTGAGGTCCTGCGCTCGGTCTACGGCTACAAATCCTTCGTCGGTCTTCAGGAATCGATCATCGAACATGTGATCGCGGGCGGGGACGCCCTGGCCTTCATGCCCACGGGGTCGGGCAAATCCCTGTGCTACCAGATTCCGGCCATGATCCGGCCGGGGGTGGGCGTCATCGTTTCGCCGCTCATCGCCCTCATGCGCGACCAGGTGTGCGCCTTGACCGGCAACGGCGCCCGGGCGGCCTGCCTCAATTCCAGCCTGTCCTCCGGCGAGGCCTGGGAGGTGGAGCGGCGGCTGTCGCGCGGGGAGCTGGATCTGCTCTACGTGGCCCCGGAGCGGCTCATGCTGCCCTGGTTCATGGAAATGCTCTCGCGCCTGTCCATCGCGCTGTTCGCCATCGACGAGGCCCACTGCGTGTCCCAATGGGGCCACGACTTCAGGCCGGAATACCTGCAACTGGCCGAGCTTGCCGAACGATTCCCCGGCGTTCCCCGCATCGCGCTCACGGCCACGGCGGACGGCCCCACCCGGGCGGACATCGTCAACCGGCTGCATTTCGAATCCGCCCGGATATTCTCCGCCGGGTTCGACCGGCCCAACATCCGCTACATCGTGGTTCCCAAGCGCCGGGGCAAGGAACAGCTGCTGGAATTCATCGAAAGCGAGCACAAGGGCGATTCCGGCATCGTCTACCGCATGTCGCGCAAAAAGGTGGAGGAGACCAGCCGCTGGCTGAACGATCACGGGATCGAATCCCTGCCCTACCACGCGGGCATGGACAAGCGCGACCGGGAGGCCGCCCAGGACGCCTTCATGCGCAAGGAGGGCCTGGTCATGGCGGCCACGGTGGCCTTCGGCATGGGCGTGGACAAGCCGGACGTGCGCTTCGTGGCCCATCTGGACCCGCCGAAAAGCCTGGAGGCCTATCATCAGGAGACCGGCCGGGCCGGACGCGACGGACTGCCCGCCGACGCCTGGATGTCCTTCGGCCTGGGGGATCTGGCGGTCATGCGCAAGATCATCGCGCCGGAGGGAGAGCTTTCCGGTCAAAAGCGCATCGAGCTGCAGAAATTCAACGCCATGGTGGGCTTTTGCGAGGCCATTTCCTGCCGCAGGCAAATCCTCTTGGGCTATTTCGGCGAGGACAGCGAGCCCTGCGGCAACTGCGACCTGTGCCTCGACCCGCCCGAAACCGTCGACGGCGCGGTGGCCGCTCAGAAGGCCCTATCCTGCGTCTTTCGCACGGGCCAGCGCTTCGGCGCGGCCCACTGCGTCAACGTCCTGACGGGAACGTTTTCCAAGCCGGTCCTGCGCTGGGGGCATGAAACCGTGAGCACCTTCGGCATCGGGACGGAATACCCTCCCGAGCAGTGGCACGCCCTGTATCGCCAGCTTCTGGCCGACGGCTCCCTGGAAATATCCCCGGACGGCTACGGCGGACTGCGGTTGACGCAAAGGGCCTGGGAAATCCTCAAGGACGGCCGGAAATTCGCCATGCGCCTCGTGCGCGAGGAGGAAAAAGGGCGCGCCGGACGAAAACGCGAGAGCCGGGAACGCAAGGCCAAAACGGGCTGGACCGCGGAGTTTTTACAGACGCCGGAGGAGACCGCGCTTTTTTCCATGCTGCGCGAAACGCGGCGCGAGATTGCGGGGGAAGAGGGCGTTCCGCCGTATCTGGTCTTTCCCGACAAGACCCTCCTCGGCATGGCCCTGGTCAAACCCCGTACGGAAACGGAGCTTCTGGCCGTCTCCGGGGTGGGCGCTTCCAAGCTTTCCAAATACGGGACGGCCTTTCTCGACGCCCTGAACGCCCATTACGCGACCCACGGCCGGGGAGAGCCCCGGAGCGAGCCGGGCGCGGAACGCGCGGAAAAGGCGATCCGCAAGAAGCGGGAGCGCGGAGAAACGGCCCAGGTTTCCCTGGAGCTTTTCCGCAAGCTGGGTTCGGTCCAGGCCACGGCCCAGGAGCGCGGGCTCACCGTCCACACCGTCTACTCCCATCTCATCCAGGCCGTGACCCGGGGGGAAATCGAGGCGGCAGAGATTTGCCCTCTCTCGCCCGAGGACGCGCGCCGGGTGGAAAAGACCCTGGCCTCGTTCATGACCAGGGGCGAGACCGCGCTCAAGCCCGTGTTCGAGGCCCTGGACGGCGAATTCGGCTACGAGGACATCCGGTGCGTGCGTGCGGGCATGTGGGCCCGGGGCAAGCGCACCGGCAAACGCGGCTGAGGGCGGAGGGCCGCCGGACCGCCGCGCGCTCCTCGCGCCGCGCTCGCAACCCAAGCATGCCCGTTTGTTGAAAGGACCATGCCGCGGGTCTTTCCGTGTTCAAGACATGGGCCGCGATTCACGCGTCCTCGCTCCCGGGCGGTCCGGCGGCGGGCAGGAGCAGGGTGAACACGCTGCCCTGGCCGGGGACGCTGTCCAGGCGAAGGCGGCCGCCGTGGCCTTCGGCGATGGCCCGGGCGATGGGGAGGCCCAACCCGATCCCTGAAGGCTTGTCCGTCAGATAGTCCCCGGCCTGGTCGAAGGCGCCGAACACGGCCTCCCGGCTTTCCGGGGGAACGCCCGGACCGTTGTCCGCCACATACAGGGCCAGCATGCCGTCCTCCTCCCTGGCGCCCAGGACCACCTCCCCCTTTTGTGCGAACTTCACGGCGTTGGCCAGAAGCCGGGTGAGGGCGTCCACGATCTTGTCCTTGTCGCAGCGGACGCGCGGGGCGTTTTGCGCGATTTCCATCCGAAGATGCGCGCTTGAGTCCGCAAACAGCGGGGCCGCGTTTTGTCGCGCCCGCTCCGCCAGCCGTTTTGCGGACGAGGGGGCAAGGTTCCACAGGGCCGGGCCGGATTCCAGATCGGCCAGAGTCAGGGCGTTTTTAATGATGGCGATGAGCCGTTCGCTTTCCGAAGCGATCACGCCCATGTTGGCCAAGGCCTGTGCCGCGTGTTTGCGGGCGGTCTCGTCCGCGCCCGCAATCCTGGGGATGAGGACGGATTCGAGTTTTTTTGCCACCAGCTTGGCGAACCCCAGGATGGAGGTGAGCGGAGTCAGGGTCTCGTGGGTGATGAGCGACAAAAAGCGCGTCTTCATGAGACTGGCCGCCTGGGCCTTGTCCCTGGCGTCCCGGGTGGCCTGTTCGGAGGCCACCCGGGCGCTCACGTCCCGCAGGAATCCCTCGTTGTAGAGATGGCGTCCCTCGGCATCGAAGGCCGCGCGCACGTTGCGCGAGGTCCAGATGACCGTTCCGTCCTTGCGGCGGATGCGGCATTCGAAATTGTCCACCCGGCCGTTCGCGTCCAAAAGATCGAGCAGGCGCCGTCTGTCCGCCGGGTCCACGTAGAGCTGGTCCGGGGTGGAGATCACGTCCAGCATGAGTTCTTTGGCCGAGTCGAAGCCGTAGATCCTGGCGAGTTCGGCGTTGGCGGCCAGGAAACGGCCGTCGCGGCTGGTCTGGTAGATGCCGAGCGGCGCGTTGGTGAAGAGTTCCCGGTACTTGCGCTCGCTTTCCTCAAGCGCCATGGTCAGGGCGTCGTGGTCGTTTCCGGCCTTGGCCAGGGCATAGTCCGCCCGGACGGCCAGGCGCGTCATGAAAAGAAAAATTCCCGAGGCCGCCGCCAGGGCGGCCAGGGTGACGAGAAGGATCCGGTCAAGCAGGGGATTTCCCCCTCCGGGCGCGTATTCCGGGGGCGGACTGGCGGCGATGACCCAGTCCCAGGGCGCGAAGGCCGCCACAAAGGCGCTCCGGCCGGACTGCGGGTCCCCGAAGCCCTGCCACAGGCGCGCATCAGGCAGATAGCCCTGGACCCCGTCTTTGGCCAGGACCAGCAGGGGTTCCCGCTCGGTACGGGACGCGGCGGCGGCCAGGGACGGATCGGCCTGCGCGCGTGCGGGCGGTTCGTCCGGTTCGAGCAGCGGGCCTTCCGGTCCGGCCGCCCACAGATAAACCGCCCCGCCGTATTGGGCGCTCAGTTCGCCCAGCCCTTCGAGCGCCTCGGCCTGGGCTTTCTCCCGGGAGAGCATGCCCTGGCGTTCGAGCCGCGCGTAGGCCGCCGTCACGCCCACGGCGCCGCTGGCCGCCTCAAAGAGCTTGTCCCGCATGACCGCTTCGGCGTTTTCGCGCACGTCCGGCAATATGCATGCGCCGATCGCCGCCATGAACACGGCGGCGATGGACGCGGCGGCCAGCGCCAATCGCGGCGCCAGTCTTGCGGCTCGCCGGGGCGGAGGGAAACGCATGTCTGCCTCGTGGGTATGGTGTCCTTGCGGGGCGTTCGCCGGAGGAATTAAGCACGGGCGCGCGCTTGTTGTAAAGCCGGGATGTCTTTTAAAAATCGTTCGTTAGGTCGTATGCCTCTCCGGTTCTCGTCCGCGGTCCTGGATTGATCGTTTACCGTGTGTGAAAAATATGTCATGATAGCCGCACGTTACCACGTTGAGAAGGGAATTGCCGCGATGAAGAAGATCGTATTTGTTTCGCTTTTGCTCCTGGCGGCGCTTTCGTGCTCGTGTTCGGGCGACGACGGCGGCGCATCCAAAAACGACGCTCTCAAAGAAAAGACGCCCGTGGTGCAGCCCGAAGACGTGCATGCGGGCGGCGCTTCGGCCCTTGCGCCCCAGGACGTGGTTCCCCCCGCCCCGGACGAAATGGCCGCGCTGGGCGAAAAGACGGCTCCGGCCGCTCCGGAAGCCCCGTCCGCCCAGCCTTTGCAAACGGTCCAGACGGCCGGATCGCCGCCGGTCCCGCCCGTTCCTGAGAAAACGCCGATCGCCCCGGCCGCGCAGGCCCCAACGGGTGACTTGGCAAACGCCCGGCAGCTCGTCCTGGTTGTCGCGGGCGACTGGAAAGCCTCCCGGGCCGGACTGGCCCGGTACGAACGCGAGACGACGGGAAGCCCCTGGAAACGGGTCGGCGAGCCCGAAGCCTGCGCGCTTGGCCGCAACGGCCTGGGCTGGGGCAAGGGACTCGCGCCGAACCCTGACAAGGGTCCGCAAAAGCGCGAGGGCGACGGCAAAACGCCTGCGGGCGTCTTTTCCCTGCCGGGCGCTTTTGGAAGCCTTGCCGCCCAGGACGCGGCCGCCATGGGCGTCGCGCTTCCCTTCACGCGGATCACGCCCGGCCTGGTCTGCGTCACGGATCCCGCTTCCGCCTCCTTCAACCGTCTGACCGACAAGAGCGCTGCGGACGTTTCCAGATACGACCGCATGAACCGCGATTCCGGGGTCAACGCCCTGGGCGCCGTCATCGGCCACAACCTGACCGATCCCGCGCCAAAAGCGGGTTCGTGCGTTTTCCTCAATATTTCGGAAGGGCAGGGAAAAGCCACGGGCGGCAGCGTGGGCTGCCCGGCCTCGGCGGTCAAGAACATCCTGACCTGGCTTGATCCCCGGAAGAATCCGGTGATCGTGATTTTGCCGCAGGAGGAATACGCGACGCTGCGTCCGGCCCTCGGTCTGCCCTGAATCGAGGCCGCATGCGCCGCCCTGTGGGATAATGGGCGTATTATTGCGCATTGACGCCTTGGTTGGCCTTGCTTTTCAGGCGCCGGACGGGGGGAAAGAGCCCTGCGCCGGGCGTCCCCGCACGAAGCGCCCCGGCCATCCGGACGGCCCGGCGAGAGCGGGGCCCAAAGGCGGCGTCCTCGCGGCCGCCAGGGCGAAAGCATCCGGCGGGCCGGGCGCCCGCATCGCGCCCGGGAAACCGGAAAAGGGGGAAGCATGAATACGCGCAAAGGGACGCTTCCGTCCCAAGCGGCGCATCCTGGTCCGGCCGGAACCGGCCTGGCCTTCCTGTGTTGCCTGCTTCTCGCGCTGGCGCTATTCGCGTCGCGTCCGGCCCCGGTTCTGGCTCTGGACGCAGCCCAGGACATTGTCCAGGACGCGGGCCGAAACATCGTTTCCCCGGCGGCCTGCGTCAGCATGGCCGACATCGAGGCCTCCCTGCCCAACGCCCCCATCGTGGCCGGTTTCGACATCGACGACACCCTGCTTTTTTCGAGCCCGGCCTTTTACTACGGCGCCGCCAACAGGGAAGGCCCGGACGGAACCGGCGTCTACGGTCCGGAGCCCTATAAGAGCCAGAGCTTCTGGGACGACATGAACAGCCGTCTGGTGCAGTTCTGTCCGCCGCTCGAAACCGGCCGCAAGCTGGTCGAGATGCACAAGCGCCGGGGCGACGCCATCGTCTTCATCACCGCCCGCAGGGGCTCGGTCAACGAAACCCTCACCGAACAATTGGCCCGGCTTTTCGGCCTGACGAACGTCAAGCCCACGGTCTTCACGGACGGGGGCGCCAAAAGCGAGGCCATGCGTCAACTCGGCGTGTCCATCTTCTACGGGGACGGGGACGGGGACGTGAAAAGCGCCCTGGACGCCGGGGTGCGGCCCATCCGCACGCCCCGTCCGGCCATTTCCACCGCGCCCGATCCCATCCACCCCGGCGCCTTCGGCGAGCAAGTGCTCCAAACGCCCTGGCTGCCGCGCGTGGGCTGCCCCTGACCGGACGCGTCTTCACCTCCCTCCCCGCGAACCCTGTCCGGTTGGCGGAAGGGGACGGGGCCTTCGCTTCTATGCCGCCCGGTTCAGGATTTTCGGCGCATAGGCCCTGGCCATGTTCCACAGGATAAGCCCCAGGAGCAGGACGGCCGTCAGGTCGAAGAAGAGCCCCGCGTCCTGCGCATGCTCCGTCGCCGTCCACGAGGCCACATCGATCCCCAGCCTGGCGAAAAGGATGTTGGCCAGAATCCCCAGGATCAGCGAGGCCGCCATGATGGCGCCCACATAGAGCGCCGCCGCCTTTTTCCCCAGAATCCTCGAGGCCACCGCGATGGCGGCCGCGTTGGTGGCCGGACCGGCGAGCAGAAACACCAGGGCCGCGCCGGGAGACAGTCCCTTGAGCGCCAGGGCCGCCGCTATGGGCGTGGATGCCGTGGCGCACACGTACAGCGGCACGGCCAGAAGGAGCATGGCCAGCATGGGCAGGATGCCCTGGCCGAAACGCGCCTCCAGCAGCCCCTGGGGCGTGAACGTCCCGATAAGTCCCGCCAGAAGCGCGCCCCCCAGAAACCAGGGGCCGATGTCCCCCAAGAGTTCGCCGAAAGCGTAGCGCGCGCCGTACGCGGCCTTTTCCCGGAATCCCCGCCTGGGCGCCGGACCGCATGACGAACCGCAACCGCAGCCGCAGGACGAGGTTTGCGGCTTGGCCTCTTGCCCGTCCGGCCGGTCGCAAGCGCCGGACGGATTCGGGCCGGGAGGGAAGGCCGGAGCGGCGGCCAGACCAGCTTTCAGACCAGCGTTCAGACCGGCGGGCATGAGACGGGCGGCCGGAGGCGCGGCATGGGCGGATGCGGACGGCCTGTCCATGACGTCGATCACGAGGCCCGCCGCCGTGGCCGTCAAAAAGGCGGCCACAGGGCGCAACACGGCCATGAACGGCCCCATGAGGGCGTAGGTCACGGCGATGGAATCCAGGCCCGTTTCAGGGGTGGAGATGAGAAAGGCGGCCGTGGCCCCTTTGCTGGCCCCGTCGCGCCGCAGCTGAGCGGCGGCGGGCATGACCCCGCAGCTGCAAAGCGGCAGGGGGACCCCGATGAGGGACGCCTTCAGAACCCCGCCCAGACCCGGGCGGCCCAGGTGCTTCGCCGCCAGACCGACGGGCAGGAAGGCCTTGACGGCTCCGGCGGCCAGGAACCCGAACAACATGTAGGGGGCGGACTGGACGAGGACGTCCCAGGAGGAAAGCAGGATATCGGCGATGATGCGCATAGGGATCGCTTCCTTGTCAGGCTGTTTCGGCGAACGGTTACGGTTTTTCCTCGCGCAGGTGGTCGAGCCCGGCCCGGAGGATCTCGGCGATGTGCCCGTCGTCCAGGCTGTAGAAGGCCATCTTCCCCTGCCTGCGGTATTTGACGAGCCTGGCCGCGCGCAGAAGCCGCAGTTGGTGGGAAACGGCGGACTGGCTCATGCCGAGGGTTTCGGAGAGGTCGCACACGCACAGCTCGGCCGCATGCAGGGCGTGCAGAAGGGAAATCCTGGACGGGTCCGCGAAGACCTTGAAGAATTCCGCAAGCCGCTCCACGGTTCCGGGTTCAAGGGCCTTATCCCGCGCGGTTCGTATGGCTTGCGGGTGAAAGCATCTGGTCTGGCAGACGTCGTCCTGATCCTGGCTGCTCATGCCGTCCTCCATTTAGATATATGAACACGTGTTCATACGTTAGCAAGATGTCCATGAAAGTCAAGGGCGGTTTCGCCCATGGCCGCGCTCGGCGGCAATCCTCAAGATCAGGGGATGTGTTGGCGAAACCGGGAACTCTCCCGGGGGCGCGGCGTTGTATATTATCGCGTAGCTCGCGTCCGGGAGCGCGTTTCATGGCCGGAGACGGCGAGGAGGCTGGCGGCGGGTTCCCCCCAACCGGCGGTCCTGATGCGGGCGTATCCAGCGATCGGAAGCGCGGAGGATCGTCTGAAACGGAAAAGCCGCCTGACGGCCAGACGTCAGGCGGCTTTCGATGCGTTTTCCAAGGATGGATCAGACCAGGGCCTTGGGTCTGTAGGTTCCTTCCCGGAAACGGATGGTCGCGCGGGCCCGCTCGGCGTCCAGGGTCTCCACCTTGATGTCGGGGTTCTTGCCGTAAAAGGCGGCCGCCCCGCGCAGGATGCCCTCGAAATAGTCCGGATAGCCGCGCCTGGAATGGTAGGTCATGACCAGCGCGTCGCCCTTGTCCTCATAAGTGAATCTGGGCGGATGGATGCCCGGAAATTCCTTGGTCAGCCGGGCGTGGGTGTCGTTCATGGTCAGGTAGAATTCCTTCAGGTCCTTGGCCTTGAAATAGCGGCGGTAGAGCTTGTGGAATTGGCCGATGGTGTATTTCCCGAGATTCATGAATATCTCGCGCTGGGAGGTCCCGGCGCGTTCGGCGACGAAATCGGCCATCTGCATGAGGGCCTGGTCCGGATAGCTCTCGGTGGGCAGAAAGACCGGGTTGCCCATTTCCTCGTGCATGGCCTGGGCGATTTCCTTGCCGTACGCGTCCGCCAGGAAGTTCTGCATGAGCTTGGGCAGGATTCCTTTCATCTCGCCTTTGGAGGCGCGCAGTTTGGAGGCGTCGATTTCCGAGGCGGAGAAGGAGAGGGAGAGATTGAGCAGCTCCTGGGAGAGTTCCGCCAGCTCCCGGGTGGCCTGGGCGGTCTGGCCCGCGCCTTCCTCGGATTCCGAGGCCACCTGGGCGATGTCCAGCACGCTGGCGTTGATTTCCTCGGCGGCGGCGGATTGCTCCTCGGCGGCGGTGGCGATCTGGGAGACCTGCATGGTCATGCCCTGGATGCGCTCCATGATCTCTTGCAGGGCTTCGCCCGCCTTGTTGGTGGCCTGGGTTCCGGCGGCCACCTGCATCTCGGTCTCGGCCATGGATTTGACCGCGTGACGGGAGCCATCCTGGATGGCGCCGATGGAGGCGGTGACCTCCTTGGTGGCGGCCATGGTCTTCTCGGCGAGTTTTCTGACCTCGTCGGCCACCACCGCGAAACCGCGGCCGGCCTCGCCCGCCCGGGCCGCCTCGATGGCGGCGTTCAAGGCCAGAAGGTTGGTCTGGTCGGCGATGTCGTTGATAACCCCGATGATGCGGCCGATCTCGGCGGCCTGGCCATCCAGCGCGGAGAGCACCTGCCCGAGCCTGGCAGCGGAATCGGCCACTTTTTGGATGCCCGTCACGGCGTCGCGGACCTGGATCACGCCCTTATGGGCCGCGTCGTTGGACTGGGTGGCCGCTTCGGCTGTTTTCGAGGCGTTTTGGGCCACTTCCATGACCGTGGAGGTCATTTCCTCCATGGCCGTGGCCACGGAGTCGGACTGGGATTTCTGTTGCTTGGCGCCCCGGGCCTGCTCGTCGGCCGAGGCGGAGAGCTGCTCCGAGGCCGAGGCCACCTTCTGGGCCAGTTCGTTGATTTCAAGCCCCAGGCTGCGCATCTGGTCCTGTTGTTCGATGATGCGGGCTTGCTGCTCCTTGCTCGCGGAAACGTCCACGGCGATGGCCATGCAGCCCACGATGTTCCCGTCGAGATCACGCAGGGGGGAAATGGCGGCGTCGAGATAGAGGGTCTTGCCGTCGAGAAGATATTCGTGCTCTTCCCGAATGATTTCACCATCGCTTAAGCTCGCGCGCAGGCTCTGTTCCAGTTTCCCGTGAAATTCGGGCAGGACTTCCGGAGCGCGCGCCTTGCCGGTGATCTCCTCGATGGGCCGCTTTGCGAACGCGGCGATGACCGGCGCCAATCCTTCGCTTATGTGGGTGATGACCATGTCCTTGTCGCAGGTGAACATGGGCAGCTTGACGCCGTCCTTGATGGATTGGCCTTCGCCGATGACGCCGGTGAGCATCTTTCGCAGGCTGTCCGCGAGACCGCCGATCTCGTCCTTTTTGTCGTAGAGAATCTTCCGTTTCAGGTCCCCGTGGGCGATGGCGTCGGAAACCTCGGTGATTTCGGCCAGCGGCGCGGTGACCCGCTTGATCAGCTTCAGGCCCACGAACAGGGCCAGGGCGGGCGCCAGGATCATGGCCGCGATCAGGATGATGTTGACCGCGACCGCGTGGGCGGCGGCGGTCTCGGTGGTCGCTTCCGCCTTTTTGACGCTGATGGCCAAGAGGTTGTCGAGCTGCTCGAAGATGAGTTCGTAGTTTTTGTACAAGGAGACCGTGTTCAGGTCGTACATGTTGTCGAGCAGGCCTTTTTTCTTGGTCGCGAGATACTCTTCGGCCATGGCGTTCAGCTTGTCGTCCAGCTCGTTCTGCTTTTTTTGCAGGGAGAGGAAATTGCTCCAGGCCGTTTGTTCCTCGCCGTCCTTGGGCAGGGCCTCGTACGCGGCCTGTCCGGCGGCCAGGCGTTCCTTGATCCCGGTAAAGGATTCCTTAAGCTGGACGCGTTTCGTCTTGCCCAGGCGCCAGTCGGGCAGGAGGCGTTGCAGGGCCATGGCCTGGAGATATTCCGAACGGATGCGCATGAGGCTGCGCACGGAGGGCAGGTTTTCCTTCGTGATGGAGGTCATGTCCGCGTTGAGCACGACGGAGCCGTACATCCCCGCCGCGCCCGCGATCATGGTGACGCAGGCGATGACGCAAAAGCCGATGAGGAGCTTTTTTTTCAGGGTGATCGAGGAAAACATGCCGCCTCCTGAAGATGATGCCGTCCGGCGCGACTTTTGGGGCCAGTTCCGCCGGATTTGACGATTTTGTGCTTTTTCAGCGCGTTGCGGCCGGGGAAGGGCCGTTCCTGAAAAGCCGCATGTATGCTATGTTGAAAGGCTCTGGAAAGCAACATGCGGAATGATTGTCATTTTTTCGAATTCTTGTTTGTCAATGCGCCCAAAGCAAGAGGAAGCGAACCCGTCATGGATCGGCGGCCGAAGAGCGTTTGTCCGAGCGCGCGCAGGGAGACCGGAACGTCCCCGTATGCGCAGACCAGAACCGGCGCGTTCTGGAACAGCGTGAGATCGTAGGGCGCTCCCGTGGCCGCCACAACCACGCGGCCGGGACGTTTTTCCAGAAAGGCGCGAACCAGCGCGGCCTGTCCGGGACGCCGCAGGGCGTCGTAGGTGAGGATCACGATGTTCTCCGCCTGGGGAAAGCGCGCGATGGCCAGGGCGATTTCCGCGGGCGACGGGTCCTGGCTGACCACGGTTAGCTGGATGTTGGGCCAGCCCGCAATGGCGGCCTCGGCGGCGGCGTCCGCCTGGGGCCGGTCGCGCCTGGGCCGGACCACCAGGGTGGGCTTTTTGGGCGAAAGGGGCAGAAGCCCCCCCTCGTTTTTCACCAGGGTGACGCTTTTGAGGGCGATGGTCAGGGCCGCCCGTTCATGGGCGGGCGTGGCGGTGAACGCGTCGGGGTTTTTCGGCGGCGCCGGGATGTCCATGGCCCGCAGCAGGCCGTAGGCTTCCTTGACGCGCAGGATGCGCCGGGCCGAGTCCTCGATGCGTCCGGCCGGTATGGTCCCTTCCCGGACGGCCGCAAGGACGGCCGAGATCGCCCTGCGCTGGTCGTCCGGCTTGGCGTCCCGGTCCGCGCCGTAGAGCAGGATGTCGGCCCCGGCCTGGACCGCCCGTACGGCCGCCTCCTCCACGCCGAAATGCCGGGTCAGGGCGCCCATGCCCATGGAGTCGGTGAAGATGAGGCCGTCAAAGCCCATGTCCCGGCGCAGGAGACCCTGCAACACCGGGGCGGACAGGGTGGCCGGGGTCCCGGATGCGGGATCGATGGCCGGAAGCTCCACGTGGGCGGTCATGACCGCGTCGGCCCCGGCCGCGAAGGCGGCGGCGAACGGCGGAAAATCCACGGCCCACAGCGCGTCCGCGCCGCGATCCACCAGGGGCAGGCCCAGATGGGAATCCACGCCCGCGTCTCCGTGGCCGGGAAAATGTTTGGGCGTGCACAACATGCCGTTTTGCTTGTAGGCCCTGACGGCGGCCGCCGTGAAACGGCCCACGGCGCGCGGATCGTCCCCAAAGGACCGGATGCCGATGATGGGATTTTGCGGGTTGGAATTGACGTCCGCCACCGGGGCGAAATTGAGGTTCACGCCAAGCGCCGCCAGTTCCCTGGCGGTGACGGATGCGGCCAGAGCGGCGTATTTGGGATCGCCCGTGGCCGCCACGGCCATGTTGCTCGGCATCACGGTGAAATGCCTGGTGAACCTGGCCACCGGCCCGCCTTCCTGGTCCACGCCGATGAAGAGTCCCACGCCGGACGGGGTCTTGGCCGCCTCCGCCTGGATGGCCGCGCTGAGGTCCGCCGTCTGGCGGTTGTCCACGATGTTGCCCGCGGCGGAATAATAGATGACCCCGCCTATGCGCGCGTCGCGGATCATGGCGGCAAGCTCCCCGGAAAGCCCGGAGCCGGGAAAATAGACGCAGAACATCTGGCCGATCTTGTCTTCCAGGCTCATGGCGGCCAGGATCGCGTCCGCTACGGGCGCGGCTTTCGCCGCCGGGGCCGCATGCCCGGCGGTCTGGAAGGCGAACGGAAACGCAAGAAGAAGGGCGAGAAGAAGCGGCCGAAGCGTGGACATGAAAAGGGTTCTCCGATGATGGGCCTGGATTTCTGGCTGCGCCGCCTGTCGCGCGCGAGCCGTTGAAAAAATGGCGGTAGCCGATCGGGCGCGTTTGCTCAAGTCTGGTCCCCGCGTTTGGCCGCGTACATGCGCTCGTCCGCCAAGCGGATCAGCTCCTCCGGACTCATGCCCGGCGACCAGGCCGCCACGCCCGCCGAGGCCGAAATGGAAAGCGTGGTGTCCACGCCGCAGCAATCGGCAAGGGACAGGGCTTCGATTTCCCGGCGGATGCGCGCGGCCAGGGCTGTGGCGTCCCCGACGCTCGCGCCCGGGGAGAGAATGACGAATTCGTCCCCGCCCAGCCGGGCGAACAGATCGTATTTGCGGACCATGCCGCCGATGCGTCCGGCCGCCGCGGCGAGCGCCCGGTCGCCCGCCTCGTGGCCCAGGGCGTCGTTGACCGCCTTGAACCGGTCGAGGTCGATGAAGAGCAGGCAGGCGGGCAGGCCCTTGCGCTCGGCGAATTGCAAGAGCTTCGCGGCGTGCCGGTTGAAATAGGTCCTGTTGTGCGTCCCGGTCAGCTCGTCCCGCACCGCCTCCCGGACGATCCTGTCGTGGTTTTTCACGTCCTGGAGGACGCC
Organism: uncultured Desulfovibrionaceae bacterium; assembly: GCA_937934715.1. Classification (GTDB taxonomy): domain Bacteria; phylum Desulfobacterota; class Desulfovibrionia; order Desulfovibrionales; family Desulfovibrionaceae; genus CALGYO01. The sequence continues at coordinate 21,985 of CALGYO010000057.1, read as the reverse complement.
GGACAGGGTCTCGCAGAAAAGCTCCAGGAAATGCGTGGCCTTTTCCGGGGCGTAGCGCCCGGGATCGGGGTCGGCGAAGCTGACGGCCCCGGTCAGGCGCTTGGGCCGGTATTTGTCCCGCAGGGGGCGGATGAGGCAGGAGCCCTCTCGAAGCGGCGCATCGGGCGGGGCGCCCAGAAAGAAGTCCGGGCTGGGGACGGCGCCGATCAGGCCCAGGTAGGGCGGCTTCTGGGCGATGACGGCGTCCGGTCCGCCCGGAAGCCGGGACAGTTCGCGGGCGATGACGGAGGCGGGCGCGGTCGCGACCCCCTGGGGGACGAATTCGCCGAATTCCTCCTCGCACAAGACGAGCCCCAGATGGGGAAGGTCCAGGATGGCTTTCAGAAGGGGAAGCGCGTCCGGCAGATCGTCCAGGCTTTTCATGCGCTGGCAGGCCGCTATGGCTTCGCGGAATTTTTCGAACACGCCGAGATGACGGTCAAAGGCCTGGCGGGAGGCGCGCCTGGCGTCCTTGACGCGGGAAAGGGCCGTGCGCAAGGCCTGGACCTGAAACCCGGCCTCGCCAAGGGCCTCCTCCAGGCGGGCGGCCTTGTCCTGGGCCTTGTCCCGGGCCTGTTCCCGGCGGACGAGGGCGTCCCGGAGCAGCCGGGCGCATTGGGCCCGCCGTTTCCCGTCGATGGCCGCCTCTCCTTCAAGCAGCGAAAGGGCTTCGGCCGCGTCGCGGGGGGGCTGATCCTCCTCGGGAGGCTTTCCGGCGAATGGTGATCTTTTCATCCTGGATGCGTCTCCCGGATGGCCGCCGGGCGTACCGGCGCGCCAGGGCGCGACGGCCGCGTCAGGGGCGCCGGGCAGGCTGTTTTGTCGCGTCGCCGTCATGACTAGCATCGTCACGCCCGGCTCACAACCCGCTCCGGTCCGAAACCTTCCCCGGGGCGGGCCGGAACGGCGCGGCGGACGGGCTAGGAAAAAGCGTGGAATCCGTATAGGAAGGGGCATGCGATCCCTGGTCGTCAATCTCACCCGCTTCGGAGACCTGCTGCAAAGCCAGCCCGTCTTCACCGAGCTCAAGGCCGCCGGGCGCGAGACCGCCCTGGTTTGCCTGGACAATTTCACGGGCGCGGCGGCGCTGTTGCGCGACGTGGACCACGTGTTTCCCGTCCGGGGCGCCCGCTACCTGGCCCGGCTCGAGGCGGATTGGCGGAGCGCCCTGGCCGAGGTCTGGGATTTTCGCCGGGACATCCTCGCCCGCTTTCCCCAACCCCGCGTGATCAATCTGACGCCGAGCGTCTGCGCCCGGACGCTCGGCCGCTATCTCACGGACGGACCCATCGCCGGGTTCGGCATGGATGCGCTGGGCTTTCGCGCGGACGCGACGCCCTGGGGGCCTTTTCTGGAAGCCTCCTCGGTCAACCGGGGGCTCAGTCCCTTCAATCTGGTGGACCTGTTCCGCAAGACGGCGGGTCTTGGCCATGGCCCGGGCGTCATGCGACTGGCCGATCCTCCGGGCCCCTTGACAGGGGCCGGACGCAAGGCGGCCGAAATCGCGGCCGAGGCACCCCCGGGCGCAAGCGGGCTCGTGGCCTTTCAGATGGGCGCCAGCATGGAGCGCAGGCGGTGGCCTGTGGAATATTTTGCCGCCCTGGCCCGGATGCTCTGGGAGCGGCGGCGCCTGGCCGCCGTGCTGCTCGGAGGCAAGGGGGAGGCGGCCCTTGGCGAAACCTTCCTCGGCCTGACCGCGCCCTACGGGGTAGCATCCGTGAACGCCATCGGCAGGACGAGTCTGGCGGAGCTTGCCGCCCTTGTGCGGAAGACCGCGCTGTTGGTGAGCAACGACACGGGCACCATGCACCTGGCCGCCGGGCTCGGCGTGCCCTCGGCCGCCATCTTCCTGGCCACGGCCCAGCCCTTCGACACGGGCCCCTATCTTCCGGGCTGCCTGTGCCTGGAGCCGGACATGCCCTGTCACCCCTGTCCGTTCGGCGCGCCCTGTCCCAACGAATACGCCTGCCGCCGGGCCATCCCGCCGGAAACGGTCTTCGCTGGGCTGGAAGGGTTTTTCGGCGGGGGGGCCTTCCAGGAGGGCGTCTATCCCGGCGCCCGGGCCTGGCTCACCCGGATGGAGGACTCCGGCTTCGCCGGTCTTGCCTCCCTTTCCGGCCATGAACGGGGGGACCGCTTCAAGTGGATCGCCCTGCAACGCCGGTTTTTCCGTCAATTCCTTGACGAGAAACCCGTCGTCCTCGGCGAGGAGACCGCCGGCCTTCCTCTCAGCCCGGCCGCGACAGCCGAAATCCGCGCGCTTTTATCCGATTCCCGGGGATTGCTGCTGCTACTGGCCAATCAGGGCGCCGCTCTCTCGCGGGCGCCGCGCGAGGCGGTCAAGGCCAAATTCCTGACCTCCTGGCGCAGGCTGCGGGACGTCTGGCTCGGCAGTCCGTATTTCTCCATCCTGGGTCATCTTTGGACCCACCTTTTCCAGGAGCCCGGCCAGGATTTCGGCCGGATTCTTGTCCTGATCGAACGTTTCTCCTCTCTCGCCGACGCCCTGGACCGGGCTTTCGCGCCAGGCAAATAATGCCCTGGCACGGTTGTTGAATAACCCTCGGCAGACGATTTCGCCGATCGGGGCGTAACCGGCGGCGTACTAACCGCGTCAGCATAATACGGAGAGGGAGGACGAACCATGATCGTCGTCGATGGCCGGGAAACCGGTATCAACATCCAAAATTACGGGAACCTCGAAGAGCTTCTGTTGAAAGTCGTCGAGGATGGCCGCCTGGAAGGGCGGGTGGTGACGGACGTGTGGGTGAACAAGGAAGCCTTTTCCGAGATTTACCCCCATCAGGCCGAGGATATCGAGACCTCCGAAATCGAATCCGTGGAAATCAAGACCGTGGCCGTTTCCGAAATGGCCGTGAGCATCACCCTGGAACTGTACAAGGTGGTCACGCTCATGGACCAGGGCGCGCGCCGGGTGGCGGATCTTTTCCGCCAGGCGGACGACAGCGAAGCCCTTGAGGTGTATCAGGACCTCCTGGACGTGACCCGGGATTTCATGGGCATGATCGGCGTGCTCCGGGGCGAATTCAGTCTCAAGGATCACAAGGAATTCAACAAGGCCACGGACGACATTTCCGGACTTTTTACGGAGATGCTGGAGGTCCTTGAGAACGAGGATTGGATCCTGCTCGCGGATCTTTTGGAATACGAATATATTCCGGCGGTTTCACGTTGGAAGCAGGTCATCGCCACGCTGCGCGAGGACATCAAGGGCCTCGCGAGGAGCTGATTATGTCCGACACGCTCACGTATCTTGATCAGGCCCTGGAAAAAGGGGAACGGGAACTTGCTTGCCTGCAGGCCGGCGAAGTGGAGGAGGCTGAAAAGCTCGCTTTCGACCGCGGACGGCTTATGGAGGAGGCCTGGCGGATGCGCGACGTGGAAACGGCCGGTCTGCTGAAGGAAAAACTCCTGCGTCTGCAACAGTTGCAGGGGCAGCTCACCTCCGAGGCCAAGCGTCTGCACGAAACCCTGCGCGAGGATCTGCTCAAAGCCAAGCAGGAAACCCGGCGATTCTCCGGGTACAAAGGCTCGGTCAAGCCGACGCCGATAGCCAGCAAATTCATCGACAAAAGAAGCTGATAACGATTTTGGCCGGTCGCGCCCGAAGGCGGGCGCGAACCGCGCCGTACAATTCGCAAGGCCCCGCTTTTTCGCGGGGCCTTTTTTGTGGAATTTCGGCCGGAACGGCTTTATCGCCTTCCGTGCCAGGGCATCTCGGCCCGGCCGGGGGCTCGCCCGAGGGCGGATAAGCCGTTCCTGGCTCTTATCTTATAAATAGGCACTGATTGCTTGCGGAGCAAGGCCGCCTTGCGGCAAGGGCCGGGGCTTTTCACCCGGCCTCGTCCCTGCCAAGCCCCGGCTGGCGGTCGGCGTCGCGCGGCGGGCCGCGCTCAAAGACGATACGAAACCCACAAGACGCGCTGTCCGGGACCCCGTCCTGGCCGGGCGCTGCGGAGGGAAGATGCTCTGGGAATGGCTGACCGCAATGCGCGCGCAGTGTCCGGCCTACGTCCGCCGTTTGGGACTCCTGCGCGAACTCGTGGCCATAGAGGCGCGGGGGAGGCGCTGCCATAAACACTGGGCGCCTCATCTTGAGCGATCGAAATCCCTCATCGCCCGATCGGCGGAAAAGGCCCCTGGGGACCGGTTGGCCGTGGTCCTCGGTTCGGGACCGCTTTTCGACATTCCGCTCGAAACCCTCGCGGCGCGTTTTGAAACCGTCATCCTGGCCGACGTCGCCCATTTGCCCCGGGCCGGAAAGCGCGCCCGAAAACTCGGGAACGCGCGTCTTGCCGTCCTCGACGTCACCGGCATGCTGGAACGGACCATGCGGGCGGCCGCCCGGGGCGACGGGGATTTGACGGTTGACGAGCCTACAGCCTTTCTTGATCTCGCGCCGGATTTCGTGGTCTCCGCCAACCTGGCCTCCCAATTGCCCTTGCCCTTCGCGCGCATGCTTGCGCGAAGCGCCAATCCGGCCCATCGCGAGGAAGCCTTTGCGCGCGCATTCTCGCGAAGCCTCATCGAGGCGCATTTTTTCTGGCTTTCGCGATTTTCCGGCAGGGTCTGCCTCATCGCGGACCTGACCTGGATCTCTGCGGACGGAGATGCGATTCTTGCGGAAAAGGACGCCCTGTGCGGGGTTCGCCCGCCGTCCGGCGGGGAGCGCTGGTTGTGGGATGTGGCTCCAAGAGGCGAGCATTCCTGGGAATACGAGCGGCGCAATCTCGTGGCCGGGTTCGAGGATTTCGGGGCCGCCCTGGCCCCTGGCGGGCGAAGCCGGGACGCGGCTTGCGGCTGATTTCCCCTAGGCCCCTTGTTTCGAGGCGAAAAGGCGCGTATGCCAAGGATAATTCCACGTATTTTCGCGCGCGCTGATGGATCGCTTCCGATCTTCGGCGCAGGCGCCCGATACGGCATAGCGTAATAACGTCAGCGCCCGCCTTTGAAGCGGCAGGGAAAAGGACCAGGACGCCTCATATGAGCAACGAGCAAAAGCTGGCCCTGACGGAAGTGGGCACCAACGAGGTGGAGATCATGGTCTTTTACCTCGATCTGCAGGATCCCGGCGGCGTCTACCGGGCCTATTACGGGGTCAATGTGGCCAAGGTCCTGAAGATCATGCGCATGCCGGACCAGTTCATGCGGCCGCCCGAATGCTCCCATCCCTCGGTCCTTGGGGCGTTTCTCTTCAAGGACAGGGACAGGATCGCCCCACTGGTGGGACTGGCCAAGTACCTGGAGGAGGAGCGCATCCCAGGGGATGAGCAGAAGATCATCGTCACGGAATTCAACCAGGTCATGACCTCCTTCCTGGTCTCGGGCATCACCCGCATCTACCGCCTGAGCTGGGCCGACGTGTTAAAGCCCGACGCCCTGATCAACGCCTATTCCAAAAACGCCTTCACCGGCGTGGTCAAGCTGGAAGGCAAGGTGGTCTTCATCCTGGACCTGGAGAAAATCGTTCTGGAGCTCAATCCCCATTCCGCCAACGCCTTTTTCGGCATGAACGTGACCATCGAAAGCGAGCGGCGGGTGAACATCCTGCATGTTGACGACCAGATGGTGGTCAGGCGCATGGTGAAAAAGGCCCTGGAGCAGAACGAGACCTTCGAGGTGGAGTCCGCCGACAGCGGCGCGGCCGCCCTGGATATCCTGCGTGACAAGCTCGAGCGGGCCAATGCCCAGGGCGTGGACGTGAACCAGCTCGTCACCGTGATCATCTCCGACGTGGAGATGCCGGTCATGGACGGCTACACCCTGTGCAAGTCCATCAAGGACAACCCGGCCCTGGCCCATTTGCCGGTCTATCTGTTTTCCTCACTCATCACGGACGAGACCCTGCACAAGGGCGCCTCGGTCAAGGCGGACGGGCAGTTCCCCAAGCCGCAAACCGAGCTTATGGCCAGGGAGATCATGGTGGACCTGGCCAAGAAATGCGCCGCCTCCTAGTGGGGGATCCCTGAGAGCAATACCTTCGCCGTTTGCCCAAAATAATCACAGGAACGCATCATCCTCCAAGGAAGTCCGCGCCTTCTTTGAGGAGGCGGCGCTGGGGGGGCGCAATGCGAAAAAGCGCGGGCAGGCGCGGCGGTCAGGAGCCGGGAGCGCCGTCAGCGGCTTGCGCCGGGCCCGGACGGAGGGGCAGGGGTTGACCCAACACTTGAGAGTGATTATCATTTGGCGTCCTGGATGAAACGAGCAGGAGGTTTACGCCATGTTGACCAATTTACGCCATGAATACAAAGGGTACAGCATCGAACTGACGCCGCGCCGGGAGTATTGCTCGAGCTTTGCGGCAGAGGTGCGCGATCCCTCGGGAAACGTGGTTTCATCGCTCAAGACGGCGGGCGACACCGAGGAACATGCTGTGGCCCGCGGACGGGAACTGATTGATTTCGAGCTGGCCTACAAGGCCCGGGAGTCGTGATCGCGGGGCGCTTTCGACGCGCCCGGCGTCTTGCGGCGAGATCGTCGCGAGGAGGCCCATGTCCGGTCCTTTCATGAACGGGCCGGGAACGGGCCGGCGCGATATGAACCGGAAACAAGCGCCCTGTCGTGATGCGACGGGGCGTTTTTGCGTCCGGGCGCGGGCGAATCCCGGATGGGCGCGAAAAGGCTCGCCCCTTATGCGAAATGGCGGGGATTGTCGCGCATGGCGCCGAGAAAGGAGAACCCGAGGGGTTTCCCGAAGGCCAGGAAGGCGTCCGCCGGACCGGCGTCCCTGACCAGACAGGGAAACGGACCGCTGAAAAGACCCCGCAAGGTCAGGGAAATATTGATGTGGGCCGTCATGCCGGGCATGAGGATGTCCTGCTCTTCGGGGCCTCGGCCCATAAGGCGCGCTCCGTTCAGGAACAGGGCGATGAGGGCGAAATCGCCCTGTCCGAGAGACGTGGCGACCTGGCACAGGCAATCCTTCGGGTACAGCGCCAAATGACGCGCATTGACGATTTTGGCGGCGGACATGGCTTCCTCCTTTGGCTGCCGCTGACGTAGGGCTGGGTCAGGCCTACGGTCCGAGTTTGACGATTGCGCGGCGGCGGAAAGAAATCCCGGAGCGGGATGCGCGGGCGGCGGCTGTTTGAGACATTAACAGAGTTCACGAAAACCATGATATTTCATTAACTTTATCGTCTTTCGTGGGTGAATGTCCGGGGTTCGATAGCCCGCGCTTTAATTATTTCAGTAGGTTAAATATTTGGCAGGAGGATTGCATGTTCTGGGCGGAGCCTTGAAACAAGCAAAGGAGAATGGTCATGAAGCGGTTTGTCATACTCGCGATGATGCTTGGCGGACTGTGCCTTATCCCTGTGGCGGCTTCGGCCCAGGTGAGCATACAGACGCCCGGATTCGGTCTGACCGTGGGGCCCAACGGCGGCGTGGGCGTTCGCGTCGGCGACGCATACGGCGCGGTCGCCCCGGCGCCAGCCCCGGTGGTTGTTCCCGCGCCCGTGGTCGTGGCGACGCCTCCTCCGGTGGTGGTCGTCCCGGCCGGACCGGTCTACGCGCCGCCTCCCCCCGTGGTCGTGGCGCCGCCCCGCCCGGCCAGGTATTACCCGGTCGCCCCGTATTATCCGAGGCGGGTCTACTAGACAGCGAATTTTGGTTGGCGAAGCGTCGAATACCGGGCGCGGACGCGAGTCCGCGCCCGTTTTGTTTGGGGGCTGACGGGAGTGTCCGGCTAGGAGGCGGGCTGTTGCGAGGTTTCGCCCATTTTCGAAATGATCGAGAGCGTCCCGGCGCAGGGGAGCGAAAACCGGCGCGGCGGCGAAAACAAAGGGGGCTGGCCGGAGGAAAAGGGCGATCCAGGGCGGCGCTTTTTGGAAAACCCGGGAGGGTCTTCCCGGAAAGGAAAAGCGGGAGGGCGGGGACGGTTCAAGCCGTCTGCGCCCTCCCGCAAGACGGGCGCAGACGAATAACCGGGATGCTATGCTTGTTTTCCGAGCTCTTCAGGGAAAATGGCGGGGTAATCATCCAGGGACGTCAGGCTCGTTCCTGGACGCCATTTCCCGTTGCAGGATGAGGACGGTGAGCGGGGTGCGGGCGGGGAGCGGCGAGCCGAAATGCTCCCAGACGCGATCGACTTTTTCCATGGGGGAAAGACCGGTCAGGTCCAGGGCCGCATACCCTTCGTCCACCATGGCCTGGTATTTGGCCCAGGCGTTCTGTTCGGTCACATTCTCATCAAGGGACATGCGCGTTCCTTTTCCAGAGCGGATACAAGGTGAAAAAAAGCGCCCGGCGGATCACGGAAAACGCCGGACGTTGACCAGGGCCGCGTCCAGGACGCCGGGCGGCCGCTTGGCGTTTTAGAGGAAAAGACGCCCTTTGCGCGGGTTCAACCGGCGCGTTGTTCACGCCCGCGCTTCATGAAAGCCGGAAACGGGCGTTGCGCAAGCTGCGCTCGCCAAGCTTCCGCAAAAAAGAGCCCGAAGCGGGCATGATCTCTTCAGCAGGCGGATGGGCCCCTGTCGGTGTCCCAACGCTAGACGTGTTCCTGCAGGCCCATCATGGCGGACCAGACGCTGTGCAGGGCGTGGGCGCGGGCCCTGGCCGGACCGCCCGCGATGCGCTGGCAGGCGTCCTTGAAATTGGGGTAATCCACGGCCTCCACTTCCTCGGCCAGATAATCGGCCACCACCGCAGCGGGGGCCAGGATCATGTAATGGTAGTCTCCGTCGGGAAATTCGAGGATGTCCGTCTCGAATCCGGTTTCATCGAGAAAGCGTTCCAGGTCCTTGCGCACCCTGGCGCGCACGGCCAATTCGTCGTCCCCGCACTGCGCGCTTTTGACGATGGAGAAAAAACCGTCCGTCGTGAAAATCCACATGCCGCGACTCCTTCGGGGCGGCGTCGCTTCCGGCGAGCCGCCAGCTTCGTTCACCTCTCTGTGTGCTTCGGAACGGCAAAAAAAACAAGAGGGGAGCGAAAGAATCGGGGGAGGATGAGATTCCCGGCCGAGGCGGTCTGGGCAAGGGACGGGCCGCCGGGCCGTCAGGCCAGGCCGGGGCGATCTCGCCGAGCGGCCTGTCGCGCGTTAAGGGCGTCTTCGACGACGCGCTTGAGCTCGTCCGCCTGCGCGGGTTTGGCGACATACCCGTCCATGCCCGCATCCAGGAAGGCGTCCCTGTCGCCGGTCATGGCGTAGGCCGTCATGGCGATGATGGGGACCTGGGCCTTGGCGCCGAGATGGGTCGCGGCGCGGATGATTTTCGTGGCTTCGATCCCGTCCATGATGGGCATTTGCACGTCCATCACGATGAGGTCGACGTCATGCCCGGCAAGCTGTGCGAGGGCTTCCCGGCCATTGCCGGCCGTGATCACGCCATATCCCAGTTTTTCCAGGGCGCGCTTGGCCGCGAGAAGGCTGATGGCGTCGTCCTCCACCAGAAGAACGGAAATGCCGGCGGGCGCCACGCGAGTCAGGGGCGAGGGGCTGGGCGCGGGGGGCGCGCCGTTTTCCCCGGCGGGGAAGAAGGGAAGGGAGACATAAAACGCGGTCCCCCGCCCGGGGTTGTTCTCCACCGCCATCTCCCCGCCAAGGAGCTTCACCAGTTTTTTCGCGATGGACAGGCCCAGCCCCGCGCCCTGGAAGCGCCTGGCGTACGCCCTTTCCGCCTGGACGAAGGGCTTGAAGATTTCGCCGATCTGTTCGTCCGTGATGCCGATGCCCGTGTCCCGAACGGTGAAAAGAATCCGCATCGCGCCGTTTTCCCGGCGATCAAGCAGGGAGGCGTCCAGAAGGACGCTTCCGGTTTCCGTGAATTTCACCGCGTTTCCGGCGAGATTGAAGAGGATCTGCCGCACTCTGGCTTCATCGCCCGTCAGGGTCTCCGGCAACCTTGGGTCGATGACGAAATCGAGCTCGACGCCCTTGTCCCTGGCGGACTTTTCGTAAATCTCGAACAGGGAGTCCTTCATTTCGGCGAGAGAGAATGCGGCTTCGACGATCTGCATCCTGCCCGCTTCGATGCGCGAGATGTCGAGAATGTCCGAGAGCAGCCGCGTCAGCCGGTTCGTGGACTGGATGGCGGCCTCGATGTACTCCGCCTGTTCGAGAGTGGTCCGCGTCATTTGCAGGAGCGTGATCATGCCGAGTACGCCGTTGAGAGGCGTGCGGATCTCGTGGCTCATGTTGGCCAGGAATTCGGATTTCGCCCTGTTGGCGGATTCCGCGGCGTTTTTCGCCCTGAGAAGCGCCTGTTCGGCCTGTTTGCGGACCGTGACGTCGATGAACATGGCTGCGACCAGATCCTCGGAAGCGCGAAAACACAGGATTTCGTAATCCTCGACAGGGGAGGACGCGTCGCCGCCGGGGCCGCCGTACCGCCAGGACAGCCCGCTTCGCGCCGCCTCCCAAAGCCGGGCGGCGATATCCGGGGCGTTGGGCATGGGCAGGACCTCCAGGAGGGGACGGCCTATTTTATCTTCATAGCTCGATCCGGTGATGCGCTTCGCGGCCGGGTTCGCCCGTTTGAGGATCAACTCGCCGTCCGCCGCCTTGAACAGGAAGATTCCGGCGGGCGAATTGTCGATGATGGCCCGGAATTCCGCTTCGCCTTTCTCCAGTTCGGCCTGGATTCTCGCTTTGATCCGGGCGTCGTCGTGCAGGGATTTCGCCATGCGGTTGAAGGAGTGTTCGAGGGTGGAAAGCTCCTTGATCCTGGACGTGGACGCGACGCCGACGTCGTAGTCGCTGTCGCTGATCCTGAGCGCCGCCGCCGACAACCGTTCCAGGGATTCGCCGAGTTTCTTGCCGCCGAAGTACCAGCCGCTCAGGACGACGAGCAGGGCCGTCATCAGGAAAAGCGTCACGTCGATGACCAGGCTTTTTTTGGCGCTCGAGTAGGCGATGGATTCCGGGATGCCGGAGACGATGTACATGTAGGGCTTCTGTTCCGGGGACAGGCGCAGTTGCTGGTAGGCCATGATGCGGCGGATGTTGTCCGAGCCGGTATCGATGAATATTCCTTCCGGTTCGGCGGAATCCACTTGCCGGAAGACGGATTCGGGAATGGGCTCGCCCACTTTGCCCGCGCCTTGATCCGGATACCGGAACAGGCGTACGCCGTTTCTGTCCGCGACGCCGACGAAGGAGCCTTCCGGCAGGTTCGTTCTGCTGAACAGGCGCCTGAAATTTTCCAGGCGGATGCTTGTGAGAAGCGCGCCATTGATTTTGCCGTCCTCGTCGTGGACGGGTTGGCCGAAGGTGAAGACCGGGGTCTTGAGGGTGACGCCGATCAGGTATTCGCCCACGGAGAACGTCTTGCTCGCGATGGCGTCGCGAAAATGCTTGGTTTGGGAGAAGTTGGCGTTGGCATTGGGGGCGCCCGAAGCGATGAGGTCGCCATGGAGGTCGACGAGATGCAGGGCGCCGAGGTTGGGATAGTTTGTGAGAATGTCGCGAAAGATGGCCGAACAGGATGAGGCGTCCTGTTTTTTCACTTCGGGGAGCTTGGAAAGGGTTTCGAGGAGCAGCCGTATGGACGAGGTCGTGTTGGCTTGGATGTCTTCCAGGTGGCGTGTGAACACGAGAATGTCATGTTCGGAATCATCGACGGCATGCCGAAACGTGGAGATGTTGAGAAGAATGATGACGGCCATTGCCGGAAGACCCGCCGCGATGAAGAGGAGTATGAGGCGCCTGCGTATGGAACGCTGGGAAGTGAACATGCCGGTTTCTCCAAAAGCCGAACGTTGGCGCGAGACTCCGTGCGGCGATGCCGTTTCATGGGATTGCATGCGCCGGGATGTCAAGCAGGTATTTGCGGGGGACGGCGCACCGTCGTCGAATCGTTCATGAAAAGGCGTTCGCGCGCCAGCGGTATCGTTGGTTCAACGGGCGATGAAGAATTCCAGGCGGGGACTGTAACGCAAGGCATTCCAAACGGCGTCCGAAACGGCGCGTTGTTTCATCAAATGGTTCGCGCAGGGACGACGCCGACGGATCGGGCGACTCCTTTCCGCGCGTAGTCGGATAATGTCGTTTGAAAGATATAATGAATGCATGATGATCGATTGTATGTTGCGGTTCAGGGAAGTCCGGATGTACAATATCCTCGCCTGTCAGCAGGGGCGAATGCAGCGAGGCGGGGGGCGTTGGGGTATGGTCCGTAACTATGTGGTTCCGGGGTTATGGCTCTTGTGGGCGGCATACTGGAAGGCGACGGCGTCGCGCGTCAAGCCTTCGGCCCGGCGCGCAGGCGGCTTCGGGTATTGTGCGCAGGTGGCGGCGCTGGCCGTCGCGGGGGCGCTTCTGCTGGCGCCCTCGGATTTGTTCACGGGCTTCGGGGCGCGATTTTTTCCAGCCGGGGACGGTCTGTTCTGGACCGGGACCGGCTTGACCGCCGTGGGCCTTCTCTTCGCCGCCTGGGCGCGGCGGCAGCTGGGGACGAACTGGAGCGGGCCGGTGACCATCAAGCGCGGCCACGAGTTGGTAACCACGGGACCATACGCCTTGGCGCGGCATCCCATCTACTCCGGCTTGCTGGTTGCGTTTGCGGGTTCCGCGCTGTCGCTGGGCGAATGGCGGGGCTTGGCGGCGGTGGTGATCGCAGGCATAGCGCTCTGGAGCAAGTTGACGAAGGAAGAGCGCTGGCTGCTTGAGGAGTTCGGTCCGGCATACGAAGCGTACCGGGATCGAGTCCGCGCCTTGATTCCGTATTTTTTGTAATGCCCGCCGGGAGCCTAAGGGGCCGCGGGCGAAGAGTGAGACCGTCCGGCCGGAAGGGGCGGGGCAAGGTCAATCCGCTCAAAAAACCTGCTTAAAAGAAAAACGGTTTACGGATATTTGTCCGTAAACCGTTGTCTTTTCTGGTGGAGGCGATGGGGCTCGAACCCACGACCTCAGCGTTGCGAACGCTGCGCTCTCCCAGTTGAGCTACGCCCCCAATGGAAACCGCGTTCTTAATCCCCTTTGGACGGTCCGTCAAGCGCTATGTGCGCCCGGGTTCCCCGCGCGGCGTCGAGGGCCTCCAGAACCGCCAGGGCCCGATGCTCGTAGCGGTGGCGCTGAAAGAGATGCGCCCGCATGCCCCGCGCCAGATCGTCCCGCAAAGCGCGCTCCCCTTCCAGCCGCTTCACGACGCGCGCGATGTCTCCGGGGCCGGCGAAAACGAACGGCTGGACAAGCTCCCGAGGAAAAAGCCGCAAGCCCGGCGAGGCGTCCGTGAGAAGTCGCCCGCCCGCCGCGAATACGTCGAAATGCCGCTGGGTCAGTCCATGCGGCAATAACAGGCTCGTCAGGTTGAGGCCGTACCCGGCCTTTGCGTACATGCCAGCCAGAGGTCCGTAATAATCCACCTCGGGCCTGATGTCCGCTCCGGGCGGCAACTCCGCGCGCCAGCCCGCGTCGCCGTGGATGGTCAGCCCCAGGGGCAGGGCCGCCAGCAGGCACTCCCGGCGCAGGGCCAGACTGGCGGTCTCCGCTCCAAAACCGGCCGCTCGCCCTTCGTTCCCCGGCCACAAGGCCCCGATGCCGAGCTTTTCCCGCCACCAGCCGAAATGGGGCCGCTCGCCTCGCGCGATCATGTCCTTGGACTCGGCGGCAAGCGCGGGCGGGACGGTCTGTCCCGCGAAAAAGGCGTCCCGTCCGGGAAAGCGGCTCCTGCCCACGAACAGGATGCGTTGGGCGAGGCCGGAATACCCGGGCGTTTCGGGCAGAGGGGCGGGCGAGAAAAACGCGGCCGGGGCAGCCAGGGGCAGATGGAAAACGCGTTCGGCGCCTTCGTTGCGCAGCGGCTCGAGGAACCAGTCGTCCGTGACGAAAAGCGCCGCTTTACGCCAGAAGGGCGCCTTCAGGCCGCTTATGAGATGAAAGGGATTGTCCACGCACCAGACGGCGGTCTCGATGCCGGCCGCGCGCATCCTATAATAGGTCTGGCCGAAGGGATCGAGGCCCGCGAAATTCACGCTGAAAAAAAGCCCGGCGCCGCCGTTTGCCAGGACGCCGGGGAGTTTTGCGGGCAGATCCGCCGGATCGGCCGCGATCACGGTCTTGCCGCAATGGGCGAAGGCTTCGGCCATCTCGCGCACGAGCAGGCTGTTTTCGGTTCCCGGCAAAATGATCGCGTTCGACCTGACCGGAGCGTCCGGCCCGGGGACGAGGCGCAGGCGGATGGCGGCCAGAAGCGGCCCCCAGAACGAGGGAAACAGGCGCGGATTTTGCCCGTACAGGAGGATGGCGCCGAATTCCCCGGCGCGTTCCGCCGCCTCGTCCGGGGAAAGGCGCGTCCAGCCTTTGGGGACGGCCTCCCGCCAGGCGCTCGTCATTTGACTGGCGAATTCCTCGCTTTCCACGTAGGAAACGCCCGCGCGCGATTCCGCCGCCAGCGCCGCCGCGACGGAAGGCGAGGGGCCGAGCCCCAGGATAAGGATCGCGCCCGGGGCGCGTTTTAAGGCGGTAAAGGACGATTCCGCCTGGGAAAGCGTTTGCGGTTTTCCCAGTTCGTTAACGATTTGAAGCCGTTTCGGCCTTTTTTTCAAAGGCGTCTCGTCCATCTTTTTTTTAGGCCGGGATTCGGGTAGGAGACGGCGAAGAACACGACGTCATGAAAAAATACCGCGACCACTATTTCAACCGGGCCAAAGCGGAGAACTATCCCGCCCGGTCGGTGTACAAGCTACAGGAAATCGAAAAACAATGCAGCCTGTTTCGCCCGGGGCAGACCGTGGTCGACCTGGGCGCCGCGCCCGGGTCCTGGACCCTGTACGCCTCGAAGATGGTGGGCGACAAAGGCAGGGTGCTCGCCGTGGACCTGCAGGAAGCCGGGATCAGCCTGCCGGGCAACGTGACCTTTTTCCAGGACGACGCGTTCGAGCCCGGACCGGCGCTTTCCCAGGCGCTCCAGGACTTCGCCCCCTTCGATCTGGTCATAAGCGACATGGCCCCCAAGACCACGGGGGTGAAATTCACCGACCAGGCCAGATCGCTGGAATTGTGCGAGCGCGCCCTGGAAGTGGCCCAGGCCTGGCTTAAGCCCGGCGGGCATCTGGTGGTCAAGATCTTCCAGGGACCGGACGTGAAGGCGTACACGGATTCCCTGCGCGCGTTCTTCTCGAAGGTGAAGACCATAAAGCCCAAGAGCTCGCGCGCGGAGAGCAAGGAAATTTTCATCATCGGCATGGAAAAAAAGGAGCCCGGCGAGGGCGCCTGACAGCCGGGGGCGGCCCGACCGCCGGACGCCGACGTATCGAATCATTGAGGAGGATTCATGGCCGGACATAGTAAATGGCATAATATCCAGGCCCGTAAATCGGTCCAGGATGCGAAAAAAAGCAAGTTTTTCACCCGCGTCACCAAGGAGCTCATGCTGGCCGCCAAGGCGGGCGGCGGCGACCCCGCCAACAACGTGCGTCTGCGCATGGCCATCCAGGCGGCCAAGGGCGTGAACCTGCCCAAGGACAAGCTGGAGCAGGCCATCAAGAAAGGCACCGGGGAATTAAGCGGCGGCAACCTGGACGAGATCACCTACGAGGGCTACGGTCCGGGCGGCGTGGCCGTCATGATCGAGGCGGCCACGGACAACCGCAACCGCACCGTGGCCGAGGTGCGCCACATCCTGTCCAAGAACGGGGGCTCCCTGGGCGAGTCCGGCTGCGTGGGCTGGATGTTCGAGAAAAAGGGCGTGTTGTCCTTTTCCAAGGAAAAATACGAAGAGGAACAGCTCCTGGAGATCGGTCTGGAACACGGCGCCGAGGATGTGTCCGACGAGGGCGACGTGTTCGAGGTGACCACCGCCCCCGAGGACTACGAGGCCGTGCGCCAGGGCTACGAGGCCGCGGGCATCGAGATCATGGACGGCGAGATCACCATGATTCCGGCCAACACCGTGGAAGTGGACGACGAGACCGGGCGCAAGCTTTTCAAGCTGGTGGACATGCTGGAAGACAACGAGGACGTGCAGAAGGTCTACGCCAATTTCGATCCGCCCGAGTCGCTCATGGCGGAAATGGGCTAGGCGGGCATGACCTCCCGGGGACTGACGGTATTGGGGATCGACCCCGGTTCGCGCTGCATGGGCTTCGGGCTCGTGCATGAGGAATCGGGGCGGCTCTCCTTCGTCGCCGCCGGGACCATCCGGATGAGCGAGCAGGACATGGCCGTGCGCATGGGCCGGATTTTCCGGGAGCTCTCGGGCGTCATCGAGACGTACGCGCCGGGAGAGGCGGCCATGGAAAGCGTGTTCGTGGGCGCGAGCGTCTCTTCGGCCCTGAAGCTGGGCCAGGCCCGGGGCGCGGCCCTGGCGGCCTGCTCCGTGGGCGGGCTTCAGGTCTACGCCTATGCGCCCACGTTGGTGAAAAAAAGCCTCGTCGGCGTGGGGCGGGCGGAAAAATCCCAGGTGGCCTTCATGGTAGGCCAGGCGCTTTCATGCAAAGAAAAACTGGCGGCGGACGCTTCCGACGCGCTGGCCGTGGCCATCTGCCATCTGAACCAGAAACGCTTCCTGAAGTTAAGCGGGCTTCAATGATCGGCTACATCCGGGGCGAACTGATCGAGAAATGGGACAAGGGCTGTCTGGTCCTGACGGGCGGCGGGACGGGCTACGTCCTGCACATCCCGTCTCCGGCCGTGGCCGCGCTTCCCGCGCGCGGGGAGATCGTCTCCTTCTTCACGCACACCGTGGTGCGCGAGGACGCCCTGGAACTCTACGGCTTTCCCACGTTCGACGACAAAAACGTCTTCGAGACGCTCATCGGCGTGACCAAGCTCGGTCCCAAGACCGCGCTTTCCATCCTGTCCTTTTTCACGGCGGACGAACTGCGCGACGCCGTGGGCCGGGGCGACGTGGACGCGCTCACCCGGGTGCCCGGCATCGGCAAGAAATCCGCCCAGCGCATCTTCATCGAGCTGCAATACAAGCTCGAGGCCAAGGCCGGGCTTCAGCCCGATTTCGCGGTCCAAAAGACCGGACAGGGCGCGGTCTACCGGGACGCCCTGGCCGGGCTGACCAACCTGGGCTACGCCGAGAACGAGGCCGCCTCGGCCCTGCGCCGGGTTCTTGAGGCGGAACCGGATCTTGACGTGTCCCAGGCGCTTCGCCAGAGCCTGAAACTTCTGGCCTCGGAGAAGGCATGAGCGATTCCTTCACGGTCCCGGACGATTCCGTTCGCCCCAAAAGCCTGGACGATTTCATCGGCCAGGACGATCTGCGGGCCAACATGCGGGTCTTCCTCCAGGCCGCCAAGGAACGGGGCCAGGCCATGGACCATTGCCTGCTCTACGGCAATCCCGGTCTCGGCAAGACCACGCTCGCCCAGATCATGGCCTCTGAGCTCGGGGTCAATCTCATCACCACCTCCGGGCCGGTCCTTGAGCGCAGCGGCGATCTGGCCGCCATTTTGACCAATCTCAGCCGGGGCGACATCCTTTTCATCGACGAAATCCACCGCATGCCCGCCACGGTGGAGGAAATCCTCTATCCGGCCATGGAGGACTACAAGCTCGATCTGATCATCGGCCAGGGGCCCGGGGCGCGCACCGTGCGCATCGATCTCGATCCCTTCACCCTGGTGGGCGCCACCACCCGGATAGGGCTTTTGACCTCGCCCTTGCGCGACCGCTTCGGGGTCATCTTCCGGCTGGAATTCTACAGTCCGGAGCAGCTGGCCGAGATCGTCATGCGGGCGTCGCGCATCCTGCGCATCGAGGTTTCCCCCGAGGGCGCCCTGGAGATCGGCCGCCGGTCCCGGGGCACGCCGCGCATCGCCAACCGGCTCCTGCGCCGGGTGCGCGATTTCGCCCTGGTGGATTGCGAACGCGTCCTGCACGCCGAGCTGTGCGCCGCCGCGCTCGAGCGCATGGACGTGGACAAAAGCGGCCTGGACCAGATGGACCGGAAAATCCTCACCTGCCTCATCAGCCACTTCGGCGGGGGGCCTGTGGGCGTCAAGACGCTGGCCGTGGCCTGTTCCGAGGAAGTGCGCACGCTGGAGGACATCTACGAGCCCTATCTCATCCAGTGCGGGCTCATCAAACGCACCCCGCGCGGCCGGGTGGCCACGGCCAAGGCCTACCGGCACCTGAAAATCTCCAAGGACGACCGGCCGGGACTGTTGTAGCCCGGCCGCCGCGAAAACGCGGCCGCCATCGCGCGGCCTCCCACAGCAGCCCGTAACGACGCAAGGACCCGACCATGCCCGCCAAATCCCTCAGCGTGAAGCTTCTGGCCTCTACCCCCGACGCCCTGTCCCTCATCTACGCCTCCTTTCGCCAGTGCTACCACGCGGGCTTTGTGGGCGATCTCTGGGAGAAGCTCATGGCCGGGGAGGTTCCGGCGCAAAAGCAGGCGGATTTCGTGGAGCGGATCATGCTTTCCGGCCACGAAAGCCCCATCGAGCACGTGTCCTTCACCTTCGCCATCGAGGGCGTCTCCCGGGCGCTCACCCATCAGCTGGTCCGGCACCGCATCGCCAGCTATTCCCAGCAAAGCCAGCGCTATGTGGGGGAGGGCGCGGACTTCGATTTCATCATGCCCCCGGCCGTCGCCCGCATTCCCGAAGCCAGGGAGCGCTTCGAGGCCTTCATCAAGGAGGCGGGCAGGGCCTACGCCGACATCCAGGAGATTTTGAAGGCGAACGGCAGGGAGAAAAAAGCCAACGAGGACGCCCGGTTCGTGTTGCCGAACGCCGCCGAGAGCAAGATCGTGGTCACCATGAACTGCCGCTCGCTGCTGCATTTTTTCGAACTGCGCTGCTGCATGCGCGCCCAGTGGGAAATCCGGGCCCTGGCGGACAGGATGCTGGCCCTTTCCCGGGAGGCGCTGCCGGTCATTTTCGCCAGCGCCGGAGCCAAATGCGAGCGCCTGGGCTATTGCCCCGAGGACGCTCGCTTTTCGTGCGGCAAATATCCTACCCGCGAAAAAATTTGCTCTAATCCCGTCTAACGGTCGATTTTCAGGTTTTTTTTCTCCGATTCCGGCCGGATTTCTTTTTCCGCGCACCCCGCAGCTTCCAGGACCTGGAAAAGGCTGTGGTTGTGCGCTATTATTTTCCATAAAAAAATCGGCGTATTGCCTGAAAGTGGCCGGGATGGGCCGCTTGCATGCGTTTTGCCCAAAAAGAACCATATTTCGGGCCTTCCAGGATTTATCATTAATAATAAGTAAGGAGTTTCATAA
This sequence comes from uncultured Desulfovibrionaceae bacterium, assembly GCA_937934715.1. Lineage (GTDB taxonomy): Bacteria > Desulfobacterota > Desulfovibrionia > Desulfovibrionales > Desulfovibrionaceae > CALGYO01. Next base: position 2,801 of record CALGYO010000057.1, on the reverse strand, counting down.
AAAATAAACTAAAATTGAGAATAATGGAGTAAATCGAAATGACATCTGTGGAAAAATTCTTCACGCCTGTGGGGAAATGGAGGGCCCGCCCGAAAAGCCCCGCGCTGGCGGGCTTCCTTGGGCGCCCCGAAGGGCAGTCTGTTTAAGGGCTGCGAGAGAATTCCAGAGATGACGGAATGTTAGGTTGTAGAGAAATCCCAGGGCCGGGCGCCGGAACCAGCGCGTAATCACCTTTTCCAATTCCCGGGCCGGTCCTTATGGTGCCGCCTATGCAAAACACCTGGGACCAAATTAAAGCCACGCTGGAGAAAAGTCTGTCGCCTGGGCTTTATCATCTGTGGATCAAGCCGCTTTCGGCCAAAATCCTGGATGGGGCGATATTGGAACTGACGGCCCCGAACGCGTTCGTGGCCTCCTGGGTGCGGGAGCGCCTTTTGGACGAGGTGGCCGAGGCCGCGTCCGCGATCATGAACACTCGTCCCAAGGTTGTTGTGGTGAGCGGGCCGAAAACCGCCGCCACGCTTGTGCCGAAGGTCAAGGAACGGACTGTGGAACTGGCATTGCCAGGTCAATGCGCCCTTCCTGTGACGAATCAGGGGAAGTTTCGTTTCAATTTCGACGAATTCGTTGTCGGTCCCTGCAATGAAATGGCCTACGCCGCCTCCAAGGGCATGTGCGACGGGCTCATGGACGCCGGGCAGCTTCTGTTGAGCTCCGACCCGGGGCTCGGCAAGACCCATCTCATCCAGGCCATGGGCGCCATGTTTTCGAATCCCACGGAAAAGCGGCCCATGCGCGTGACTTATCTGACGGCCGAGGAGTTCTCCAACCGGCTGATCATGGCCATCAAGGCCCGGGAGGTGGAGCAGTTCAAGGCCATGTTCCGCCAGAACGTGGACGTGCTTTTGTTGGAAGACATCCATTTTTTCAAGGACAAGCCCAAGATCCAGGAGGAGCTGCTCAACACCCTGAAGGCCCTGCGCGGCCGGGGCTGCAAGATGGTGTTCACCAGCTCCTTTTTGCCCAGGGAGCTGGCCGGGCTCGACGGACAGCTTCTCTCCCGGTTCTGTTCGGGCTTTCTGGCCTCCATCGCCAAGCCGGATCTGGAGACGCGCAGGCGCATCGTGAAGCGCAAGGCGGCCATCCATCAGGTCCTTCTGCCCGAGGCCGTGTCCAATCTCTTGGCCGAGCGCCTGAGCACGGACATCCGGCAGCTTGAGAGCTGCATTCAGAATCTGGCGTTCAAGGCCAGGCTCTTGCATCAGGCGGTGTCCATCGACATGGCCTGGCAGGCGCTCGAGCAGTACAAGCTGGACAATCCGAGCCTCGGCATGGAGGACATCGAGCGATACGTCTGCGAAACGTACGGTCTGCGTTCGGACAATCTGCGTTCGAAATCGCGAAAACGGCAGCACGTATTGGCCCGCAACACCGCGTTTTTCCTGGCCCGCAAGCACACAGGGCTTTCTCTCGAAGAAATCGGCCGCCGCTTCAACCGCCGCCATTCCACGGTCATCAAAGGCATCACCGCCCTCGAACGCCACATGAGTCTCCAGACCCCGCTTGGCCGGGAGATCGAGCAGACTGTTTCCAGACTTTCGTCGTAATATTACGGACTGTTGCCGATCAGCGCAAAGCATCATCGAGTCTGTTTTGAGGCGGGTTGCGCTTTGAGGAAGCGCGAAAGGGCGAGGGCTGTTTTTACGAAGAGGTCCGGTTAGCTATGTGGCTAATCGGACCTCTTTGTTGTGATTGAAGTACGGATACGAGTGGTCATTTAAGCTCTTCTGAGGGTAAATCTTGCATTGCTTCAATCTAAAATATTTATATCAATTATAAGAGGAAGATGGTCGCTAAGAGATAGCCACTCAGTTTTTGATCCAATCTTGACTATGCTTTGATTGAGCAAATCATTTGGCATGAAGGTATAGTCAATGTGGTATGGTCTCTCTGTATTCCTATGCATGAAAAAAGTTGGTAAACTTTCTATGCCATGTTCTTCTTTGTGTTGAAAATGATACAAGCTCTCCATGCCGATATTTCGAAGTTCATTGACTACGTCGCTATGATTCCACCATCTGTCGGGCTTATCCCACGTTGAATTGCTATTGAGGTCGCCAATGATAATGCATTTACTTGCAGATATGTCTTGGCGATGTATTTGAAGATATTTCCAAAACTGTCCGATATATCCAAAGATTGAGGAGCCTGCCAATCTGGTCCATACGGCCAACAGCGTTATGCCGTTGTTGCTTTCACAAGGTAGGAAAAGTTCCAGATCTGAAGTCTTCCAGCGTAAAGCGGGGTGTCCTGGGGATAGCCCTTCTACGTTGTACTCTCCATCCCATTTGCAGTGCGAAAGGGTATGGTTATGTTTCGAAAAAACACCAATTCCTTTGTGCTTAGACTTTCCTGTCCATAAATGCTCACCAGCCCATTCTCTGTAACTCTCTGTGGACTCTTTTGGATTTTCACATTCTTGAATGATGAGGATGTCAGCGTTTAACTCGTCAACAAGCTGATGTTTTTTCCTAAGAGCTCCATTGCAGTTCCATGAAACCAATCGCATTTTCGAGGACCTTTGACTTGCTTGCATGTTTTGGACATCTGGAACCTGAAAGAAGACGATTCCCAACGAAATAGCGGTCACAGGGAAAAGAGACCCTTTGCAAAATAATTGAAAACAAAAGTCCTGAACAAGGTCAATGAAGGTCTACAAACGATAGTATTTCGTTTTGCAGAACCGCCAAAAGAGAAAGCCGCGCCCCTCTCTCCTTTTCCGCCTCTGAACGCCGCGCTCT